>CAYPKW010000001.1:0-99908 GCA_964411425.1 uncultured Rhodospirillaceae bacterium
GAGCCCAAATGGCTACTCTGACGCTCGGAACTGGGGTTCATCTGGGGAATGTCGGGTGAGAGCCTTGCTCGCACATCCTGCGAAACCGCTTCAGCGCGCGGTTAACTTCGGTGAATCCCACGTTAACCGGCGAGCGGCACTCGCAGGCACAACGCGAGCCCACCGGCGGGCTCGCGCTCGGCCCACACGCGGCCGCCGATCGCTTCGACGTTGCGCCGAACTATCCACAGCCCGATGCCGGCGTGCGGCGTGTCTTGCGCGCCCGGCGCGCCGGCATCGCCATTGGCCGAATCGTCCTCGCGGCCGGAGAAGCGGCGCTCGAAGATGCGTTCCAGGTCCTCTGCCGGCACGCCCGGGCCTTGATCGCGGACGGTAAGCTCGGCAACGCCTTGTTGGCGCACCAGTTGCACCGCGATCTCGCCACCCTTGGGCGACACGCTGAGCGCGTTGTCGAAGATGTTCTCCACCACCGTTTCCAAGAGATCGTCGCTTGCCCGGATGACCGCGCCGGCGTCGATCGCCGCGGTGAGCCGCACGCCGCGCGCCTCGCCCAGGTTGGCGTAGGCCAGCACCATCCGTTGCAGGAGCTGCGAGAAATCGACCGGCTTGCGGGGCGGGATCAGCAATTCGGCGACCGTTTCGTCCATGCGGCGCGCCGTGGAAACCAGTTGGTCGAGCCGCTCGACCGAGGTTTCCAGCACGGCGAGGGCCCGCCGGCTGCGCGCGTCCTCGCTCGGTACGACGCGCTTCAAGGGCTCGATCGACTGGCGGATGATGGCGATCGGCGTCTTGAACGCATGTGCGTTGTCTTCGGCGGCCTGGCGGATGCGCTCCGCGGAATCGCGCAGCGTCGCGATCAGCCGGTCGAATTCTTCCGCCACGCCGGCGAGCTCGCTCAATTCGTTCTGCGCGGCGAAAGACTGCTCGCCGCCGTCGCCGGTTCGCAGCGCGCGGGCCACCTCGCGGAACCGAACGACGTTGCGCCGAATGCTCCAGAACACCCCGAAGGTGAGCAAGGCCATCGCCAGGTAGATCGCCGCCGCGACGCGCACCTCGGCCCGCGTCCAATAGGGCCGTCCGAGGCTGGTGCCGAGCAGGCTTTCGAGGGGATGCGACAACACCACCACCCAGCAGCCGGCGTCGCTCTTGATCGGGATGAGCGAGGTCAGCACCTCCTCGCGGCCTTCCGGATCGCGATAGCGATCGGACAGCGGCTGATTGCCGATACAGGTCTGCGCCACGTTGTCGAGGATGCCCTGGCGAACCAGCTCGTCGCGCTCGAAGCTCACCAGCGTGCTAGCCAAGGCCGGCGCCGAGGCCACCAGGAAGAAGCTGTCGACGCCGGCCTTGTCGGCGGGGCGCAACAGGACGCGGATGCGCCGGCTCGGGTCGTGATAGCGCTGCAGCTCCTCGCCCAGCGTGATGAGCGGCGAGGGCTCGGTCTGCCGCAGCAGCGGCTCGAGCGCTAGCGCCAGCAGCCGCCCCTGCTCGAGCACGCTTTGTTGCAGCAGTTCGTGCCGCTCCAGTTCGGCTCTCTGGAGATTGTAATAGAGGGCCAGCGGCACCGCGATGAAAACGACCAGCAGCAGGAAGAGCCGGCCGCCGAGCGACCGACCGGGCCTGCGCTTCCCGAGTTTGCCCGCGCCGCCCGCGCTAAGCGGGGTCGAGCCAGCGATAACCAAATCCGGGGTAATTGGCGATGCAGTCGAACTGCTCATCGATCTCTCGGAACTTGTGCCGGATCCTCTTGATGAAGGACCGCACGTTGACGCGGTAGCCCTCCTCGCCGAAGCCGGCGACGAAGTCCTTGCCGCGCACCAGGTCGTAAATCTGCCGGTAGGAGACGTCGGTGTCGTGCACGCTGGCCAGAAGCCGGACGATGTTGAACTCGGTGAGCGTAAGATCGACCATCCGCCCGCCGTACAGCGCCCGCCTGGTGTCCATGCGCAACTCGAGCTTGCCGCGGGCGATCGCGGTCGGGGATTCCGGCGACCCGTCGAGGCCCGCCGCCCGCTTGGATCCTTCGGCGATGAGCCGCAGGCGTTGCAGGATGATCGGCAGGCTGCGCGACTTGTCGATGAAGTCGACGGCGCCGCCGCGCAGCGCCGCTTCCTCGTAAGTGTCCTCGCCGAGCACGGTGAGGAAAATCACCGGCGCCTGGATGCCGCTCTCGCGCAGGCGCCGCAGCAGACCGGGGCCGTCGAGGTTGGGCATCCGCCAGTCGAGCAGGATGGCACTCGCCGAGCCGCCGGCCAGGAAATGCTTGAGCGCCACGGCGCCGTCCTCGAACTCGTCGACCGCATAGCCGTTCTCGACCAGGTTGAGGCCCAGCGACTCGCGAAACAGCGCGTCGTCGTCGACGATGGCGATCCGCGGCGCTTCGCCGCGGGGACTACGAACCTCGCTTTCGGCGTTATCCGGTGGCATTCGCTCGCAGCACCTCCTCGAGACACTGTTGGCGCCCCACCGCATCAGTGCCGTTGTTGATGGCGTAGGTGAGCGCCCGGAACTCCTTGGTGTTGATCTCCGGATACAGAAAGATTTGCAGCACGCAACTCTTGCCTTTGTATGTCCACACCCGCGCCGGCGAAACCTCGGCCTCGGCGGCCGGTCGCCCCAACAGCTCGGCGATGCGGGCGCTGTCCAGGCCGATGAGCTGCTCGGGATCGCTGACTGCCACGCCTGCTACGACCGGCGGCTTTCTCTGCGGCACCGGCAGCGCTTCGGGTGGCGGCGGGACCTGCTGCGACTCCGCCGCCTCGGCCACCTCCGCGCCGGTGCGCGGCGGCGGACTCGCGACGTCGAACTCGCGGTCGTCCAACTCGCTGCAGCCCATGAGCAGCGACAGACAGCCGATCAGGAACGCCGTAACCTGTCGCATTGAGCCTACTCTAGATGCGGTCTCATACGCTCGCGGGCGAGGCCGACTCAATGCGCGTCTTGGTTAACAGAACGTTAACCTCGGCCCCACCCCCGCAGATGCCGCCGGTTCGGGCGAAAGACGCGCCAAGCGCCTTGCCGCACACCTACTACCGCTCGAAGTATCAGACGATTCGCCCGCTGGCAAGATTCCGAATCGAGGGACGACAAATTTTGGTTCAACCCTTCTTCTTCGGCTTCAGCGCCGCCCAATCCGCCTCGCTCATCATCTGGCCCAGGAAGTTGAACTGCCCGGCCCCTTGCAGCCACTCGCCGCCGTCGATGGTGACCACTTCGCCGTTGATGTAGCCGGCGCCGTCGGACAGGAGGAAACTCGCCAAGTTCGCCAGTTCGCCGTGCTCGCCCACCCGGCCGAGCGGGTTCTTCGCCTCGAACGCCCGCGCCAGCTCGGGCCGTGGGACCAGACGCTCCCACGCGCCCGGCGTCGGGAACGGGCCGGGCGCGATGGCGTTGAGCCTGATCCCGCGCCCGCCCCATTCGACCGCCAGGCTGCGCGTCATCGCCAGCACCCCCGCCTTGGCCATGGCGGACGGCACCACATAGGCCGAACCGGTCCAGGCATAGGTGGTGACGATGCTGAGGACGCTGGCCGGGCGGCGATCCTGGAGCCAGCGCTTGCCGCAGGCGAGCGTCACGTAGGCGGTGCCGTGCAGCACGATGTTCACCACCGCGTCCACGGCGCGCGGCGACAGCTCCTCGCTGCGGGCGATGAAGTTGCCGGCGGCGTTGTTGACCAACGCGTCGAGCGGGCGCTCGGCCCAGATCGCGTCGATCATGCCCTCGACGGCGCCGGCGTCGCGGATGTCGCACGGCAGGGCGGCCACTTTGCCGCCGGTGTCGGCGGCAAGCTTGCCGGCCGCCTCGTCCAGGACCTCCTTGCGCCGGCCGCAGATGACCAGCTCGGCCCCCAGCTCGAGGAAGCGCCGCCCCATGGCGAAGCCGAGGCCGCTGCCGCCGCCGGTCACCAGAATGCGTTTTCCCTTCAGCAAGCCGGGTTCGAACATCGGTCCCTCGTGGCGTTCACCGCTCGTGCGGGCGCAGCAGCGCGCGCGAGATGATGTGGCGCTGGATTTCGGAGGTGCCGTCCCAGATGCGCTCGACCCGGGCGTCGCGCCACATGCGCTCCACCGGCATTTCCTCCATCAGCCCCATGCCGCCGAAGATCTGCACCGCATGGTCGGCGACCCGGCCCAGCATCTCGGACGCGAACAGCTTGGCCATGGCCGCGTCGGCGTCGGTCATGGCGCCGCGGTCGAGCTTCCAGGCGGCATTGAGGGTCAGCAGATCGGCCGCCTGCAACTCGGTCGCCATGTCGGCGAGCTTGAAGCCTACGCCCTGGAAGCGGCCGATGGTCTGGCCGAACTGCTTGCGCGAGGCGGCCCATTCGGTCGCCATTTGCAGCAGCCGCTCGGCCTTGCCGCAACTCGTGCTGGCCACCAGGATGCGGGTGTCGGCGAGCCACTTGTTCGCCAGCTCGAAGCCCTTGCCTTCCTCGCCCAGCACCTGGGAACCCGGCACGCGGCAGTCGGAGAAGCTGAGTTCATAGTTGTTGTAGGCGCGATAGCTCACGCAGCGCGGTCCCCGGCGCATCTCGAAGCCCTTGGTGCCGCGGTCGACAAGGAAGGCGGTGACCCGCTTGCGCGGGCGCTTGCCCGTCTCGTCGACGCCCGTCGAAGCGAACACGATGGCGAAGTCGGGCACGCCCACGCCGGTGATGAAATGCTTGGAGCCGTCGATGCGGTATCCGTCGCCGTCGCGCGTCGCCTTGGTCGTCATGGACATGACGTCCGAACCGGCGCCCGGCTCGGTGAGCGCGAAGCACTCCTTGCGCTCGCCCTTGACGCAGGGCAGCAGGTAGCGCTCGACCTGCTCGCCCCGGCAGCCCATGAGGATCGCCGAGGGTCGCGCCACGTAGCCACGCAGACCCCAGCCGACCTTGCCCAGCTCGCGGTCGAGGAGCGCGAGGCTCACGTTGTCGAGCCCCCCGCCGCCGACCGATTCCGGCATGTTGGCGGCGAACAAGCCTACCGCCTTGGCGCGCTCGGCGATCTGCCGGCCCAGTTCCTCCGGCACCTCGCCGGCCCGGTCCACTTCGCGCTCGAACGGGTAGATCTCCTTGTCGAGGAATTGCCGGGCGGTCTCGACCAGCATCCTCTGTTCCTCGCTCGGCGCGAAATCGAACGGCATCGCCTACCTTTCCTTGAACGCCGGAGCATAGCAAGAAAAGGGGCACCGGCAACGCGGGCGCGCGTCGGCGGCCGGGCCCGCTCGTCGCCCTCTTCACGGCCGGAAAACTGATTGATCGCTCATTCAATGAAACTTAATTTCATAAGTTTACTCATTGCCTTACAGTCTTTTTTCGTGTATGAGTTGTGGGCCAATTGGAGTGCCAGCGATGTCCCGCGCCCAGGTCAAGCAGCTGCGCCGCGTGCAATTGATCGAGGCCACCATCGGCGCCATCGCCAGGCACGGCTTCGCTGAAACGACGCTCGCCCAGGTGGCGAGGCACGCAAAACTCTCGCAGGGCATCGTCAACTTCTATTTCAGGAGCAAGGAAGAGTTATTCGCGGCCACGCTGCGCCACATGGTGGAGGAGTACGACGCCCACTGGCGGGCCGTGGCGGCACGCGCCGGCCCCTCGCCGGCGGCTCAGCTTCTGGCCATGGTCGAGGCCGACTTCGACCCGGCGACCGCCAGCCGCAAGAAGGTGACCGTCTGGTACGCCTTCTGGGGCGAGGCGCGCTGGCGCCCGGAATACCTGCGCCTGTGCGCGCGGGCATCGGATGATTTCCTGCAGCAGACCCGCACGCTGTGCCAGCGGCTGATCGAGGAAGGGGGCTACCCCGAAGTGGATGCCGATCTGGCCGCGCGCGGTCTCAATGCCATGATCGACGGGCTGTGGCTCGACATCCTGGTGAACCCGCAAGGCGTCGACCGCCGGACCGCCAAGCGAACCAGCCTCGCGTTCCTCGCCGCCCTGTTCCCGGGGCATTTTTCCGCCGGCGCCGGGGCCGCGCCGGAAGACCGAAGAAGGGTGGCGTCATGACCATTGCCAACGCCCGTATCGAGACCCTGCCGGGCTGGACCTATCGCAACGACGCCGTCTTCGCGGCCGAGAAGCAGCACCTGTTTCTCGCCAACTGGCAACTCGTCTGCCATGCGAGCGAGGTGCGGGCGGGCGGCGACTACGCGACGCTCAACGTCATGGGCGAGCGCGCGTTCGTCGTGCGCGGCGATGACGGGGTCTTGCGCGCGTTCCATAACGTCTGCCGCCACCGCGCCGCCGCCGTGGTGCGGGGCGACAGCGGGCACTGCGCGGGCGCCATCCGCTGCTTCTACCACGGCTGGACCTATGGCCTCGACGGCACTCTCAAGGCGGTGCCAAGCGAGGCGGGCTTCCCCGGCCTCGACAAGTCGTCGATCGCCCTCAAGGCGATCGACGTGGAGACCCATCGCGGCTTCGTCTACGTCAAGTTCCGGCGCGGAGGGCCCAGCGTCGCCGAGCGCTTCGCGCCCTACGACGCCGAACTCGCGCAGTACCGCTTCGAGGACATGGAGCCGTACGGAGCGGCGTGGAGCGCCGACAAGGACGTGGACTGGAAGAACGCGGCGGACAACTTCCTCGAGGGCTATCACGTGCCCGTAGGCCATCCTGGACTGTACCGTCTGTTCGGCGCGCGCTACGAGGTGGAGACGCAAGCATCGAACGTGTCGCGTGCGGTCCATTGGCTAAAGGACGCGCCGTCGAGCAACTGGAGCGAGCGGCACTACCAAAAGCTCTTGCCCGAACTCGCGCACCTGGCGCCCGAACGCCGGCGCGCCTGGGCGTACTACGTGTTGCTGCCGAACGTCACCTTCGACGTCTATTGCGATCACATGGACTACTTCACCATCGTGCCCACCGCGCCCGGGAAGTGCCGCATCCGCGGGCGCTCGTTTCGCCTGCCCAACCCGTCGCGCGAGCTGCGGGCGGCGCAATATCTGTCGCGGCGCATCAATACCCAGGTGATGCGCGAGGACGACGAACTGATCCTGTCGGTGCAGGAAGGGCTCGTGAGCGAAAGCTACGGCGCAGGCTATTTGTCGGAGAAGGAGATTTGCGTCCGGCAGCTGCACGACATGGTGCGCGCAGCCGTGCCGATCGCGAGCCTGCCGGCGGCGCCGGGCGCCTGACATGTCCTACCCCCTGCCCGCCGGCGCCCGCGCCTGGCAAGAGAAGGTCCGCCGTTTCGTCGATGCGGAGCTGATCCCGCACGAGGTCGACGCCGAAATGAGCGGCGGCGAACTGCCGGCGCCGTTGCGCGAGCGCCACCGCCGCATCGCCCGCGAGTTGGGACTGGCGGGCATGGCCATGCCGCGCGAGGTGGGCGGCGGCGGGCTCACCACGCTCGAGCAAGCGGTGGTGTCGGAGCAGATCGGGCGCGTGACCAACGCGCTCGGTTGGTGTTTCCCCTCCCCCGCCCGCTGGATGCTCGACGCCTGTTCGCCTTATCAGATCGAGACCTGGGTAAAGCCGAACATCCAGGGCGTGCGCCATGAATGCTACGCCATCACCGAGGCGGGCGCCGGCTCCGACGTGGACGCCATCTCGGCGACGGCGCGGGCCGCGGGCGACGCTTACATCCTCGATGGCGAGAAATGGCACGTCACCGGTGCCAACCGCGCCGACCATTTCATCTTCCAGGCCAAGCTGACGGCCGGCCCCCATGCCGGCGCCCACGCGCTGTTCTTCGTCGACAAGGACGCGCCCGGCGTCCGGCTGGTGCGCACCCCCGCCTACATGCACAGCTATGCCGCGCACCATCCGATCTACCGCTTCGAGGCCGTGCGCGTGCCGGCCAGGAATCGGATCGGCGCCGAGGGCGACGGCCTTGGCTTCACCTATGAATGGTTCCGTTACGAGCGCCTGATGATCGCCGCGCGCTGTTGCGGGGCCGCGGCGCGCCTCATCGACGAGGCGACCGCCTTCGCCAAGGAGCGCGTCGCCTTCGGTCGGCCGATCGCCGAGACCGAGGCGGTGCAATTCATGCTGGCGGACAGCCTGACCGAGCTGTGGGCGGCCCGCCTCATGACCTATCGCACGGCCATGGCGATCGACGCCGGGGAGGACGTGAAGGTGAGCCACGCCCAATGCTCGATGGCGAAGCTCTACGCCTCCGAGATGGCGAACCGAGTGGCCGACCGGGCGGTGCAAATCTTCGGCGGGCGCGGCTACATGCGCGAGAACGTAGCGGAGCGTTTCTACCGCGAGCTCAGGGTCGATCGCATCTGGGAAGGCACCAGCGAAATCCAGCGCCTCATCGTCGCGGCCGGGCTCTACAAGCGCGGCCAAGGGCCGCTGGTCGAATAATGCTCGCCGCCATGCTGAACGCGTTGCGCCCGATCGCGCCGGTGCTTCTTGCGGTCGTATTGCTCGAGTTGGCGCTGGGCGCCATGGGGCCGTTGGTCGGCCTGCTGCTCGTCCGCCGGGCGGTGCCGACCGAGCTGATCGGCATCGTCCAGTCGGCGTACTTCGCCGGCTTCCTCGTCGGCACGCTCACCTGCCACCGCGCCATCGATCGGGTCGGCCATATCCGGGCCTTTGCCGTGTTCGCGGCCATCGGCGCCAACGCCGCGCTGTCGCACGCCATTCTGAACGAGCCGTATGTGTGGATAGCGCTGCGCGCCGCCCTCGGCTACGCCATGGCCGGGCTGTTCGTCGTCGCCGAGAGTTGGCTCAACGACAAGGCCACCTCTGGCAACCGCGGCCGGGTCTTCGCGCTCTACACCACCGTGTCCTGGGCGGCGGGCGGCCTCGGGCCGCTCGCGCTCAACCTCAACGGCGGCGACGGCCGCCTGTTGTTCTCGCTCATCACGATTCTCGTGGCCACCGCGCTCATCCCCATGGCCCTCACCAAGGTCGGGCACCCGGAGATCGGGCACCGCGAGCACTTCGGCATCCTGCGCCTCTATCGCATCTCGCCGTCGGGCATGTTGGTCTGCTTCGGCTCCGGCCTCGTCAACACATCGCTTTACGGCCTACTGCCGGTGTATACGGAAGCGACCGGCTATTCGGCGACCGAGCTGTCGCTACTGCTCAGCCTCGGCACCATCGGCGCGCTCGGGCTGCAGTTTCCGATCGGCATGCTGTCGGATCGTTTCGGGCGCCGTCCTCTGATGCTCGTTTGTGCCATCGCCGGCGCCGCCGCGACCGGCGCCGTCGTCTTCATCGAGGTTCGCTCATTCGCCTGGCTGCTCGGCCTCATCGCCTGTGCCACCGCCATGACGGCGCCTCTCTACGGCCTGGGCGTCGGCCAGACCAACGACTACGTCGCAAGAAAGGACTTCATCGCCGCCAGCGCCGGCCTGCTGTTCGCCTGGGGTCTCGGCGCCAGCATCGGCCCCGCGGTCGCCGCGGCGGCCATGCGTCCGCTCGGCGCGGCGGGCCTGTTCGTGTTCCTGAGCGCCGCGCTTGCCGCCATCGCCGGCTTCATATTGCTGCGCATGGCCCTGCGCCGGGCGCTCAGGCCGAGCCAGCAAAGCAACTTCGTCGCCGTGCCGCTGAGCCAGGGCACCTACGGCGCGCCCGAACTCGACCCACGCGGCGAGGCGGCCTCGCCGCCGTGACCGGCTCAGGAGACGATCGTCAACTCGCGGCGGAACGGCACCTCGGGCAGCGGCGGTCCGTCGAATTCGCGAGCGAACCGATGGCCGGCATAGACCGCCGCCGCGATGCTGCCGGGCGCCAAGCAGTCGCCGATTGCGGTCACGCTGCGGATGCCGGCGGCGGACGCCGTTTCGTCGGCGCGCAGCTCCAGCGCCAGCTGGTCCTCCGGCAGGCGCGCCGTCACCGTGACGAGCAAGGCGCAAGGCACCACGCTCTTCGCCCCGGTATGGACGCAGGCGGTCTCCACGTGGTCGCCGCGAAAGGCCGCGATCTCGCGGTTGGCCACGATTGCGATGCCGAGTTCCAGCAGCCGCTTTTGCACGTGCTTGAACTCCAGCGTATTGGTCGTCCAGATGGACGGCGCGAGAGCCGGGGTCACCAAGGCGACCTCGAAGCCTTGCCGCCGCAGTTTCTCCGCCAGCACGCCGGCCATGTAGTAGTGGTCGTCGTCGTACACCACCACCGGCCCCTGCGGCGTCGCCCCGGCCATGATGTCGTCGGGCGTCAGCACGTTCGGCCCCTCGAAGCCGGGCACCGGAAAGGCGTGCTGGCGGCCGACCCCGTCCTTGCGCCAGCGCGCGCCGGTCGCGATGACGACGCAAGGGGCGGCCAGCTCGCGCACGTGTTCCGCCGTCATCCGGCTGGCACGATAGACCTCGACATTCGCCATCTTGCCGATCTGGTGCACCCGATAGTCGCGCACGCGCGCCCACTCGGCGAGGCCCGGCAACCGCGATTCGCGCGCGACTCGCCCGCCCAACTCCTCGCCCGCCTCGGCGAGATGCACCCGGTAGCCGCGCTGGCCGAGCGCCCGCGCCGCCTCGAGGCCCGCCGGCCCCGCCCCCACCACCAGCACCGTGTCGTCCGAGCCCTTGGCCGGGATGATCTCGGGATGCCAACCCTTGCGCCATTCCTCGCCCATGGTGGGGTTCTGGGTGCAGCGGATCGGCGTCACCGTGTAGTCGGCGCTGACGCAGATGTTGCAGCCGATGCACTCGCGGATGTCCTCCGGCCGCCCTTCCTCGATCTTCCTCGGCAGGAAAGGGTCGGCGATGGAGGGCCGCGCGGCGCCGATCATGTCGAGGATGCCGCGGCGGACCTGCGAGACCATGGCGTCCGGCGAGGTGAAGCGACCCACGCCCACGACCGGCTTCGTGGTCAGCTTCTTCACGAACGCGATGTACGGTTCCTGGAACCCCTCGCCGGCGAAGCGCGAGGACATGGAATCGTTCTGCCAGTCGCTCACGTTCACGTCCCACAGGTCGGGCAGCTCCGCCAGCATCTCGATCACTGCGCGGGATTCATCGACCGTGATGCCGCCGGGGCCGGCCAGCTCGTCCACCGCGAGCCGCACCGCCACGGCGCAAGTGTCGCCGACCGCGTCCTTGGTGTCCTCGATCACCTCGCGCAGCAGCCGGGCGCGGTTCTCCAGGCTGCCGCCGTACTCGTCGCCGCGCTGGTTGCGCCGGCGCTGCAGGAAATGCATGGGAAGCGCGAGGTCGTGCCCCGCGTAAACGTAAACGATATCGAAGCCGGCGCGCTTCGCCCTGAGCGCCGCCTTGCGGTGCCACTGGCGATAGTTGCGGATATCGGTCTTGTCCATGGCGCGCGCCTGCACCGGATCGTAGTTGGTGCCGACCAGGTGGCTCGGCGCCATCGGCACCTCGCGGCTGTAACGATTGGCGACGGTGAGGCCGCTATATTGCAGCTCGATGCCGGCGAGGCTGCCGTGCCGATGCACGGCCTCGGCCATTAGCGCCAGGCCCGGAACGTCGTCGTCGTTCCACAGCCGGCCCTCGTGGAAGGGCGAGATGTCGGCGCTGGCGTGGATCTCGACCTCCTCGGTGCACACCACCGCCCAGCCGCCTTCCGCCTTCATGCCGCGCATCGCCGCCAAGCTGCGCGGCAGGGCATGCCCCATGCCGTTGCAATGAGGCACCTGGTAGAAGCGATTCCTGGCGGTGACCGGGCCGATCTTGACCGGCTCGAACAAAACGTCGTAACGAGGATCGCGTGCCATGTGCCCTCCCCAGTTGGCGCACTTTAGGGCGCCGGCGCGGCGGGCGGCAAGGCGCCGGATTGGCGGCGGGCGTCGGTTTCTGCTATGAACGGCGTCGGTCGAGGTGCCGCCATGCAGAACATCGCTACTCCCACCTGGGAACGCCGCTTGACCGCCGATCCGGCGCATTCCTTCACGCTGCCGGCGCGCTATTACACCGCGCGCGACATCTTCGAGCGCGAGAAGGAGGCGATCTTCTTCCGCAGCTGGCAATACGTCGGCCACGCGGAGGAGCTGAGCGAGGTCGGCAGCTACATCACCGCCAGCGTGCTCGACCAGGGCATCTTCGTCGCCCGCGGCAAGGACGGAGAGCTCAGGGCCTTCTACAACGTGTGCTCGCACCGGGCGCACGAGTTGTTGCGCGGCGCCGGCCGGGCGCGGGTCATCACCTGTCCCTATCACGCCTGGTCGTATCGTCTGACCGGCGAGTTGCGCTCGGCGCGCGGCACCGAGAACGTGGCCGGCTTCGACGCCAAGGAGTTTTGCCTGAAGCCGGTGCGCGTGGAGCAGCTTGGCCCGCTCGTCTTCGTCAACCTGGACCGCGACGCGGCGCCGCTGGCGAGCCAGGCCGGCGGCCTGCTGGCGGAAATCAGGCACTACGCTCCGGACTTCGACAAGCTCACCAAGGCGGCGAGCCGCAGCTGGGAGATCGACGCCAACTGGAAGGTCTGCGTCGACAACTTCCTCGAGTGCTACCACTGCGAGCCGGCGCACCCGGCCTTCGCTCAGCTCGTCGACATGTCGAGCTATCGGTCCACCACCCACGCCTTCCACTCGACCCACGTGAGCCGCAGCGGACGGCCCGACAACAAGGCCTTCAAGTTCGATCCCAACGACAAGTCGCAGGTCGCCGCGTTCTGGTGGCTGTGGCCGACCACGACCGTTAACGTGGCGCCGGGCGACAGCAACATGGCGATGTTTTACCTGAAGCCGCTCTCGGCCGAGCGCACGCTCCAGGTGGCCGACTATTATTATCTCGACAGGACGCTCACCGAGCAGCGCAAGGCGCGCATCGACTACGCCAACGAGGTGCTGCAGGTCGAGGACAACAATCTGTGCGAGGGAGTGCAGCGGGGCCTGCGCTCGCGCGGCTACACGCAAGGGCGCTTCGTCGTCGACCGCGGCCGCACGCAGATAAGCGAGCACGCCGTGCACCATTTCCACACCCTGATCGCCGCCGCCCTAGGCGCGGAAGGAAACTAGCCAGTGCCGGGCGCGGCGCTGTCCTATTCCAAATCGACGACCGACACCCCATATGTCGCTACGGCGAAAACCCCGGGAGCCTCGCATGACCAAGACCCATGCCCGTTTTGAAACCGCCGGCGAGAACGGGTCCGAGCCGGCCTCCCGGCCGGTCGTCAAGCGCGTGCGCGGCCGCCCGACGAGCGACGGCGCCGGCGTGCGCCTCACCCGTCTCATCGGATCGTCGGCCTTGCCGGACCTCGACCCGTTCCTGCTGCTCGACGAGTTCGGCTCGGACCGGGCCGAGGACTACATCGGCGGCTTTCCCAGCCACCCGCATCGCGGCTTCGAGACGGTGACCTACATGCTGGCCGGGCGGATGCGCCACGAGGACAACAAGGGGCACGTGGGCCTGCTGCGGCCCGGCAGCGTGCAGTGGATGACCGCCGGCCGGGGCATCGTCCACTCGGAGATGCCGGAGCAGGAGGACGGCCTGATGCGCGGCTTCCAGCTCTGGGTCAACCTGCCCGCCAAGGACAAGATGACGGCGGCGCGCTACCAGGATATCGCGCCGGAGGCGATTCCGGTGGTCGAGGTTGCCGGCGGCGCGCGGGTGAAGGTCATTGCCGGGCGGCTGGGCGAGGTCGAGGGGCCGGTGCAGGGCATCGCCACCGAGCCGGTCTATCTCGATATCGAACTGCCGGCCGGCGCCCGCTTCGGCCACCCTCTGCCCCCGGCCCATGCCGCGTTCGCCTATGTGTACGAAGGCGCGGTCGGCATCGGCGCCGGCGATACGCCAGCGGTCGAGCGCGGCGAGTTGGCCGTGCTGGGCGCGGGCAGCCAAGTCGAATACGCCGCCGCCGGCGCACCGAGCCGCCTCATCCTCGTCGCCGGCCGGCCGCTCGGCGAGCCGGTCGCCCGCTACGGTCCCTTCGTCATGAACACCGAAGCGGAAATCCGCCAGGCCATTCGGGACTACCAGACCGGCGCCTTGTAGCCGAACCGGATTGGCGCTCGTTAAACGGCCGCCCGCAACAGGTTGAGGATCGCCATCGCGCCGCACGCGAGGGCGCCGAGCGCCGGAACCGCGAGGGGCACGCGCATCTGGCCCTTTTCCGGTTCGCCGTGCCTGAGCTTGATGACGACGAGCGAAACATTGACGGCGGCGAAGACCGCGAGCGTGAGGTAGGACGTGACCTCGGCAAGCCGGATGATCGGCAGCAGCAGGGCGAGCCCGAGCACGGCTGCCGCGACGAGGACGGTCGCCACGATCGGAGTTTGCGTGCGCGGGTGGAGCCGGCCGACGACCGCCGGCAGCCAGCCCTGGCGCGACAGCCCATAGAGCAGGCGCGAGGCCATGATCAATTGGATGAGGGCGCCGTTGAGGACCGCGAAGACCGCAATCAGGCCGACGGCCCGCGCCGGCGGGCCGCTCGGGTCGGCGAAGACCAGCAGCAGCGGGGCCCCGGCCCGCGCCAGCACGTCAGGCGGCAATTTGAGCACCACCACGAGCGCCACCGCGAGGTAGAGCGCGGTGGTGATCCCGATCGTCAGCACGATGGCGCGCGGCACCAGGCGCGCCGGATCGATTGCTTCCTCGGCCACGTTGACGATGTCCTCGAAACCGATATAGGCGAAGAAGGCGAGCAGCGCGGCCGACAGTATCGCGCCCCAGGCCCCGGCGGAGAACGGCGGCAGCAGCTCCGGCAGCCGCTCCGCCAACGTCGGCAGCGCGTCCGCCCCGTAGCCGACGACGAGCAGCAGGCCGCACACTTCCATGACCGTGAAACAGGCGGCGAGCGTTATCGAGAGCGTGATGCCCCAAGCCGCGATCGCCGCCAGCGCCATCATGAGGAGCGTCAGCGCCAGCCATTCCGGCAGCGCCACGACGACTTCGAGATACGCCGTGAAGCCGATGACGATCGCCGCGCTCGAAACCACCGCCGTCGTCAAGACAAGAAGGCCGATCAGAGTCGAGAACGAGGGCGACGCGAACGCACGCTGGACGAATATCGCGGCGCCCGCGGCGTAGGGATAGCGCGCCCCCAGCTCGCCATAGGACAGCGCGGTCAGGGCGGCGAGCACGGCCGAGATGAGAAAAGCGACGGGGGCGTAGAGACCGGCGGTGCCGGCGACCTTGCCCACGAGCACGTAGATGCCGGCGCCGACGGTGACGCCGATCCCATACAGGGTGACGAGCGGCAGCCCCAGCGAACGCCTGAGCGCGACGGGTTCCGTCATGTCGAGGTCGGCGGACGCGCCGCGCTGCACCCTACTCCGCCGCTCTCTGGATGACCGGGTCGACCTTGCGCAACTCGTCGAGCGGGATGTGGCAGGCGATGCGGTGCCCGCTCGGCGTTCGGTGCTCGGGCGGCGGCGTGGTGTCGCAGATCGCCCCCACCTTACGCGGGCAGCGGGTGGCGAACGGACAGCCCGGCGGCACGTTGGTGACGCTGGGTATCGCCCCTTCGAGGATGATGCGCTTCTGCTGAATGTCGGGATCGGGGACCGGCACGGCCGACATGAGCGCCTCGGTGTAGGGATGATAGGGGGGCGCGAATACTTCCTCCGCCGTGCCGAACTCGACGATCTTGCCGAGATACATGACCGCGACCGTGTCCGCGAGATAGCGGACCACCGACAGGTCGTGCGAGATGAACACCATGGCGGTCTCGCGCGAGCTCTGCAGCTCCATCAGCAGGTTGATGATCGCCGCCTGCACCGATACGTCGAGGGCGGAGACCGGTTCGTCCGCTATGAGCAGCTCGGGGTCGCCGGCGAGCGCGCGGGCGATGGCGACGCGCTGCTTCTGTCCGCCGGACAGTTGGCGCGGCTTACGCCGCGCGAAATCGGCCGGCAGCTTCACCGTCTCCAAAAGGCCCCGCGCCACATCGCGCGACTCGCGACGGCCCAAGCTCTTGAGGCGGCGCAGCGAGCGCTCGACGGCGAAGCCCACCGAATGGCTGGGGTTGAGCGTGCTGTCCGGATTCTGAAACACCATCTGCAGCTTGCGCTTGAGGCGGCTGTCGCGCCGCTCGACCGGCACCGCCCCGATCTCCTGCCCGCCGAGAAAAACCTTGCCGCCGGTCGCGGGCTCGAGCCCGGTCAGCACCTTGGCGAAGGTGGACTTGCCGCACCCCGATTCGCCGACGATGGCGAGCGTCATGCCGCGCCCGGCCGACATGGAGATGTCGTTGACGGCCTTTACGTCGTAACCGCCGCCGCCGGCGAAGATGCTGGCCGACTGGCGATAGACCTTGCGCAAGTGCTGGATAGCGAGAATTTCGGCCTGGCCCCGTTCCGCCGTCGCCGCCGTGGCGCTCGCCGCGGGACGTTGCCAGGCGGGTAGCTCGGCGCTCCGCACGCACTGGACGCGGTGGCGCTTCGAGCCCGCGACGCGGTCGGTCGGGATTCGCCCGCCCGTGCAGCGTGGCTCCTCGACGTACTTGCAGCGCGGCGCGAACACGCAGCCTTGCGGGCGGTACAGCGCCGGCGGCACCTGGCCCGGGATCGGCACCAGGCCGGCCGAGTGCTTGTCCGAGCCCAGCACCGGGATGCACTCCAAGAGACCGCGCGTATAGGGATGGCGCGGGTTGCGGAACACGTCGACGATCGGGCCTTCCTCGACCAACTCGCCCGAATAGAGGACGCCGATGCGATCGCACACCCTGACGACGGTGCCGAGGTTGTGGCTGATGAACACGATGGCCGTGTTGTGCCGCCGACGCAGCTCGCGCACGAGATCGAGCACGGCCGCCTCGACCGTCACGTCGAGGCCCGTGGTGGGCTCGTCCATGATCAGCAGCGACGGCTCCGACATCAACGCCATGGCGATGACGACGCGCTGCTGCTGGCCGCCCGAAATCTGGTGCGGGTAGCGATCGAACATCGACTCCGGATCCGGCAGGTTCACCTCGCGCAGCATGTGCATGGCGCGGGCGCGGGCCTGTTCCTCGCTCGCCCTCTGGTGGATGATCGGCACCTCCATGAGCTGGCGGCCGACCGGGATCACCGGGTTAAGGCTCGACATCGGGTCCTGGTAGACCATGGCGAACTTATGGCCGCGGATGGCGCGCAACTCCTCGCGTGACATTTTGGCGGTGTCGCGGCCTTCGAACAGGATGCGCCCCGAGGTGAGCCGCCCGGCGCCGCCCAGGTAATTCACGATGGCGAAGGCGACCGTCGACTTGCCGCAACCGGATTCGCCCACCAGCCCCAGGGATTCGCCGCGATCCAGCGTGAAGCTGACGCCGGGGATGACGTTGATCTCGCCCGCGCGCGTGAAGTACGAGATGCGTGCGTTGTCGAGCTCGAGGACGGGGCCGCTAGTCGCGGTTTCGTCCACAGCCGCCTCTCCTCAGTCGCGCAGGCTGATTTCCCGCAAGCCGTCGGCCAGCAGGCTAAACCCCACCACCAGCGACGACAGCGCGAAGGCCGGCGCCAAGGCCATGTGGACGTCGCCGCCGAGCAGGAAGCCATAGGTGTCCCTGATCATGCCGCCCCAATCGGGATCGGGCGGCCGCAGGCCTACGCCTAGGAACCCCAAGGTACCGATAGTGATCGCCGTGTAGCCGGTGCGCAAGCAGGCATCGACGATCAGCGGTCCGCGCGCGTTGGGCAGGATTTCCAACAGCATGATGTACCACGCGGACTCGCCGCGCATCTTGGCGGCGGCGACGTATTCGCGCTCGCGCAGCTCGAGCGTCTGGCTGCGCACCAGGCGCGCCACCTGCGGCGAGGCCACGAAGGTCACCGCCGCGACGATGTTGAGGGCCGAGGGTCCGAACTTCACCATGATGATGACGTACAGGATCAACACCGGAAACGACAGGATGATATTGCACACCTGCATCAGCACCGTGTCGACCCAGCCGCGGTAGTAGCCCGCGAGCAGCCCGATGGCGCAGCCCACCACATAAGCGCAGAACGTCGCGAATGGCGCGATCGTGAGGACGATGCGCGAGCCGTGCATGATGCGCGACAGGATGTCGCGCGCCTGGTCGTCGGTGCCGAGCCAATAGGCCGCCGACGGCGGCGCCACCGGCCCGACATCGAATTGGTTGGCGTTGGGATCGTAAGGCGCCAGCCACGGAGCGAAGATCGCGACCAGGCACCAAAACAGCACGATGCAGGCCCCGACCGTGCCGACCGGCGATTCGCCGAGCAAGCGGATATTGGCGAGCCAAGCCGGCAGGACCCGTTCGCCTCGCGCCGCCATGGGAGGAGCCGCGTTGGCGCTCATCCTCTCGCCTCAACTGAACCGAATGCGGGGGTTGAGAATCATGTAGGCGAAATCGCCGGCGATCTGCGAGGTCACCACGACGAGGACCGCGAACAGGGACGCAGCCTCGACCGTCGCCACGTCGCCGCGCAGCGCGGCCTGGACCAGCATGCGCCCAAAGCCCGGAAAGCCGAACACGGCCTCGACGACCACCACGCTGGTGAACAGGAAGTTGAGCTGCAGCAGGATCGCCGTGAACGGCGTGATCAACGCGTTGCGCATGGCGTGCTTCAACACCACCTCCGGGAACGACAGGCCCTTCAGGATTGCGGTGCGGATATAGGGCCGGGTCATCACCTCGACCATCGAGGCGCGTACCATGCGCACGAGATAGCCCAGGTAGTACGCCGTCAGCGTCGCCACCGGCAGCACGAGTTGCGATGCAATGGACCAATTGCCAGCGGCTTCGAGCGTCGCGGTGCCCGGCAGCACCCGTAGCCAGACCACGAAGATCGTGAGCAGGATGGCGCCCATGGCGAATTCGGGCACCGACGTCGTGATCGTGCTGAAGAGCGAAATAACGCGGTCGAGCGGCGATCCCTCCCGCATGCCGGCGGCCACCCCGAGCACGATCGAAAGCGGTGCGATGACGGCGAAGGCCAGCAGCGCCAGGATCGCCGAGTTGCCGAGGCGATCCCAAATGAACACGTCGACGTCGGCCCTGTTCTGGTACGAATACCCGAAATAGCCCTGGAAAATCCCCTTGTGCTCACCCTGGCAATTCGGCGCCACCCCGAGCCACGTCATATAGCGTTCCAGGACCGGCCATTCGAGGCAGTGCTCGGTGCGGTACGACGCCAACTGCATTTCAGTCGCGAACGGGCCAAGCGCGCTGCGCGCCAGGTCGATGGGTGAGAACTCGAACGTCAAGAAGACGAGGAACGACACCACCAGCATGATGAAGAGGAGCATGCCGATCCGCTTGGCAAAGAATGCCGTCATGCCGCGCCCCGGCTATCGGATCGGCCGCCAGACTTGGAACTAAGGGCGGGCACCCGCTTGGATGCCCGCCCCATCGGCTTCGGTGCTAGCCCTCGATCGACCACTGCCACGGGAAGACGTAGCCGGTCGGATGCGCGGCGTAACCCTTCACCTTCTTGTCCATGGCCGTGAACACCGAGCGCCACAGCGGTTGGACGATCGGGCCCTCCTCCTGCATGAGGGTCTCGATCTCGGCCATCACCTCGCGCCGCTTGTCCACGTCGAGGGTGCCTTCCGCCTTGCCGAGCAGCTCGTCGAACTTCGGGTTCGCGAACTGGCTCTCGTTCCACGGCACGCCTGTCCGGTAGGCGAGCCCCAGAACCATGACGCCCAGCGGCCGGTGCGTCCAGGTGGTGAAGCCGAACGGGTTCGTCGGCTTGTCCCATATCTCCCAAAACTGGTCGGAGGGCAGCACCGTCACCTTCACATTGACGCCGACCTGCTTCCACATCTCGGCCATGGCGTTGCAGGCCCGCGACTCCCAATCCGGGTCCTTCTTGGCGACCAACTCGACCTCGAAGCCGTCGCCCTTGCCGGCGTCGGCCAGCAGTTTCTTCGCCCCCTCGATGTCCTGCTTCATGAAGCTCAGCTTCGCGTACTCGGGATGCACCGGACAGACGTGGTGATGCTCCGCCGGCAGGCCGAGGCCGAGATACGCCACCTGCAGGACCTTCTCGGTGTCGATGGCAAGCCGCATCGCCTTGCGCACACGGGCGTCCTGCCAAGTCGGATTGGTCATGACCATGCGGGCCACCGCCGTCTGGGCGGTCGCCGAGTCATAGATCTTGATGTGCTCCATCTTCTGCAGCGCGGCGAGCTGCGAGGTTTGCACCTCCCAGATGCCGTCGACTTGGCCCGAGGCCAAGGCCGCGACATGGGCCGCCGGGTCGTCGCCATGGTCGATGTACTCGACCGAGTCGAGCGCGCCGTCGCCGCCCCAATAGCCGGGCCGCTTCGTGACGACGCACTTCTTGCCGAGTTCGTACTCGGTCATCTCGGCCCAACCCGTGCCAACCGAGCCGACGCCGGGGAATTTCCCTTCGGAGCTCGGGTGCATAATGGGGAACGGATAGTGGAAGAAGTGCTCCGGAACGGCGAGCTGCGCCGCCCGCGCGTTGAGACGGACGGTATGGTCGTCCACCTTCTCGATGGCGTTGGCGTCCCACAGCGCGTCGCCGGCGTCGTTCATCATGTAGCCCTTCATCAGGCCGAGAACCGACGAGCCCGTGGCGGGGTCGAGGCAGCGCTTGATGTTCCAGATCACGTGATCGGCGACGAAGTCATCGCCGTTCGACCACTTCACGTCCTGGCGCAGGTTCAGCGTCCAGGTTTTCAGGTCGTCGCTCGCCTCCCAACTCTCGCACAGGTGAGGCCGCGTGACGTTGTCGGAGCCGGTCAGCGTCAAGTACTCGATGACGTTGCGCGACATCATCGAGTCCTGAATCCAGGAGTAGGTGTGCGGGCTCTCGATGGGCTGCACGCGCATCGAGAGGCGTACCGTGCCGCCCATGGCCGCGCGCGCCGACCGGGTCAGGGACCCGGTGTCGGGAACGCCCGCCAGGGCATAGGCCGCCGCCGCCGACAGGCCGAGCAGCGTCGAGGTCCGCAGGAACTCGCGCCGGTCGACCTTGCCTGCCTTGAACTGCTCGGCAAGGGTCGGCAGGTATGGATGAACTTCCTTGAGCGTATCTCTGGTACTCATGATGGGCGTCTCCCTGTTAGGTGCCGAAAGCGCTGTCGAACTTTGCCAAGTCTGGATGTCCTCCCCAGGACACGAGCGCCGGCCGAAACCGCGGCGGCACCTTGTTCTCGTTCATTCGACCGACAGCAAAGCACCGTTCGCCTATGATTATCAAGAAATTCATGGCCCCCCGGTGCGGCGTCTCGGATGAGGTGTCCAACACCCGCGCAAGCCCGCCACGGGCGCTCGGCCGCGATGGCGGCCTATATATTGGTGGCGCGAGCTACCGTGCCAGCCACCGCGCAATCCGCGTCCTGGGGGCATGGCATGACGGATGAAGACGTGGACATCATCGACAAAACAACGAGATATGAGGGTTTCTTCAGGGTCGAGGTGCTGCCATTTGCCGCCGTGCGCGCCATGCTGGAGGCGGGCAAGATCACCAACGCCATGACCATCATCGCGTTGCAGTGGCTTCTCCTCAACCGCGAGGCGCTGCGCCGGAAATGGGGCGCGGTCTAGCCTTGCGACGGCTCGCCGTCGCCCGGTTCTGGCACGAGGGGAACTCGTTCTCGCCGGTCAAGACCCGGCTTGAGGACTTCAAGCGGCGCGAATGGTGTGACGAAGAACCCGCCCGCGCCTTTTATCGCGGCACGGCGACCGAAGTAGGCGCCGCGGTCGCGTTCGCCGAAGCACGCGCGGACTGGGACGTGACGTTCCTGCGCTGCGCCGCGGCACCGCCCGGCGGACCGATCGAGAACGCGGCCTTCGAGACCATCCGCCGCGAGCTACTGCAAGGGCTTTCCGCGCGGCGCTGGGACGCCGTCTATCTGTCGTTGCACGGGGCGATGTCGACGCCCTCCCGCCCCGCCGCCGACCTCGATCTTCTGCGCGAGGTGCGGGGCGCGATCGGCGGCGCGAAGCTCGCGGCCAGCTTCGACCTGCACGCCAATCTGGGAGCACCCCTCATCGAGCTCGCGGACCTTGCGGTCGGCTACAAGACCTACCCGCACACCGACATGTTTGCTACCGGCGAGAAGGCGTTGCGGCTGCTCGACCTCGCGGTCGCCGGCGCCGTGCGTCCCACAGGCGCGCTCGCCAAGCTGCCGGCGCTGCTGCCCAGCTTCAACATGCGCACGACCGACGGGCCGATGGCCGAGGTCGCGGCCCTCGCCCGCCAGTGGGAGTGGCAGCCGGGCGTGCTCGACGCCACGGTGTTCGGCGGATTCGCCTACGGGGATTCGCCCCATGCCGGAGCGAGCGCGCTCGTCCACACCGACGGCGATCACGGACTCGCCCGCCGCATCGCCATGGAACTCGTCGGCGCGCTCGCCCTCCGGCGCGAACAATTCTACGTCACCCTCCCCGCGCCCGAGCAGGGCATCGCCCAGGCCCTCGCCGGACCGGGCCCCGCCGCCGTCCTCGATCCGTCGGACAACCCGCTGTCGGGCGGCATCGCCGATACGCCGTTCCTGTTCCGGGCGCTCATCGACGCGCGGCCCGCATGCTCGACCGTGTTCGCATTCTTCTGCGACCCGGCGACCGTCGCCGAGGCCCATCGTCTGGGCGAAGGCGGAAACTTCGCAGGGACTCTGGGCGGCCGTCTCACGCATGTTTACGGCCCGCCCGTGCCGTTCACGGGCCAAGTCGCCCGGCTGACCCGCGGCCGGTTCCGCAATAGCGGGCCGATGGAGACCGGCCTTGCGGTGGACCTCGGGCGCACGGCGGTGCTGGCGGAGGGACCGCTGCAAGTGATCGTCACCGAGACCTGCCAGGCGCCCAACGATCCGGCTTACTTCGCGCTGCACGGCATCGACCTTGGCGCGACGCGCCTTCTCCTGGTCAAGGCCAAGAACCACTTCCGCGCCGCGTTCGGCCCGCTGTGCGCCGCCATCATCGAGGTCGATGCGCCCGGCCCCGCTTCGCCCGACCTTACGCGCTATCCGTTCCGCCATGTGCCGCGCCACTTCCGTCCCCTGTCGCCCGGTCCGTCGGCGACCTTGCGAAGCGGCGGGTGATGCAGCAAAGTTGCCGCCAGGCCGATAGACGCCGTGTGGTGCCCCCATGACAGGACTGTATGCAACTTCCGCCGGCCTCGTTGTCGCCGCGCTGGCGTTGCTCGGCTGCCAGCAAGAGGAAGCCTTCCAGCCGGTGCTCTCGCGCGTCGACGATCCGCAGGCGGCGGTGCGCGTCTTCCTGGCGCGCGACCTCGACCCCGGCCAATACACGACGATCGGGCCGATCACGGGCGAGTCGTGCCAGAACACAATCTTCGAGCCGCTGCCGAGCGAGCACGACGCCATCCTCCTGGTCGAGCGCAACGCCTATGCCGCCGGCGCGGACGCCATCATCGACATGCAGTGCCGCATAGGGTCGGGCCGGACATGGTCGACGGGCTGCCTAAACTCCTTTGAGTGCAAGGCGACGGCCGTCAAGCTGAAGCCGGGTGCAGGCCAGCGGCCGCCGGCGGGCACCACGGCCACGGGCAGCGGCTTCGTCGTCAGCCGCGAGGGCCACGTGATCACGAACGAGCACGTGGTCGAGAATTGCGCGTCCTTGACCGGATACCTCGGGGGCGAGGCCACGCCGCTCGCCGTCATACGCACGGACAAGACCAACGATGTGGCGTTGCTGCGGATGGGGCGCGCCGCGCCCGCGGTCGCCTCGTTCCGCGACGGCAAGGGCATCCGCCCTGGCGACGACGTGGTGGCGATCGGCTATCCACTCAGCGACGTCTTGTCGAGCGATGTCAAAGTGACGACCGGCGCCGTCACCGCGCTCGCCGGCATCTGGGACAACGTGGCCCAGATGCAAGTCTCCGCGCCGATTCAGCCGGGCAGCAGCGGCGGCCCGCTGCTCGACCGCAGCGGCAACGTCGTCGGCATCAATTCGTCGGCAATGTCGAAGAATTACGCTCTGGAGCAGGGCTTCATCCCCCAGAACGTGAATTTCGCCATCAAGTCCGAGATCGCCCGCGCGCTCTTGGAAACGAGCGGCGTCGCGTACCTGCGGGCCGCCTCGGGCGAGAGCCTGAGCGCCGCCGACGTGGCCGAGAGGGCCAAGGCCTTCACGCTGTTCATCGAGTGCCGCTACTGATCGCCCCGGTCCGTAGCGAGGGCGCCTCATTCATGGATATCCGCGACGGCTTCGTCGGCACCATCGGCAACACGCCGCTGATCAGGCTCGCGCGCGCCTCGGCGGCGACCGGCTGCCAAATCCTGGGCAAGGCCGAGTTCCTCAACCCCGGCGGCTCGGTGAAGGACCGCGCCGCGCTCTATATCGTGCTCGACGCCGAGGAGAAGGGGCTGCTGCGCCCCGGCGGCGTCATCGTCGAGGGGACCGCCGGCAACACCGGCATCGGGTTGGCGCTGGTCGGCAACGCGCGCGGCTACCGCACCGTCATCGTCATCCCGGACACCCAGTCGCAGGAAAAGAAGGACCTGCTGCGCATCTGCGGCGCCGACCTGCGCGAGGTGCCGGCGGTGCCCTACAAGGACCCCAACAACTACGTGCACGTCTCCGGGCGCATCGCCCAGGAGCTGGCGAAGAGCGAACCCAACGGCGCCGTCTGGGCGAACCAGTTCGACAACGTCGCCAACCGCCAGGGCCACTACCGCAGCACCGGCCCGGAGATCTGGCGCCAGACCGACGGCAAGGTGGACGCCTTCGTCTCGGCCGTGGGCACCGGCGGAACGCTCGCCGGCGTCGGCGCGTTCCTCAAGGAACGCAACCCGAAGATCCGCGTCGGGCTGGCCGATCCGCCCGGCGCCGCACTCTACAATTACTACAAGTACGGCGAGCTCAAGGCCGAAGGCAGCTCGATCACCGAGGGCATCGGCCAGGGGCGCATCACCAAGAACCTGGAGGGCGCGGCGGTGGACGCGGCATACCTCATTCCCGACGACGAGGCGCTGCGCATCGTCTTCGACCTGCTGCGATACGAGGGCATCTGTGTCGGCGCTTCCAGCGGCGTCAACGTGGCGGGCGCCATTCGGCTGGCCAAGGAGATGGGTCCGGGCCATACCGTCGTCACCCTGCTGTGCGACTTCGGCACGCGTTACCAGAGCCGCCTGTTCAACCCGGAGTTTCTCAAGTCGAAGAACCTGCCCGTTCCGGAGTGGCTGGCGTAGATGGAATTGATCTTCCGCGACGACCCCTATGCCAAGTCCTGCGAGGCGCGGGTGACCGCGGCGGACGAGCGCGGCATCCGCCTCGATCGCACGGTGTTCTATCCCGAGGGCGGCGGCCAGCCGGGGGACGTGGGCGCGCTGCGCCTCGCCGACGGCTCGAGCGTGGTCATCGTCGATACGCGCAAGGGCGGCTCGCCCGACGAGGTGCTGCACCTGCCGCGACCCGGCGGCGTCCTGCCGCCCGTCGGCACCGCGGTCGTCGCCGAGCTCGACTGGACGCGCCGCCATCGGCTCATGCGCATGCACACCTGCATGCACTTACTGTCCGCGGTGGTGCGCGGCGAGGTGACCGGCGGCCAGGTGGGCGACGGCAAGGGCCGGCTCGATTTCAACCTGCCGGACACCAAACTCGACAAGGAGCGCATCGCTGCCGAGCTCAACCGGCTCATCGCCGAGGACCGCCCGACGCGCCCGCGTTGGATCTCCGACGAGGAGTTGGCGGCGCGCCCCGAACTGGTGCGCACCATGTCGGTGAAGCCGCCGATGGGCCAGGGCCGCGTGCGCCTCTTGGAGATCGAAGGCGTGGACTTGCAGCCCTGCGGCGGCACGCACGTGGCCCGCACCGGCGAGATCGGCCCGGTCGAGGTCGTCAAGATCGAGAACAAGGGCCGCCAGAACCGGCGCATCAACCTTGCGTTCCGGTCCTGAGGGCGCCGCGCGATGCCTTACGCCAGTCCCGACAGCCTGGTCAGCACCGAGTGGCTCGCCGCCCATCTCGAAGCGCCGGACCTGCGCGTCGCCGACGCCACTTGGCACCTGCCGGCGCAGCGGCGCGACGCCCGGGCCGAGTACGAGGCGCGCCACATCCCCGGCGCCGTTTTCTTCGACATCGACGAGATCGCCGATACCGACAGCGACCTGCCGCACATGCTGCCGAGCCCGGAGAAGTTCGCCGCCCGCGTGCGCCGGCTGGGATTGGGCGACGGCAACCGCATCGTGGTGTACGACAGCCACGGGCTGATGAGCGCCGCCCGAGCCTGGTGGATGTTCCGCGCCTTCGGTCACGACGATGTCGCCGTGCTCGACGGCGGCCTGCCGAAATGGCTCGCCGAGGGGCGGCCGGTGGATGACACGCCGGCGCGGCCGCGCGAACGCCATTTCACCGCTCGGCTGAACCACGCGCTGGTGCGCGACCGGGCCGCGATGCTGCGCAACCTCGAAAGCCGGCGAGAGCAAGTCGTCGATGCGCGCGGCGCCGGCCGCTTCAACGGCGCCGAGCCGGAAGTTTGGCCCGGCCGGCGCCCCGGCCATATTCCCGGCAGCCTCAACCTGCCTTACACCGACCTCATGGACCCCGCCGGCAGGACGCTGCTTGCGGCCGATGCGCTTGCCGAGCGCCTCGCCGCCGCCGGCATCGACCGGGCGCGGCCGGTGGTGACGACCTGCGGCTCCGGCATCACGGCCGCCGTCCTTTTCCTCGCCCTGCATCTTGCGGGCTACAAGGACCTCGCGCTCTACGACGGCTCCTGGGCCGAGTGGGGCCGAGGCGCCGACACCCCGGTTGAGCCATGACGGGCCTCAAGATTCGCGTAGGCCTGCCTGCCGACGGCGCCGAGGTCGTCGCGCTCTGGACCGCCGCCGGGCTGGTGCGACCGGGCGCCGATCCCGCCGCCGAAGTAGCCTTCGCCGCCACGCACGCCAACGCCGTGCTCCTGGTCGGCGAGATCGACGGGCGCATCGTCGGCACGGTGTTGGCCGGCCACGACGGCCATCGCGGCTGGCTCTACCGCGCCGCCGTGACCGAGGACCTACGCGGTCGCGGCCACGGTCGCGCCCTGGTGCTCGAGGCGGAGGCATGGCTCGCCCGGCAGGACGTGCCCAAGGCGATGCTGCTCATCCGCGAGCCCAATGCGGGCTTGCGCGACTTCTACGCCCACCTCGGTTACGCCGCCCAGCCGCGGCTGGTCATGGCGAAGCCGCTCAACGACAAGCGGGAGCCGGCGCCCGAGCGGATCGAGGTGGTCGTCACCTACATGGAGATGACGGCGCCCTCGACGCGCCCCACCATTCCGACGCCGGCCGGCAAGCTAGCGCTGCTGCGCGCCGAGAACCCACCCCTCGGCTTCTATCGCTACCTCTACAACACCGTGGGCGAACCGTGGTTCTGGATCGACCGGCGCAAGCTCGACGACGCCGTGCTGAGCGCCATCATCGGCGACCCCAAGGTCGAGATCTACGTGCTTTACGTGGGCGGCGTGCCGGCCGGCTTCGCCGAGCTCGACCGCCGTCCGGCGCCGGACATCAACCTGGCGCTGTTCGGCCTGGTGCCGCAGTTCACCGGCCGCGGGCTGGGACCCTATTTCCTCAATTGGGCCGTCGACGCCGCCTGGCAGCACCGCCCGCAGCGCCTGACCGTGGACACTTGCACCCTCGACCACCCGAAGTCGTTCGGCATGTATCAGCGCGCCGGCTTCGTGCCGTACAAGCAGGCGACCAAGACGATCGACGACCCGCGGCGCGCCGGCCTCATTCCAGCCCATCAGCAGCCGCGCCTGCCGTGACCGGTCAGTTCAGGCGCCTGGCGGAAACGCATCGCGCGCGCGTCGCCATCGTCGTGGACGGCAGGCCGGTCGAGGCGCTGCGGGGCGATACGCTGCTGACGGCGCTGCTCAACGACGGCCGACGCGTGCGCCGCTCGGAGTTCGGCGACGGTCCGCGGGCGGGCTTCTGCCTGATGGGCGCATGCCAGGACTGCTGGGTGGAACTTGCCAACGGCCGGCGGGCGCGCGCCTGCACGACGCTTGTCGAAGACGGGATGTCGGTGCTGACGACATCATGACCGGGCCCCGCGTTGTCATCGTCGGCGCCGGCCCCGCCGGGATGCACGCCGCGCTCACGCTCGTGGCCCACGACCTGCCGCCCATCGTCATCGACGAGGCATCGCTTTCCGGCGGGCAGATCTACCGCCGCCCGCCGGCGGGATGCGGGTTCGCGCGCCCGGCGCGCGCTCTGTACGGCTTCGAGGCCGGCAAGGCGACCCGGCTGCACGCGCCGCCTTCGACGCGGCGCTGCCGCGCATCGACTATCGGCCGGACACGCTGGTGTGGGACATCGACGGCGGCGAGCTGCATGTGGCGGGCGCGGGCGGGCTCGACAAAGTCCCGTACGACGCGTTGATCCTCGCGACCGGCGCGATGGACCGCGTGATTCCCTTTCCCGGATGGACGCTGCCCGGCGTGTTCACGCTAGGTGGCGCGCAGGTGGCGCTCAAGTACCAAGGTTGCGCCATCGGGGAACGCCCGGTGTTCGTCGGCACCGGGCCGCTGCTCTATCTCGTGGCCTATCAGTACGCCAAGGCGGGCGCCGATGTCGCGGCCGTGCTCGACGCCGCGCCCGCGCCGCCGTGGCGCGTGCTGCAGCACCTCGCCGCCAAGCCGTCCACCCTTGCGAAGGGCCTCTATTTCGTCGCCCGCTTGCGCGCCTGGGGCATCCCCATCGTGAACGAGGCGCTACCGGCGGCCGCGCTGGGCGATGCCTCGGTTGGCGCACTTCGTTACCGCACGAAAGGGCGCGAAATGGAAATCTCGTGTGATTCCATGGGAGTCGGTTATGGACTTACTCCGCAGTCTCAACTCGCCGATCTCGCCGGCTGCGCCTTCGAGTTCGACGCCGGCGCTCGTCAATGGCTGCCGCAAACGGACGCGCGAGGTCGCGCGCAGGGCTGCGAGCGTGTCTATCTCGCCGGCGACGGGGCCGGTATTGCCGGCGCCGACGCCGCCGAGCTTACCGGCGAACGCGCCGCGCTCGCCGCGCTCGAGGATATCGGAACGAGTATGCCGATGGCTCGCCACGCCCTCATCGAACGGCGCCTTCAGCGGCTCGCCCGGTTCCGCGCCGGCCTCGACGCGGCGTTTCCGTTCCCCGACCGGCTGGCGCGCGACATGGCGGACGACACCATCCTGTGCCGTTGCGAGGCCATCGCGGCGGGTGAGTTGCGGGCGGCGGCGCGCGATGCCCGCGAGATCAACGCGGCGAAGGCGCTGAGTCGGATCGGCATGGGACGCTGCCAGGGCCGCGTCTGCGGCCCCGCCGCGGCGGAGGTTCTGGCCGGCGCCCTCGGCGTCTCGCCGGCGCAGGTCGGCCGCCTGCGCGGCCAGCCGCCGGTGAAGCCGTTGCCGGTGGGGCTGCTCGGAGCATGAGCGACGCCATCGTCATCGGCGGCGGCATCGTCGGCTGCGCCGCAGCGCTTGCGCTGGCCCGGCGCGGCCTCAAGGTCGTTCTTCTCGAGCGGGACCGCGCTGGCGAGCGCGCCAGCGGGGTCAACTTCGGCGGCGTGCGCCAGAACGGGCGCGATCTGCGCGAGCTGCCGCTGGCGCGGCGCGCCCGGCGTATGTGGGACGAGCTGCCGCGGCTGATCGGCATCGATGGCGAGTTCGCGGCGACCGGCAGCCTGCGGCTCGCCCGCGACGAGGCGGCAATGGCCGGTCTCGAAGCCTACTGCCAAGACGCCGGCCGGCTCGGGTTGGCGCTGGAACTCCTCGGCCGCAACGCGCTGCTGGCGCGATTTCCCTGGCTCCCCGGCGACGCGGTCGGCGGTTCGTTCTGCGCAGAGGACGGCCAGGCGAACCCGCGCCTGGTCGCGCCCGCCTTCGCCCGCGCGGCGCGCGCGGCCGGGGTGGCGATGCACGAGGGCTGCGAGGTGACGGAGGCCGAGCGCGACGCCGGGCGGTTCCGGATCGTCGCCGGCGGCGCCGAGTTCCGCGCGCCGGTGCTGGTCAACGCCGCCGGGGCCTGGGCCGGGCGCATCGCCGGCTGGTTCGGGGAAGCCGTCGAGCTGCACCCGCAGGTGCCGCAAGTGATGGTGAGCGAGCCCGCGCCCTATCGCATCGGCCCCGTGCTGGGGATGGTGGGCGGCGACTTCTATTTGCGCCAGATCCCGCGCGGCAACGTCATCTTCGGCGGCGGCGAGGGCCGCGCCAACGACGGCTACACCCGCTCGCGCCCGCTGCCGGCGGTGGCCGCCGCGACTTGCCGGCTGGCGGCGGCGACAGTGCCGCATCTCGCCTCGCTCAACGTGATCCGTTGCTGGACCGGCGTCGACGGCGACACCGCGGACGGCTGCCCCGTCGTCGGCCCGAGCCGCAGCGTTCCGGGCCTCTATCACGCCTTCGGCTTCTGTGGGCACGGGTTCCAGATCGGCCCCGCGGCGGGCGCCGTCATCGCCGAACTGGTCGTCGAAGGGCACACGGACACGCCCATCGACGGCCTCGGGATCGGGCGGCTGCTGGCTTGGGTCGGGGGCGGTTAATTCCTGAGGATCTGGCTCAGGAACAGCTTGGTGCGTTCGGAGCGCGGGTTGTTGAAGAACTCGCCCGGCGCGTTCTCCTCGATGATCTCGCCGAAATCCATGAAGATGACGCGGTTCGCCACGGTGCGCGCGAAGCCCATCTCGTGCGTCACCACCAGCATGGTCATGCCGGACTGCGCCAGCTCGATCATCACGTCGAGCACTTCCTTGATCATCTCGGGGTCGAGCGCCGAGGTCGGCTCGTCGAACAGCATGACCTTGGGGTTCATGCACAAGGACCGCGCGATGGCGACGCGCTGCTGTTGGCCGCCGGAGAGCTGGCCCGGGTACTTCTGCGCCTGTTCCGGGATCTTCACCCGCTCCAGGTACTGCATGGCGAGCCGCTCGGCCTCGCCCTTCGGCATCCGGCGCACCCAAATAGGCGCCAGCGTCAGATTCTCCACCACCGTCAGGTGCGGAAACAGGTTGAACTGCTGGAACACCATGCCGACTTCGCTGCGGATGTGCTCGATGTGCTTCAGGTCGTCGGTAAGTTCGGTTTCATGCACGAAGATGCGCCCGCGCTGGTGCTCCTCCAGCCGGTTGATGCAGCGGATCAGCGTCGACTTGCCGGAGCCGGACGGCCCGCACACGACAATGCGCTCGCCCTTGCGCACCACGAGGTCGATGTTCTTCAGCACGTGAAACTGGCCGTACCACTTGTGCACGCCCTCCATGCGGATCATGACCTCCTCGGAGATCGGGATGGCGGCAGCGGCGGTGGCGGCGTCGTTGTCCATCATGCTCTCCTAGCGCCGGTGCCCGGTGTGCAGCTTCTGCTCCAGGTACTGGCTGTAGCGCGACATGCCGAAGCAGAACGTGAAGTAGACACAGGCGGCGAACACGTAACCCTCCTGCGACAGCCCGGCCCAATCGGCGTCGCGGGTGGAGGCGAGCACCGTGTTGAGCAGGTCGAACAGGCCGATGATGAGCACCAGGGTCGTGTCCTTGAACAGGCCGATGAAGGTGTTGACGATGCCGGGAATGACGATCCTGAGGGCCTGGGGAAGGACGATGAAGGCCGTGGACTTCCAGTAGTTGAGGCCGATCGCCATCGCCGCCTCGTACTGGCCGCGCGGGATCGCCTGCAGGCCGCCACGCACCACCTCGGCCATGTAGGCGGCGCCGAAGAGGGCGATGGCGATCATGGCCCGCAGCAGCTTGTCGAAGCTGACGCCGTCGGGCAGGAACAGGGGCAGCATGACCGAGGCCATGAACAGCACGGTAATGAACGGCACCGCGCGCACGAACTCGATGAAGGCGACGCACACGAGCCGGATCGCGGGCAATTGCGAGCGGCGCCCAAGCGCCAACACGATGCCGATCGGCAGCGAGAACACGATGCCGACGGTGCCGAGGATCACCGTCAGCATCAGCCCGCCCCACAACGGCGTCTCCACCTCCGCGAGGCCCAACCCGCCGTAGAACAGCCAGACGGCGAGCGGCGGATAGACGGCGAACAGGAAGACGGCGAGGTAGCGCTTGCCCGGCACGCGCTCGGTGAGCAACGGCACGAGCGCACCGAACAGCACGAGAAGCGCGACATCGACCCGCCATCGCTCGGGCGCGGGATAGCGGAAATAAAGGAACTGGCCGAAGCGCGCCCGGATCATGGTCCAGCAGGCGCCCTCCTTGAGCTTGAGACCTTCAGACTCAGTTAGACAGTCGTTGCGCGAGGTCCCCTCGCCCCAGTAGGCCGAGATGAGCGCCCAATCGACCAGCGGCGGCACGATGAGGTAGAGCAGAACCAGCGTCGCCAAGGTGAGCGCGGTATTGAACGGCGAGGAGAACAGGTTTCGCCTGAGCCACCCGAGCCAGCCCACCGTGGCCAAGGGCGGCGGCAGGTCGGGGTGCGCGCCGGGACGGCCGATGGCGGCGGCGGGGCCGGTCACCTCAACGCTCCACCAGCGCGATGCGCCGGTTGTACCAGTTCATGAACAGCGAGATCAGCAGGCTGATGCTGCCGTACACCAGCATGGTGATGAGGATGACCTCGACCGCCTGGCCGGTCTGGTTCAAGACGGTGCCGGTAAAGACGCTCACCAGGTCCGGGTAGCCTATAGCGACCGCGAGCGTCGAGTTCTTCGTGAGGTTGAGGTACTGGCTGGTGAGCGGCGGGATGATCACGCGCAACGCCTGCGGAATCACAACCTTGCGCAAGGTGATCCAGGGGCGCAGGCCGAGCGCGTGCGCCGCCTCGCTCTGACCGCGGCTCACCGATTGGATGCCGGCGCGCACGATCTCGCCGATGAAGGCCGCGGTGTAGAGCGTGAGCGCCAGCAAGAGGGCGATGAACTCGGGCAGGATCGCCACCCCGCCCTTGAAGTTGAAACCGGTCAGCTCCGGGTATTCCCAGGTGAGCGGGAACCCGACCGCGGCCGCGGTCGCCAGCGGCAAGGCCACGACGAGGGCGAGCCCCGCCCGGAACGAGGGGAACTGCCGGCCGGTCGCCTCCTGGCGCCGGCGCGCCCAGCGGGCGAGGGCCACGGCGCCGGCGAGCCCCAGGACGAACGCTATCGGTACCGCCTCGAATCCGGGCTCGAAGATCGGGCGCGGGCCGTAGACGCCGCGGTTGTTGATGAAAACCGCGTCGGCGATGGCGATGCTGTCGCGCAGGGCCGGCATGGCCGCCAGCACGCCGAAGTACCAGAACACGATCTGCAGCAGCAAGGGAACGTTGCGCACGCCCTCGACGTAGACGGTCGCCAACCGCGCCACCAACCAGTTGCGCGACAGGCGAAGCACGCCGAGCACGAAGCCCAACAGCGTCGCCAACACGATGCCGACCGCCGACACCAGGAGGGTGTTGAGGAGGCCGACGAGGAAGGCGCGGCCGTAGGTCGAGGTGAGACTGTAGGGAACCAGGGTGACGCCGATGTCGAAACCGGAGACCTCGCCCATGAAATCGAAGCCGGACGCGATGCCCAGCTTGGCGAGGTTGCGGGTGGTGTTGTGGACTAGATAAGCAATGAGGGCCAACAGGCCCGCGACCGCGACGACCTGCAGTATCACGCCGCGCAGCCACGCGCTACGCAGCGAGAATTTCCTGTCGGGGCGGGTGCCTGTACCGGCGTCGACGGCCATGACGACCCTCGATTAATCTGGCGGGCGCCGAGAACCCGCACGCCCGGACCCTTGGGGTCCGGGCGTGCCTGCTCCAACCACGGCCGGGCGGGCGCCTAGCGGATCGGCGGCGCGTACTGCAACCCGCCCTTGCTCCAAAGCTCGTTCAACCCGCGGGCAAGCGCAAGCGGCGTCTTCAATCCCACGTTGCGCTCGAAGCTCTCGCCGTAGTTGCCCACCTGCTTGACGATGTTGTAGGCCCAGTCGTTGCCGAGCCCGGCCATCTTGCCCATGTCGCCTTCGGCCCCCAGCAGGCGCTTCACTTCCGGATTCTGCGAGTTGGCCTTGGTATCGTCGACATTCGCCTGGGTGACGCCGAATTCCTCGGCGATGATCATGGCGTTCAAGGACCAGCGGATCACGTCGCCCCAGTTGTTGTCGCCGTGGCGTACCAGCGGTCCCAACGGCTCCTTGGAGATGATCTCGGGCAGGATGACGTGGTCGTCCGGCGTGGCCAGCACCGAGCGCACGGCTGCCAGCCCCGAGGCGTCGGTGGTGAAGGCATCGCAACGCCCCTCGTCGTAGGCTTGGCGCGCCTCCTCCTCCTTCTCGAACACCACGGATTTCAGCTCCATGCCATTGGCGCGGAAGTAGTCGGCCATGTTGAGCTCGGTCGTCGTACCGGTCTGCACGCAGACCGAGGCGCCGGAGAGCTTCAGCACGCTGTCGACGCCCAAGGCCTTGCGCACCATGAACCCCTGGCCGTCGTAGTAAGTGACGCCGACGAAGTCGAACCCGAGGTCGGTGTCGCGCGAGTACGTCCAGGTGGTGTTGCGGGAGAGGAAATCGACCTCGCCCGACTGCAGCGCGGTGAACCGCTCCTTGGCCGTCGTCGGCGTGAATTTCACCTTGGTGGCATCGCCGAAGATGGCGGCCGCCACCGCCCGGCACACGTCGATGTCGAGCCCGGACCAGTTGCCCTGGTCGTCCGGCGCCGCGAAACCGGCGAGCCCCGTGGTGACGCCGCACTGGACGAACCCCTTGGCCTTCACGTCGTCCAGCGTGCCGGCCGAGGCGCCGCCGGCCAGCGCCAGCATCGACGCGGCAGCGGTCAACATGCTCAATGTCCTCATGATCGCTTCCTTCCCCGTGGTGGTTGAAATGCGTCGTTTCTCATTGGACTCGCTCCATCTTTAACACAGGCCGAGAGGATGGTACAAGCGAACCTAGAGCCAACGCGCCAGAGGCTGCGCCATGGCGAGACTCACTCGAAGCTACGTGCACGGCGCCAGCGGCGCGGCGCTGATGACCTTCCTCAAGGCGGACGACCTGGTCGCCGACCTCGCGCGCGGCTTCGCCCGGCTGGACGGCGCCTGACATGCCGGCGGCGCCCGACGCGCTGCTCGACGCCATCGCGTTCGACGCCGATGGCCTCGTGCCGGCCGTAGCACAGCAGCACGATACCGGCGAGGTCTTGATGCTGGCGTGGATGAACCGCGAAGCGGTGTCCGAGACGCTGGCCACCGGCGGCGTCTGCTACTGGTCGCGCAAGCGCCGCCGGCTGTGGCGCAAGGGCGAGACCTCGGGCCAGGTCCAGCGCCTAGTCGAGATGCGGCTCGATTGCGACGGCGACGCGTTGCTGCTGCTGGTGGACCAGAGCGGCGTCGCCTGCCATACCGGTCGGCGAAGCTGCTTCTTCCGCGCCTTGCGCGATGGCCGGCTGGAGACCATCGCCGCGGTGCTGATCGACCCGGCGAAGCTGTACGAACCGTGACGGGCACGCATGCAGCGAGCGATACGGTCTTCCCTGCGCATCGTCTTTGGCGCGATGCTGGCGGCGCTGCCGGCGGCGGGCGCGCGGGCCGACGAGCTTCTGGTGTTCGCCGCCGCCAGCACCAGGGACGCCATGGACGAGATCGGCAGGCTGTACGCCGATGCCGGCGGCCGCGTCGTCTTCTCGTTTTCCAATTCGGGCGACCTCGCCCGCCAGATCGAACGCGGCGCGCCCGCAGCGGTATTCCTCTCCGCCGACGCCCAATGGATGGACTATCTGGCCGAACGCGGCCTCGTCCTCTCCGACAGCCGGCGCGATCTCTTTTCCAACCGCCTGGTGCTGATCGCGCCGTCCGGCAGCGCCATGGCGCTCGAGCTGGCGCCGGGCGCCGGGCTGGCGGCGGCGCTCGGCGACGGCAAGCTCGCCATGGCCGACCCGGACACGGCACCGGCCGGGCGCTACGGCAAGGCGGCGCTAACGAGCCTAGGCATATGGGACTCGATCGAGCGTGCGGTGGTCCGGGTCAAGGACGCGCGCGCGGCGTTGGCCTTGGTGGAGCGCGCCGAGGCGGCCGCCGGCATCGTCTATGCCACCGACGCGAGGGCGAGCCACGGCGTGCGCGTCGTCGCCGAGTTTCCGCCGGCGTCCCATCCGGCGATCGTCTACCCCGCCGCCATCGTGGCCGGCCAGGACGGGACGGCCGCCCGCGCCTTCGCCGCGTTCCTCGCCGGCCCGGCGGCGCGGGACGCGCTGCGGCGCCATGGTTTCCTGCTCGGCGGCGACGATGACGCTGACTGACCTCGAGCTCGAAGCCATTCGGCTCAGTCTGCGCGTCGCCTTGTGGAGCGTCGCCGCCAGCCTGCCGCTTGGGTTGTTGGTCGCCTGGCTTCTGGCGCGCTGCCGCTTCCCCGGGCGGCTGCTGCTCGATGGCCTCGTGCATCTGCCCTTGGTGGTGCCGCCGGTGGTGGTGGGCTACGTGCTGCTGCTGCTGTTCGGCCGCCAGGGCCCCATCGGCGGCTGGCTTTACGACGTCTTCGGCGTCACGCTCATCTTCACTTGGCGGGGTGCCGCGCTCGCCGCCGCCGTGATGGCGTTTCCGCTCATGGTGCGGGCCATGCGGCTGTCGCTGGAGGCGGTCGATCGGCGCCTGGAGGCGGCGGCGCGCACCCTGGGCGCCGGGCCGTTCGACGCCTTCGCCACCGTCACCCTGCCGCTGATGGCGCCGGGCGTGCTGGTCGGCGCCGTGCTCGCCTTCGCCCGCAGCCTGGGCGAATTCGGCGCCACCATCACGTTCGTCGCCAACATTCCCGGCGAGACGCGCACGCTGCCGATGACGATCTACACCCTCACCCAGACGCCCGGCGGCGACGCGGCGGCCTTGCGGCTCTGCCTCATCTCCGTCGCCTTGGCCCTGGTGGCGCTGGCCGCTTCCGAGGTGTTGGCGCGGCGCCTCGCCCGGCGGATCGGACGCGATGCTTGAAGTCGCGGTCAGCCGCCGGCAAGGCGACTTCCGCCTCGAGGTGGCGTTCGAGGCGCCCGGCCAAGGCATCGTCGCCTTGTTCGGCAAGTCGGGCGCCGGCAAGACCTCGGTGATCGACATGCTGGCCGGCCTCGCGCAACCCGAGCGCGGCCGCATCGCGGTCGACGGCGCGACGCTGTTCGACAGCGCGGCCGGCGTCGACCTGCCGCCCGAGCGCCGCCGGCTCGGTTACGTGTTCCAGGAAGGCCGATTATTCCCCCATCTCGACGTGCGGGCGAACCTGCTCTATGGGTTCCGGCGCAGGCTGGCGGCCGAGCGCCCGATCGGGCTCGATCGGGTGGTGGAACTGCTGGGACTCGGCGCGCTCCTGGACCGTAGGCCGAACAATCTTTCCGGCGGCGAGAAGCAGCGCGTGGCGATCGGCCGCGCGCTGCTCGCCAATCCGCGCCTGCTGCTGATGGACGAGCCGCTCGCCTCTCTCGATGCCGCGCGCAAGGAGGAGATTCTGCCCTTCATCGAGCAACTGCGCGATCTCGGGGTCCCCATCGTCTACGTCAGCCACGACTCGGCCGAGCTTCTCCGCCTGGCCGACACGGTGGTGCTGATGGCGGACGGCCGGGTCGCCGCGACCGGCCCGGTCGAGGACATCCTGGGGCGCCTCGACCTGCGGCCGCTCACCGGCGTTCACGAAGCCGGCGCGGTGCTGCGCGCCCGGGTCGCGCGCCACGACGAGGCGTTTCAGCTCACCCATCTGGAGTTCGCCGGCGGCGAGCTGCATGTCGCCCGCATCGACCTGCCGGTGGGCACCGGCGTGCGCGTGCGCGTTAGCGCCCGCGACGTGTCGCTCGCGCTGGAGCCGCCGCGGGGCATCAGCATCATCAACGTGTTTCGCGGCAGCGTCGTCGAGCTCGCCCCCGGCGGCGGTCCTCATGTGGACGTTCGGGTGGACGTGGGAACGCCGCTCTGGGCCCGCGTCACGCGGCGCTCCGCGCACGATCTTGGGCTGGCGCCCAGCCTCGGCGTCTATGTCCTGGTCAAGGGCGTCGCGATCGACGCGCGCAGCCTAGGGCGCACGTAGCCGGGCTGACCGCTTGCGCGCAGGCGAACCCGGGGGCGGCGGTCGAACGGCCTCGTCGCCGCCGGCCTATTCGTCCCCCTCATCGTCTTCGTCGCCCTCGTCGCCTTCGTTGCCCTCGTTGTTCTCGTTGCCCTCGTCGGCGTCGTCGATGAAGCACTCCACCGCGCCGACAGCGCCGGGCTCGTCGCCCTCGTCGTCCTCGTTCCCTTCGTCGCCCTCGTCGTTCTCGTCGCCTTCGTCGAGCTCGTCGCCCTCGTCGCCTTCGTCTAGTTCATCGCCCTCGTCGCCCTCGTCGCCCTCGTCGTTCTCGTCGAACTCATCGTCCTCGTCGCCCTCGTCAGCTTCGTCGCCTTCGTCCGCTTCGTCGCCCTCGTCGTCCTCGTCGAGTTCGTCCCCTTCGTTGGCCTCGTCGCCCTCGTCGGCCTCGTCGTCCTCGTTGCCCTCGTTGCCCTCGTCCTGGCCGCCGCCGCCGGCCGGCTCGTCTCCTTCGTTGTCCTCGTCGTTCTCGTCGTCCTCGTCCCCCTCGTCGCCTTCGTCGCCCTCGTCGCCGTTGCCGCCGGTGCCGGTGCCGGTGCCGGTCGCGTCCGAAGTGCAGGTCCAGCCCGTGCCCACGCCCGGATCTTCGGGTAACGGTACGCGGGACCGTCCTTCCAGCTTGAGGAACCCTTCCCCGAAGGTGATGAGACCGCCCATCAAATCGAACTGGGTCACGGTCGAGACGGTCACGAAGTCCACCCCGCCCACCTCGTCCCAGACCACGTTGACGCCCATGTCGTTCGGATTCATGCCGGCGACGTTGGCCCGCGCCGCCTCGACCAACTCGGGGCCGGTGAGCTCGGCGTCGGTCATGGCCAAGCGGCTCGCTTCCTCGGCCGCGTATTGAATGCTGTTCTGTTTCCAGTGGGCGCGGCCGAACTCGACGATGCCGACGATGGCGGCGAGGAGCACCGGCAGCACGAAGGCGAACTCGACGCCCGCGACGCCCCGTTCGCCGCCGATATTCTTCGGCGGCAGGAGGCGCTTGCCTCGTTATTGCCTAAAGTGCGCGCCGTCCTCTCGGCGCCGCCCCGGCCCCGACCGGCCAGCAGCGCGAATATTCTTGCTCATGGTCGATGCGCTTCCGGGTTGTCGCGCTCGTGCCTGCGCCTACTGGGTGCGAAAGCTCGCCACGCCCGACAGCGTCAGGGTGCTCGGCAGGCCGGGATACGGAAACATGGTGCTGTAGGGCTTGCTGACCGTGATCTCGACGTACCGGTTGAACGGCGTGTTGCCGGGGCAGATTCCCGTCGCGCAGGACACGACCGTGCCGTTGCTGCACCGGCACGCCGGCAAGTCGGTCACGGTCAATTCGCCGGCGTCGAGCCGGGTCGACAGCAGCACGGCGTCGAGAAGACCCGCGTCGTCGTCCGGATTGATCAGCGCGTACTGGCCCCCGGCCCGCGCGGCGCTGCGCAGCGCCATGGTCTGATAGGCGCCGAGGCCGAAGTCGAACAACCCGATCATGATCACCATGGCGGTCGGCAGGATGAGGGCGAACTCGACGGCCGCGACGCCGCGGCTGGCCCCCAAGATGGCCCACATCCGCCGGCCGAGGGCCGAAGCAACGCCGCGCAGCGGTCGGTCGCGCATTGGCTGCCTCATTCGACCAGATGAACGCTATAGACGTTGGCCGGCTCGAGGCCGAGAGCGCCGCATTCAGTGTCGTCGATGGCGGAGTTGCCCACGAACTGGATGATGCGCGCGATGATCTGCGTGCACTCGGAGGCGTTGATGCCGTTGTTGCCGGCGAAATTCACCTGCTGGTTCGGGAAATAGAGCGCGCCAGTGATGTTCATCGTGCTGCCGCCGTTGAAGTTGTTGATCAGGTTGCTGGCGCTCGGCGCGCGCCGATCCTGGTAGAACAAGATGCCCGCGAAATCGCCGCTGGGGGGCGCCGTGAGCTCGACGGTGGCGCCGCCGTTGATGAAGACGCGGCCGATCTCGCTCACCGGCTGGCCCGCCTGGCGGGTCAGCACGATGGTGACGCCGCTGGTGCCGACGACACAGGTGGGACAATCGACGGTTGCGCTCGAATTGACGTCGAAATCGCCGCCGTCGAGGTAATAGGTGCCGGGTGTCAAATGCGCCGTGCCGCGGATGCGCATGCCGCCGCAATAGACGCCGGGGCTGAGCGTCCGCGTGGCTGGCGGGGCGATCGTCAGATTGGTCTCGAGGCAGCCCGCGAAGGCCGGGACCGTCAGGTCGGCGTAGGGGTCGGGCAGCGGCCAGGCGTGCGTCATGTTGTCCTCGGCGGTCGTCAGGATGCCGCCGCCGTCGACCTCGATGCCGCCGAACGTGAACAGATACTCGGCCAGGACATCGGCGCTGCCGCCGATGTTGATGGCGGCGGGGTCCGACGAATTCGCGGCGATGACGCAGCCGGGAACGATCGTGGTGTTGCTGCCGGTGAAGTTCGTGGCGTTCTGCGCCGTCGGATCGAGCGACAGGATGCACGCCTTGCCGTCGACCTCGAGCGCCGCCACGCCGCGCGTCGCGACATTCATGCCCCCGTCGAGCAGAATGCTCGACAGGAAGAGCTGTTTCTCCTTATCGATCAGCACCTCGACGGCGGTGGTATTGGCGACGTTCGGGCCGGAGGTGGGCGGATTGTTGACGACGATCGAGCCGCCGCCCTCGTAGCCGTTGTCCTCGGCGGCGCTCGCGGCGGCGGCATTCATGGCGGTGGACGAATTGCCGCGCGCCTTTTCCCACGCCGCCGCGATGGCGCCGGCGTCGGCCATGGTCTGCTGGCCGCGGCGATACTGATACCAGGTGCCGACGTCCACTCCCAGCCCCGCCAGCATGAGGATCACGGGGAGCGTGGCGCCGAACAAGACGAACGTCGCCCCCGAGCGCTCGCGCCATAGGGCGGCAAGGTGATGTTGCAACGATTTTACGGGGCCGGTCATGTCGATGTTCCGATGCCTTGTGCGCGGCGCCGCACGCGGGCGCGAGCCGTCGATCCGATACGGTACGGACCGAGCGTTAAGAAGTTATTGTCGATCCTGGGAAACCCGAGGCCGCGGCCGACCCGTCGCTCCGTCGAGCCGCCTGTCCGAGAGGAAGCGCGTTGCCGGCGCATGATGCTGCTATACCTGAACTCACTTCGCGATTTCGTTGAATTCTATCGCACAAGACACGAGTAATGTCAAGACTCAACAATCAAATAGACAAGTAAATACAAGTTTATATTCACGTTGTATTTGAGATAATCTCCCGCGGCATTCGCCAACCGGCCGCCCGCGGCCGGGCCGCCGCGGCACGGCGGGCCGCGGCAGGCCTCAGCCGAGCGGCACCCGCGACCTGCCGGTGAGCGTGATCGGCGCGTCGCCGAACACCGACAGCAAGGTGAGAAATCCGAATTCGTGGCTGGCGGTAATGGTGACGAAGTCGACCGACCCCGCGACTTCCGGGGTGACGTTCACCGCGACCTCGCCGGGCGCCACCCCGGCGGCGTTCTCCTGCACCACGGCGGTCAGCTCCGCCGTGGTGGCCGCCACGTGCGTCATCGCGTAGCGGCCGGCTTCCTCGACCGCGTACTGAAGCGTGAGCTGCAGCCACCAGGCGCGGCCGAACTCCGCCACGCCCATGATGGCCATCAGCAGCAAGGGCACCACGAGGGCGAATTCGACGGCCGCGTTGCCGCCGACGGCGGCGCGCCGCCGGCGCACACTTGGTCCGGCCGCATTGGTCGCGCTGATCCTGTTTGTCATGCGCCGTAGTATAGCAGTCATCCGAGGAAAGTCAATCGTGACCAGAAGTATTCTTAGGGTGGTTTTAGAAACATTTAATTAATACTATCGTTAATCGCTCGACGAGGCGCGGCGCCGACCGCCGCCGGGTGCTCCGGCGGCGCCCTCACCGCCGCCCCCGGATGCGACGGAATATTAACCAAATGACAACCATTCCGCTGCTATTCGATAGGGGCGCCCTGTGTGTCGCCACGGATCGGCGGGCGTCGGCGGCGTTCTTTCGGTCGGCTTTCGCGAACGGTTGAGGAGCGGCAAGGCCACGCATGTTGATCCACTCGGCCATCGCCACAGGCGTCTTGTTCGCCTTCGCCGGCCTGCTGGTGTACGCGGCGGTCGAGGACGTGCGCCGCTTGATCATTCCCAACACGCTGTCTGCGGCGGTCGGCGCGCTCTTCCCCGCCTATGCGTTGAGCGCGGCCGGCCCGGTCGATTGGCTGGGGGCGCTCGCGGTCGGCGCTGGCGCTCTCGCCGTCGGGTTCCTGCTATTCGCGCGCGGATTTATCGGCGGCGGCGACGCGAAGCTGTTGGCCGCGACCGCGCTGTGGGCGGGTCCGCCGCTCTTGCTGACGTTCCTGCTCGTCACTTCGATGGCCGGCGGGGCGGTCGCGCTCGCCATGCTGGCGTACTACCGCCTGCGCCGGCGCGTGGTGGCGTCCGGCGATGCCGCGCTCGAGCGGCCGGCAGCGAAATTCGAATTGCCCTACGGCGTCGCCATCGCCGTCGGCGGGCTGCAAATCGCCCGTACCTTGATGATCGGAGGTTGATGTGTTTAACGCTCGCACCGTCGTTCTGGCCGTCGTCGCCCTGTTGATCGCGGGCGTGACGGCGCTCTTCGTGCGCGCCTGGCTGCAAGCCGAAGGCCCGCAACCGGCGGTGGAAGCCAGACCCACCGCCGTGCTGGTGGCCAAAATGGACCTGCCCGCGGGCTCGTTTATCAAGGAGGCCGACCTGCGCTGGCAGTCCTGGCCCAACGAGACGGTCGATCCGAACTACTTGCTCGAAGGCAAGGACGAGCTCGCCGGCCTGAAGGGCGCGGTGGTGCGCCGCGGCATTGCCGCCGGCGAGCCGATCACCGCCTCGCGCATCGCCAAGCCGGGCGACCGCGGGTTCCTCGCCGCCGTGCTCAAGCCAGGCATGCGCGCCATGTCGATCGGCATCAGCGAAGTGAGCGGCATCTCGGGGCTGGTGTTCCCCGGCGACCGGGTCGACATCATCCTGACGCACGCGGTCCCCGGCGGCGCGGACGGCATGCCGTTGCGCGCCAGCGAGACGGTGCTGGAGAACGTGCGCGTGCTCGCCCTCGACCAGAAGCTGAGCGACCAGAAGGGCGAGCCGAAGCTGGCCAGCACCGCCACCATCGAGGTGACGCCCAAGCAAGTCGAGATGATCTCGGTCGTGCTCGAGCTCGGGCGGCTGTCGCTCAGCCTGCGCAGCCTTGCCAACGAGGCCGACGAGCAGCTCATCGCCACCAGCGTCGCGGAGGAAGAGCTGTTGCGGGAGCTGGCCGGCGAAGAGCCGGACGGCGCGAACGGCGCCCCAGCGGCGTCTCCGCCCAAGGCGGTCGCCGACGTCGACGAGATCGCCGAGCCGGAGCGCGGCGTCACCTACACGCTCGACAACGAAGTGAGCCGCCTCATCAGCGGCCCGAAGAACGGCAATCGCAAGATTCTGGTAGTCCACGGCAGCACCGCCGTGGAAATCACCGTCGATTAGAGGGGGACCTGCCATGTACACGTCGCGTCTGTTAGGTTTCATCGCAACCGCTTTGCTGCTGCTGGCGCTGTCGGCGGCGGCGTGGCGGCCGGCCTCGGGCGCCGAGGTGCTGCGCACCGCCGGCGAGCCGATCGTGATCGAAGTGAACGAGGGCCATCTGGTGCGCATCGACGCGCCCGCGACCGCCGTCTTCGTCGCCAATCCCGAGATCGCCGACGTGGCGGTGAAGTCGCCGCGTCTCATCTACGTGTTCGGCAAGAAGGCGGGCGAGACCACGCTCTACGCGGTCGACGAGCAGGAGCAGATACTGCTGAACGCCTTGGTGCGGATCACTCACAACCTGTCGGGTCTGCAACAGGCGTTGGGCGACCTGCTGCCGCAGGCCGAAGTGGAGGCGCAATCGATGGACGGCGGCCTGGTGCTGTCCGGCGCGGTCGCCACCGCGGTCGAGGCCGAGGACGCCCGGCGGCTTGCCACCCGCTTCGTCGGCGAGGGCGGCGAGGTCATCAGCCGGCTGAGCGTGACCGCCGCCAATCAGGTCAACCTGCGCGTGCGCATCGCCGAAGTTTCCCGCGACGTGGTCCGCCAGCTCGGCATCGACTGGTCGATCGCCGGCGACCCGGGCGGCATCAACTTCGGCCTGATCACCCGCAGCTTCCCGGTTTTTGCCGCCGAATTCGGCATCGACCAATCGACCGACTTGCTCAGTCTCAGCGCCAGTGCGCTCGGCATCGATTTCGACTCCTTCATCAACGCCTTGGAGACGGAGAACCTGATCACCGTGTTGGCCGAACCGAACCTGACCGCGCTGTCGGGCGAAACCGCGAGCTTCCTTGCCGGCGGCGAGTTCCCGATTCCGGTGCGGCAGGAGCAGAGCACCACCATCGAGTTCAAGAAGTTCGGTGTCAGCCTCTCCTTCACCCCGACCGTGCTGTCGGAGAAACGCATCAGCCTGCGCGTCCGTCCGGAGGTGAGCGCGCTTTCCGACGCCGGCGCCGTGGTGGTAGAAGGGTTCAACGTCCCGTCCCTCACCGTGCGCCGCGCGGAGACCACGGTGGAGCTCGGCAGCGGCCAGACCTTCGCGATCGCCGGGCTGATCAGCACCGACTTCGGGCAAAGCTTCAGCGAGGTGCCCGGTCTCGGCGACATTCCGATCCTGGGCGAGCTGTTCAAGTCGGAAAAGTTCGAACGCGGCGATACCGAACTCGTCATCCTGGTGACGCCCTACATCGTGCAGCCGGTCTCCGACCAGCGCCTGGCGCTGCCCACCGACACCACGACCGGGCCGGAGGGCAGCCAGCGCCTGTCGCTCGGCAGCACCGGACAGCCGCTGTCGGGCGCCGCCGGCGCTCCCGCCGGGTTGGTCGGCCCGGTCGGCTTCGTCATCGAATAGGAAGGAGCCACGCCATGCACGCGTCCCGAATCGCCCGCTTCTCCTGGCTCGTGACGCTCCTCGTGCCGCTCGCGATCGCCGGCTGCACGGACAGGAGTTACGTCACCTACGCCGGCTGGCGCCAGTTGGCACCGCGCCCGCAGGTCCAGGTGAGCCAGGTTCCGGTGCGCCACGCCGTGGTCTTCCCGGCCGGGGCCAGCGAGTTCAGCATGGTCGAGCGCGAGGCCATGCAGCGCTTCCTCGCCCGCAATGGCGTCCGGCCCGGCGCCCGCGTCACGCTGTCGGCCGCCGGCGCGCCGGCGCTGGTCGATCCCCGGCTGGCGGCGGTGCGCGACGAACTCGGCCGCCTTGGCGTCACCGCCATGGCCACTGGCCTCGGCGAGGCCGAGCCGGAGGCGGACGAGATCATCGTGACCGCCCAGGTGGTGGCGGTCCTGCCGCCGGAATGTCCGGGCTACAACGCGCCCATCGTGTTCGATTTCGAGCGGCGCCCGATCCTGAACACCGGCTGCGCCAACGCCGCCAATCTCGGCCACCACGTGGTGAACCCGATGGACCTGGTCGCCGGGCAGCCGCTGGCGGCGGCCGACGGCGAGCAGACCATGCCCGGGATCCAGCGCTACCGCTCCGGGCAGGTGACCCCCTTGGATGAGGAGACGACAACCCAATGAACACGGTGACCAACCTGCACGATGCCGACCTCCTCGCCTCTCGCCGCGAGCCGCGGCTCAGCGGCGCCGAGGCGGTCGACTGTCTCGCCATCATCAACGATAACCAGACGCTCGAGCTGATCGGCGCCGTGTGCGAGCCCCGCTTCCCGCTCCTCAAGGTGCGCGACGGCGGCAGCCGCGAGGCCATGGAAATTCTGGCCGGCAGCAGCCCGCCGAACGTCCTCATCCTGGACGTCAGCGATACGCCGAAGCCGCTCACCGCGATCATGCCCATCGTGGCCACCTTCGCCGACGGCACGAAGATCATTGCCATCGGCTCGGTCAACGACATCGGCCTGTACCACGAGATGATCGAATCCGGTGCGATCGAGTACCTGGTCAAGCCGGTCGGCGAGAAGGCGCTGTTGGCCGCGTTGGCGCGGCTCGAGGCCAAACCGGCCGACGAGCCCAGGCCGGCCGCCGAATCGCCGGCCAAGCGCAACGTCGTCGCCGTGCTGGGCACGCGCGGCGGCGTGGGCAGCAGCACGGTCGCCGTCAACTGCGCCTGGCTGATCGCCAACGAGCACAAACAGCGCACGACGCTGCTCGACCTCGATCTGCAAAACGGCACCGTGGCGCTCGCCCTCGACGTCGAGCCGACTCGCGGCCTGCGCGAGGCGTTGGAGAACCCGGCGCGCATCGACAGCCTGTTCATCGGCAGCGCGGCGGTGAAAGTCGGCGAGCGCTTGTCGATCCTGGCCGCCGAGGAAGGCCTGGCGGACGACATGCGGTTCGATTCAACGGCGATCGACCTGCTGATCGAGGAGCTGCACCGCCACAGCGATTGCATCGTGATCGACGTGCCGCGCACCATGAGCGCCGCGCGCGGTCGCGTCTTGGCCGCCGCCACCGACGTGATCGTGGTGAGCGACCTCAGCCTGGCCGGCCTCAGGGATGCGATCAGGCTGCATGGCGCCGTGCAGAAGAGCGCGCCAGAGGCTCGCATCCGCTTCCTCGTCAACCGGGCCGGCGCCAAGGACGCCATCGCGAAAGCCGAGTTCGAGAAGGCGCTCGGCCGCAAGGTCGACTTCATGATGCCGGAGGACAACAGGTTGCTGGTCGCCGCCGCGAACAAGGGCAAACCCATCGCGGCCTTGGGCGGCGGCGGCAAGATCGGGCCGGTGATGCGCGCGCTGGTCGCGACGATGTTCGCGCCGGACAGCGCCAAGAAGCCCAAGGGATTTTGGCGCCGCAGCCGATAGCGCACGGTCGTGAACCAGATTTCTCCTCGCACCGGCCCGCCGACCACGCCGCCCGCGGCGGGCCATGCAGCGCCGGCGGGTCCTGCCCTCGACCGGGAGCGCACCCAGCAGCTGGTCGAGACCATGCGTCCGATCATCCTGGAACGCCTGGGCGCGCAGGGCGCGGGGGCGTTGTCGCGCCAGTCGTTGGCGCTCAAGGTGGGCGAGATCTCCATCGATCTCATGGAGCAGGCGAATAGCGAACTCAATTTGCTCGAGCGGCGAAGCCTGATCTCGAGCTTGATCGACAGTGTCGCCGCCACGCTCGCTGCCGTGCCGTCCGAATTGCGCGGCACGTCGGTATCCGTGCTGGCGGATGGGCCTACGGCTCTCTTGAGCCAGGCGCAGCGCGCGTTCGCGGCGAAGCAAGCCGATGCCCTCAATACCGCCAACCGCGCCACCGTCGAAGACGCCAAGCGCCGGGTGCAGCCGATCGTAGTCCAGCGCATCGATGTGGGCGCCGCGGCGAAGCTCGAGCGCGAGGAACTTCGCAACCAACTCGGCGAGCTGGTCAACGAGATCCTCCGCGAGCAGAAGCTGCATCTGAACCAGCGCGAGCAGACCGGCGTCGTCGATCTGCTGCTGGACGACATGCTGGGACTGGGGCCGCTCGAACCGCTGCTGGCGGACGACACGATCAACGACATCATGGTCAACGGCCCGCACCAAGTCTACATCGAGCGCGCCGGCAAGCTGGTGTTGACCGACGTCAAGTTCCGCGACCACACCCACGTCATGAACATCGCCAGCCGCATCGTGTCGCAGGTCGGCCGGCGCGTCGACGAATCGTCGCCGCTGTGCGACGCGCGCCTGCTGGACGGCAGCCGCGTCAACATCATCATCCCGCCGCTCGCCCTCGACGGCGCCAGCATCTCGATCCGCAAGTTCGCCAAGAAGGGCCTCACCCTCGACCTCATGGCGCGCCAGCGCAACTTCTCCGAGGCGGTGGCCACCGTGCTGAAGATCGCCGCGCGCAGCCGCCTCAACATCCTGATCTCGGGCGGCACCGGCTCGGGCAAGACGACCCTTCTCAACGCCATGTCGCAACTCATCGACCAGGGCGAGCGCATCGTCACCATCGAGGACGCCGCCGAACTGCAGCTCCAGCAGCCGCACGTGGTACGCCTGGAGACCCGCCCGCCCAACCTCGAAGGCCACGGCGAAGTCGCCATGCGCGACCTGGTGAAGAACGCCCTGCGTATGCGCCCCGACCGCATCATCCTGGGCGAGGTGCGCGGCGCCGAGGCAGTCGACATGCTACAGGCCATGAACACCGGCCACGACGGCTCGCTCGGCACGGTCCACGCCAATCGGCCGCGCGAGGCGCTGACCCGTCTCGAAAACATGGTCGGCATGGCCGGCATCAACCTGCCGGCCAAGGCGGTCCGTACCCAGATCGCGGCCGCCCTCGACCTCATCATCCAGGTGGCGCGCATGCGCGACGGCATGCGGCGCGTCACGCATGTGACCGAGGTGGTCGGCATGGAAGGCGACGTGATCACGACGCAGGACCTGTTCACCTACGAATTCGAGGGCGAGGAAGCCGACGGCCGGCTGCGCGGCACGTTCCGGTCTTCCGGCCTGCGCCCGCATTTCACCCCGAAGGCGGCCTATTACGGCCTCGATCGTCCACTTCTGGAAGTGTTATGAACGAACTCGTCAACCGCATGATGCAAAGCGGCGTCAGCCTGCCGGAGGTCCTCGGCCTCATCGGCGTGCTGTTTCTCGTCGTCACGCTGCTCTTCTTCGTCACCACCAGCATGGCCGCCGCCGGCCGGCATCACCAGCGGCGCATGGCGCGGGTCCAGCAGCGCCCGATCCAGACGCTGGAGAAGGCCTCCAAGGTCAGCGTGCGCCGCACCACTGCGCACAGCTCGATCGCCATATTCGACCAGTTGATCCGGATTTTCCTGCCCAATGCGGCCAAGCTGCGCGCGCGCCTCGATCGCACCGGCCACAAGATCTCGATCGGTCAGTATCTGGTCGCATCGTTCGTCGTCCTGGCGGTCGTATCGCCCGCGGTGGCGTTCGCCCTTTCGGTGCCGATTCTGGCGGCGCTGCTCGTCGGCGTCGCCGCCGGCGCGGCCCTTCCTTATCTCACCGTCCTATTCCTCGGCGCCCGGCGCGTGCGCAAGTTCGTCGACTTTTTCCCCGAGGCGATCGACCTCATCGTGCGCGGCCTGAAGTCCGGTCTGCCGGTCGGCGAATCGATCAAGGCGGTCGGCCGCGAGATCGCCGATCCGGTCGGCACCGAGTTCCGGCTGATCAGCGATTCGCTCAAGTTCGGCATGACGCTCGGCGACTCCCTCGCGGCGGTGCTGCCGCGCGTCGATTCGCCGGAATACCGTTTCTTCCTGATCTCCTTGGCGATCCAACAGGAGACCGGCGGCAACCTCGCCGAAACCTTGGAGAACCTGAGCCACGTGATCCGCCGGCGCCGGCAGATGCGCCTCAAGATCAAGGCCTATTCCTCGGAAGCCAAGGCCAGCGCCTATATCATCGGCGCACTGCCGTTCCTCATGTTCGGCATCATTCTGACGCTGAACTACGAATACGGCAGCCAACTGTTCACCGACCCGCGCGGCACGGTGGGGATCGTGATCGGCCTGGTCTCGTACGTCATCGGCATCGGCGTCATGTGGAAAATGATCAAGTTCGAGATCTGAACATGGAACTCCTGCTCCCCGCCGGCGTGGCGCCGGCCGACGCAATCACCTTCGGCGCGGCGGTGTTCGCCTTCTTCGCGGTGATCCTCGTCTGGAACGGATTGCTGGCGCGTCCCACCGGGGGCCGGCGCGTCAAGGAACTGGCGGCGCGGCGCGAGGAGTTGCGCCGGGGCATCCTGGCGCCGGTCCGTCGGCGCAAACGCGACAACGCCGCCAATCTCATGCGCGGCTTCGTGCAGAAACTCCATTTGCAGCGCACCTCGCGCACCGAGGCCATGACGCTGCGCCTGGCACGGGCCGGCTGGCGCACCGGCGACGCCATGATCCGCTACCTGTTCTTCAAGGTCGCCTTGCCCGTGGTGCTGGGCATCCTCGCCTTCATGTACTTCCACGTCGCCGGCGCCTACGACCTGCCGGCGCTGGGTCGGATCGGCGCCGTCGCCACGGCGATCGTCTTGGGCTTCGCCATGCCGGACCTCTTCGTCAGGAACGCCATCAACAAGCGTCGCGAAAAGGTTCGAAAGTCGCTGCCGGATGCCCTCGACCTCATGGTGATTAGCGCCGAGGCGGGGCTCAGCCTCGATGCGATGCTGAAGCGTGTGGCCGGGGAGTTCGGCCGCAGCGGCCCCGCGCTCGCCGACGAGCTGGCGCTCACGTCGCTCGAGTTGGGCTTCCTGCCCGACCGACGCCAGGCGCTGCAGAATCTGGCCAAGCGCTGCAATCAGGTGGCCGTCCGCGGTCTCGTCAACAGCCTGCTGCAATGCGAGAGGTACGGCACGCCGCTGGCGCAGGCGCTGCGCGTGCTGTCGAACGAATACCGCGAAGAGCGCATGTTGAGGGCGGAGGAAAAGGCGGCGCGGCTGCCGGCCCTGCTCACCGTGCCGATGATCCTCTTTATCCTGCCGCCGCTGTTCGTCGTGCTGCTCGGCCCGGCGGTCCTGCGCACCATGGACGCGTTCAACAACTTGTAACCGAGTTGGCGCGCCCGGCAGGACTCGAACCTGCGGCCTACCGCTTAGAAGGCGGTTGCTCTATCCGCTGAGCTACGGGCGCCCGTCGTCTCGTCGATCGCGCAAGCTGTCGACCGCCTCAGTGCGTCCAGGGTTCCGTGCGGTCGTAACGGAAGTTGTCGGCATAGCTCTTCGGCTGCGTTCTGCGGGCCCGCGGCTCTTCCTCGACGGCGTAGCTCCAACCTTGCCTTTCGGCGTGCGCGACCGCCTGCTCGCGGCTGTCGAAATAGAGGCGCACCTGCTGGGTCGTATCGCGCGAACTGGTCCAACCCATGAGCGGATCGAGCTCGCGCGCACCGTCGGGCTCGAACTCCATGACCCAACGCCGCGTGTTCGCCCGACCGGACTGCATCGCCGTCTTGGCCGGTCGACGGATTCGCACCCGCATTGCCAACCCCGCAATTCGCCGATGGTCGGGGCGACTGGATTTGAACCAGCGACTTCCTGCTCCCAAAGCAGGCACTCTACCGGACTGAGCTACGCCCCGCGCGGCAGAAGCTATGGATTTCCTCCGGCGATTGCAAGCTGGCGCGAGGCATGGCGCCACAGCATGACGAGGCCGGCAAGCGCCGCAAGCGGCGCCAACTGCACGTCCGTCGCGCGCGCCACCAGCCAGCTCGCCACCGGCATCGCCCACAAGATTGCCAAGAGCGCCACTTCGGCGCTCCGCGGGGCCTGCCACGTGGCCGCCAGCCATGCCAGCGGCAGCGCCAGGACCGACAAGTCGTAGTCGTAGGCATAGGGCGTGGCGAGCGGTAGGCTCAACGCCACCGCCGTGCCCGCCACCGGCAGCGGGGCGCGCGCGCGCCACAGCGTCGCCACCACGCCGAACGCCGCCAAGGCGCCGATGCCCTGAACGACGTAACCGAGCGGCATGGACGAACCGAGCAGCCGCGCGGCGGCCAGCAAGGTAGGAAAGCGCTCCAGCGGCAGTCTCTCGGTCTCAACCACCTCCCTGACGAAGGCCAGGTTGTGCGCGAAGGCCGTCCACGGCTCGACGCCGAACGCCGCCAGGCTGGCCGCGGCCAGCGCCGCCACCGTCACCGCCGCGCCGATGAGCGCCCGCCAGTGCCGGCCCGCCAGCAGCGCCGGCGCCAGCAGCACCGCTATCTGCGGTTTGTAGCTCAGCAGCCCGAACATCAGCCCGGCGAGCCAGGGCCGGCGCTCCATGGCGACGAGACCGCCGCCCAGGAGGCAGGCGGAGAGCACGCCGTTCTGCCCGCTGATGAGGCTCTGGGCGACGCCCGGAAACAACAATCCGAGCCAGACGAACCGCTTCGCCACCGCCCACAGCAGAGCGGCGAGCGCCGCCATCGGCACGGCGAGCCACAGGACGAGTGCCGCCGCATAGGGCAGCAGCGCCAGCGGCAGCACCGCCAAGAAGAAGGTGGGAGGATAGAACCAGGCGACCGGTTTCACCTCGGCGCCGATGGTCTCGGACTGCACCTTCTGGATGGTCGCGACGTCATAGGCGTCCGTCGCGCGGCCGGCGAGCGCCAGCTCCGAAGCCGCCCAGAAGGCCAGGAAGTCGCGGCCGACCGGCTTGCCGCCGGCGTTGACCAGCCCGGGGCCGTGCACATAGAGGGCCGAGCCCAGGCCCATCGCCATATAGAGGAAGCCGACCGCGAACAGCAGCGGCCGTAGCGCCCCCCACCCGGCCGGCCCACTTTTTGTCACTGCCGGGACCTCTTGAGCCGCGCGACATCCTCGGCGCGGCGGCGCGCATGCGCCTCGCTTCCCGGTGCCGGCGGTGCTAATAGTCGGGCGTGATCGGCAGGTGCCGAGTCGCGCGGCGGAGTCTGGCATTCATGGCGCGCAAGAAGGGGCTGTTCGCGGCCTTGACCGGCCGGAAGTCGCAGCCGGAGGTGGCAGTCGGCCACCGCTTTAAGAAGCGCGACGCTCCCTGGGTCGTCTGGGAGGTGTCGCTGCTCACCACCGGCACCGACGGCATGGCCTATGCGCAAATGGTTCGCGCCGACGATCGCACGATGCGCAAGACCGTGTCGCGGGCGGTGCTGGAGAACGGCGTCGAATACGTTCGGATCCGGGATTTCTAGATAGCGTCGCGGCCAGCGCGTGCGACCGTTCATCGGTGCTCGGCGGCGCTCGCCGCGGCGGCGGCCGGGAACACGGCGTCGGCCAGCGCGGTTTCGCTGAAGTCCGCTTCCGTCACGTGGGCGCCGGCGAACGTGCCCGGCATCACCACGGCGCGCCGGAACGTCGTCGGGATCGCGCCGCCGGTAACGCCGATGAGCCGCAGGGGCGCAATGTGACTGCCCGACAGGTCGGCGTTGAACAGGTCGGCTCCCTCGAAAGAGACGCCGATCAGCTTGGCGCCGCGAAAGTTGGCGAGGCGCAGATCGCAGCCGCCGAAGTCGACGGCATAGAGCCGGGCCGACGAGAAGTTGGCGCCGACCAGATTGGACTGGCGAAACACCGCCAGCCGCAACAGGCGTCCCGAAAGATCGGCCCGCGCCAGATCGGCATTTTGAAACACCGCCCGCTGGCCACGCCGACCGTCGGTTTCGAGCCATAGCTCGTGGGCTGCAAGCGCATCGTAGAGGCCGGCCCGATCCTTGACCGGAGCCGGGTCGAATTTCGCATCCTGGGCCCAGGGCCGCACGTCGCTCAAGTCCGCCTCGGACAATCCGGTCAAGTCGGCGCCGGTGAACACCGTCCTGTCGATGGTCACCCCGGCCAGCCTGGCGCCCGACAACTTGGCCGCCGCCAGGTTGGTGTGGGACAGATCCGCCCCGCGCAGGTCGGTGGCGGTCAAGTCGCAATCCGAGAATTCCGCCTTGGCCATCGAAGCGTTGGCGAGCACGGCGCCGGCCAGGCGCGCGCCCTTGAATACCGAGGATGACAGCTTGGCGCCGGTCAGGTCGGCCCGGAAGAAGTTGGTCAATTCACCTTCGACCGCGCTGTCCACCTCGAACCCGCCCTCGCGCTTCGGGCCGTGGTGACGGTAGAGCACCCCCTCGCGCAAATCCGCCTCGCGCAGGTCGGCGCCTTCGAGGTCCGCCCCGTGCAATTGCACGCCGCGCAGCGAGCCGCGCCCCAGCTTGGCGCTGCGCATGTTCACCCCGCTCAGGTTGGCGCCGAAGAAATCGCACTCCTTGAGGTCGCAGCCGGCGAAGATGGCGCCCGTCAGATCAGCGCCGGTGAACACCATGCCGCGCAGCTCGAGGCCCGCGAAATCCATCCCTTGCAGCCGACAGAACGACAGGTTGCCGCGTTTGCCCTTCGAGGGCGATCGCAGCCAGACCAGGTGGGTCTGCACCACCGTCTTCACCTCCTCCTGCGAGGGCTCTCGCAATGTAGGCATGGACCCTCGAACCGTCGGCAATGCCAGGAAAGCAGGCTCGATTATATCTTCGGCCCGGCGGCGCCGAAACGACGCCGTGACCGGGCGCCCCGCACTGCCATATAGTCGGTTGGGACGCCGCAATCTCGGGAGTCGGCCGGCATGTCGAACCGCACGATAGGGTTGAGCGATCGCCTCTACGACTATCTGATCGGTGTCTCGCTGCGCGAATCGCCGCTGTTGCGCCGGTTGCGCGAGGAGACGGCGCGGATGCCCATGGCGGTCATGCAGATCGCGCCCGAACAGGGCCAGTTCATGGCCCTGCTGGTCGAGCTCTTGGGCGCGCGTCGGGCGCTCGAAATCGGCACCTTCACGGGCTACAGCGCGCTCGCCGTGGCGTCGGCGCTCTCCCCCGGCGGGCGCCTCGTCGCCTGCGACGTCAGCGAGGAATACACCGCGGTGGCGCGGCGCTATTGGGTCGAGGCCGGGGTGGCCGATCGGATCGACCTGCGCCTGGCGCCCGCCCTCGATACCCTCGACGCCCTGATCGCCGCCGGGGCGGCCGGCAGCATCGACTTCGCCTTCATCGACGCCGACAAACAGAACTACGACGCCTATTACGAGCGCGTGCTGACCCTGCTGCGCCCGGGCGGCCTCGTCGCCATCGACAACGTGCTGTGGAACGGCGCCGTCGCCGACCCGGCCAAGAGCGATCCCGACACCCAGGCAATCCGCGCGCTCAACGCCAAGATGAAGCGGGACGATAGGGTCAGCCTGAGCCTGGTGCCGATCGGCGACGGGCTGACGCTCGCGCGCCGGCGCGGCTGAATTCGACCGGCCGCGCGTCACCTTTCGGCAATATTATGATGTCGAGCGGCGCCGGCCGGCTTTTTTTGACGCTTAACACTAATTTCACGAAATCGCTTAAGCCACCTTTTACGCCTCTCGGCCATGCTCGCTACAGAGCCGGCAATCTCGCCGACTCATGGCCGACCCCCGAGAAGCGGGGGGGAGGATGGCATGTGGAAGAAAGTGGTTTGCTTGGCTCCCGCCGCGCTGGCATTGGTATCGCCGGCGGCCGCCCAGCCCGTGAGTTGCAGCACGCGCGCCGACGTGCTGACCGAGCTTTCGCGCCAATACAGCGAGGCACCGGTCGCCATCGGGCTCGCCAGTAACGGCGGCCTCGTCGAGGTGCTGACCAGCTCCAAAGGCAGCACCTGGACGATCATCATCACCATGCCGAGCGGCACGAGCTGCCTGGTGGCGGCGGGCGAGAGCTGGCAGGACGTCATTCGCGTCGCGGCGGACGAGCCGCAGATTTAGGGCGCGGCCCCTTGCCGATAGCCGGGCGAGTCGAGCTTGCCCGGCGCTCGGGCGGCCGCACTCGGCCGCCCATGCTTCCGCGTTATGGATTCGATACCAATCCGTGATTTCCGTCCACGGACCGGATACGCGATCATCCGCCCCTATGCGGTGTCGGCCTGCCGGGGCGCTGGAACCCGGGTGCGCGACACGCGAATGCAGCACGGGAGAGTGAGATGACGGCAATCAAATACATCAATCTGGCCGCCGGCTGTGCGGTACTGGGCCTAGCGTCCCTGCTCGGCGCCACCGCTGGAGCCGCGGACGGCGGCCTCGTGCTCAAGTCCGTCGAGGGCGTGCTCGCCCTGAGCCCGCTGCCGGCGGAAGCGCCCGTCCAGGTGTCCTGGACTGCCCTGGCCGGCAACAGCCAGGTCCTGGTGATGGAGGTAAGAAAGATCGTCTACCACCACCACGACGTGGAAGACCACATCGTCTATGTCGCTCGCGGCAAGGGCACGTTGCGGCTCGAGAACGGTACCCGTGATATTGCGGAGGGCGACATCATCGTCCTGCCGCACGGGGTCAAGCACGGCTTCGAGAGGTCCGGCGACGAGAATCTCGTGATTCTGGTGACCGGAACGCCCGGGTTCGAACCCGTGGCGGGCATCATCGCCGACGAATAGGCCCGCGATCGCGGGCGCCGGACGCGGGCCTGGACTCCGGGCCGGCGCCGCGACACTGCCGATCATTCCGCGAAGGCGGAATGGCGCACGCGGTCGCCCGGTTCGATGCCGATCCGGGCCGCAGTTCCGGCGGCGAGTTCGAGTACGGCTCGCGCCGGTCCCTCGGAAGAGATCACCGTCGTGGACAACGGCACGGTGTACTCGACGAGGTTGACGACGCGCCCGTCGGCCGAGAGAAAGAGCATATCGAGGGGCAGCAGCGTGTTCTTCATCCACATATGGATGACCCGGTCGTCGGGGTAGAGAAAAAGCATTCCCGCATCGGCAACGAGGCTGCGGCGGTACATCAGCCCCTGGGCGCGCTGGGCCTCGGAGATCGCGATCTCCACCGCGAACTCGTGCCGGCCGCTGGCCGTCTCGATCGAGACCCGGCCAGCCTCGAACGACACGATCTCCGCCGGCGAAGGCGCCGCCGCCAGTACGCCCGCCAGCGCGATGCCGGCGATGGCGCCTGCCCGTCGTTTCATCCTAACCGCTCCCGCCGCCCTCTGGTGCAGGGCCAATCACTAGCCCGCACCAACGCTTGACTTCAAGGCGTCGATGCATGATGGCTGGCCCCGGCGCCGCTTCGGGTGCCGGCTTGCACGGATAGGCGGCCGCAATGACCTGCCGCGCCATCATGACCCCGCATCCGCAGACCCTGCGCGCCGAGGACACGGTCGGCGAGGCGGCGCGGCGCCTGCTCGCCGGCCGGTTCCACATGCTGCCCGTGGTGGACGCCGAGGGCCGCTACGTCGGGTCGTTCGGCGTCTTCGGCCTGATCGGCCTCCTCTTGCCCAGGGCCGCCACGCTCAACGCCCTGGTTCCCGATCTCGGTTTCATGGCCGACGACCACGCGGCCTTGCAGCGCCGCTTGGGTGAGCTCGCGCAAGAGCCGGTCGGGCGTCACATGCGCACCGACCTGCCGGTGCTGCGGCCGGAGACATCCATCGTCGAGGCGCTGCTGCTGTTTTACCGCAAGCGTTTCACCCTGCCGGTGGTCGACGAGGCGACCGGGCGCCTCCTCGGCATCGTCTCCCCCTGGGACGCGCTCGCGGCGATCGCCAAGGGCCACCCATGAGCGAAACCGGCGTCCTGTTCGGCTGGGACCCGCTCTGGGTTGCGACCGGCATCCTCGTGCTCACCTACGCGACGATCGTGACCGAGCGGGTGAACCGCGCGGTGGTTGCCCTCGTGGGCGCCGGCGCCATGATCTTTTCCGGCGTCATCGACCAGGAGCGCGCCATCGAGGGCGAGGACTTCAACACCCTCGCGCTCCTCATCGGCATGATGGTGCTGGTGGCGATCTCGCGGCGCTCCGGCATGTTCCAGTACCTCGCCGTCTGGGCGGCCAAGACCGCGCGCGGCAGCCCGTGGGCCATTCTGGCGCTGCTCACCGTCGTCACCGCCGTCGTTTCCGCCTTGATCGACAACGTCACGACCGTGCTGCTGATCGCCCCCGTCACGCTCGTCATCACCGAACAATTGAAAGTGCCGCCCTACCCGTTCCTGTTCACCGAGATTCTCGCCTCCAACATCGGCGGCACGGCGACGCTCATCGGCGATCCGCCCAACATCCTGATCGGCTCGGCGGTGGGCTTGAGCTTCAACGATTTCGTCTTCAACCTGACCCCGGTCATCCTGGTCATCCTCGCGTTCCAGATCGCGATCAACCATGTCCTGTGGGGCCGCAGGATGCGCGCCGACCCGGAGGCGCGGGCCCGCGTCATGGCGTTCAACGAAAGAGAGACCATCACCGATCGGCGTCTTCTGAAACAGTCGCTCGCGGTCTTCGGCCTCGTCGTTCTCGGATTCGTTTGCGCCCGCTTCATCCGCCAGGAGGCGGGCAGCATTGCGCTCGCCGGTGCCGCACTCCTTTTGCTGCTCGACTGCTGGCCGCGCGGCCGCGAACAGCAGACGCACCACGTCCACGCCACATTCGGCGAGGTGGAGTGGGTCACGATCTTCTTCTTCGTCGGGCTGTTTGCGGTCGTCGCCGGCGTCGAGCATGCGGGTCTCCTGCGGCTGATGGCCGACCATCTCATGGCGATCACCGGCGGCGATCTCACGGTCACGGCCATCGCCATCCTGTGGGCCTCGGCCGTGCTGTCGGCAATCATCGACAACATCCCGTTCGTCGCCACGATGATCCCGGTCGTCAAGGGCATGGCGCCCACCTTCGGCGGCCCCGAGGGATTGTTGCCGTTGTGGTGGTCGCTCTCGCTCGGCGCCTGCCTCGGCGGCAACGGCACCCTCATCGGCGCCAGCGCCAATCTCACCGTGGCCGGCATTGCCGAGCGCGCCGGGGTCCCCTTTCGGTTCATGACCTTCCTCGCGCTTGCTTTCCCGATGATGCTGATGAGCCTTGCCGTGAGCACGGTCTACGTCTATTTGCGCTATCTTATCTGACCGGGGGACGAGGAAGAGGGACGCCATGGACATCACCGGCGAGGTTCGGATCCCCGCCTCGCGCGATGCGGTGTGGCGCGCGCTCAACGACCCCGAGGTGCTGCGCCGCTGCATCCCCGGCTGCGAGCAGATCGACAAGCTCTCCGACACCGAGTTCGTCGCCAAGGTCACCGCCAGGGTGGGACCCGTCAAGGTGGGTTTCTCCGGCAAGGTGACGTTGTCCGACCTCGATCCGCCCAATGGCTATCGGATCAGCGGCGAGGGCCAGGGCGGCGCCGCCGGCTTCGCCAAGGGCGGCGCCGAGGTACGTCTTGCGCCGGACAACGGCGGCACCGTGCTCAGCTACCGCGCCTCGGCCGAGGTGGGCGGCAAGCTGGCGCAGATCGGCTCGCGCCTCATCGAAGGGACGGCGAGGAAGCTGGCCGCGGACTTCTTCGAGGCCTTCGCCGCCACGGTCGGCCCGCCGGCCGCGGCGGTTCCGGCCGCCGCACCGCTGGCGGAAGCGGCCCGCCCCGGTCTGCGACCCGTCGTCTGGATCGTCGGCCTCATCGTCATCGTCGTTCTTCTGCTGCTCCTCTTCGCCGTCGCACGCTAAACCTCGCCGTCGCACCGAAGCCCGGATTCCTTCTGGCGAACGGCGCACGAATGCAGTGAGGTGGGCCATCCCGGAGCGACGAACGATGACCGAGCGCTGTTACGACGTAAAGGCGGAGTGGGACGCAGACGCCAGCGTATGGGTCGCGACGAGCGACGACGTCCCCGGCCTGGCCACAGGGGCCGACACACTCGACGCCCTCATCGAGAAGCTGAAGGTTGTGATTCCGGAGCTGCTGGAAGCCAACGGCCTGCTGCCCGACGGCGGCAGCGACATCGCATTCGCCGTCTCTGCGCACCGCAAGGAAATCGCGCCTCGCCTTCGCCCTTGACCTCATCCGGTGCACCGCCGACAATCGCCCCTGGGTTCGGGAGGGAGGACTGACGACCATGCCCACCGTATCGATGACGGTAAACGGCAAGGCGGTCTCGGCCGAGGTTGAGGCGCGCACGCTGCTGGTTCACTATATCCGCGAGAAACTCGGCCTCACTGGCACGCATGTGGGCTGCGACACCAGCCAATGCGGCGCCTGCGTCGTGCACCTGAACGGCAAGTCGGTGAAGTCCTGCACCGTGCTGGCGGTCCAGGCCGAGGGCGCCAAGGTGACCACGATCGAAGGTCTGGCGACCGACGGCCAGTTGCACCCCATGCAGGCCGCCTTCAAGGAGAACCACGGGCTGCAGTGCGGCTTCTGCACGCCCGGCATGGTGATGAGCGCCATCGACCTCGTGCGGCACAACCCGAGCCCCAGCGAGCGCGACGTGCGCGAATGGCTCGAAGGCAACATCTGCCGCTGCACCGGGTATCACAACATCGTCAAGGCCATCCTGGCCGGCGCGCAAGCGATGCGGAGGTAGGACCATGGCAGACACAGGGATCGGCGCCTCGGTACGCCGCAAGGAAGACTTCCGCTTCCTCACCGGGCGCGGGCGCTACACGGACGACATCAACCGGCCGAACCAGGCCATCGCCTATTTCCTGCGTTCGCCGCACGCGCACGCCAAGGTGAAGTCGGTGGACGCGGCCGCGGCCAAGAAGTCGCCCGGCGTGGTCGCCGTCTTCACCGGGGCCGACATCGCCGCCGACAAGGTGGGCAGCCTCATCTGCGGCTGGACGGTGAAGGACAAGCATGGCAACCCGCACAAGGCGCCGGCGCACCCGCCGCTCGCCAAGGACACGGTGCGCCACGTCGGCGACCAGGTCGCGGTGGTGATCGCGGACAGCCTGGCTCAGGCAAAGGACGCCGCGGAGAAGATCAAGGTGGACTACCAGGTCCTGCCGGCAGTGGTGGATACGGCGCGGGCGCTCGACCCCAAATCGCCGCAGGTTCACTCCGACGTGCCGGGCAATCTCTGCTACGACTGGGAGCTGGGCGACAAGGCGGCGGTCGAGGCCGCGTTCAAGAACGCGCATCACGTCGCCAAGCTCGACCTCGTCAACAACCGGCTCATCCCGAACGCCATCGAGCCGCGCGCCGCGATCGGCGAGTTCGACGCCGGCAACGACAGCTATACCTGCTACAGCACCAGCCAGAACCCGCACGTGCTGCGGCTCATCCTGTGCGCCTTCGTCCTCGGCGTGCCGGAGCACAAGATGCGGGTGGTGGCGCCCGACGTGGGCGGCGGCTTCGGCTCCAAGATCTTCTGCTACGCCGAGGAAACGGTTTGCACCTGGGCCGCGCGCAAGGTGGGCCGGCCGGTGAAGTGGACGGCCGAGCGGTCCGAATCCTTCCTGTCCGACGCCCATGGCCGCGACCACGTGAGCCACGTCGAGTTGGCGCTCGACCGGAACGGAAAGTTCCTCGCCCTCAAGGTCGACACCATCGCCAGCATGGGCGCCTACCTCTCGACCTTCGCCACCTGCGTGCCGACGTACCTTTACGCCACGCTGCTCGCCGGCCAATACACGACCCCCGCCGTGCACTGCAACGTGAAGGCGGTGTTCACCAATACCGCGCCCGTCGATGCCTACCGGGGCGCCGGGCGGCCGGAGGCCACCTTCGTGGTCGAGCGCATCGTCGAGGCGGCGGCCCGCGACATGAAGATCGACCCGGCGGAGCTGCGCCGGCGCAACTTCATCAAGCCGAGCCAGTTCCCGTACCAGACGCCGGTGGCGCTCCAGTACGACTCCGGCAACTACGAGCGGGCGCTGGACGAGGCCTTGAAGCTCATCGACTACAAGGGGTTCGCGACGCGCAAGGCGGAATCTGCCAAGCGCGGCAGGCTGCGCGGCATCGGCTTCTCGGCGTACATCGAGGCTTGCGGCATCGCCCCCTCGGCGGTGGTGGGCTCCTTGGGCGCCGGCGTCGGGTTGTGGGAGGCCGGGCACATCCGCTTCAATCCGACCGGCAGCGTCACCGTGTTCACCGGCTCGCACAGCCACGGCCAGGGTCACGAGACGACCTTCGCCCAGATCGTCTCCGACGTGCTCGGCGTCGCCATCGAGAACATCGAGGTGGTGCACGGCGACACCGACCGCGTGCCCTTCGGCATGGGCACCTACGGATCGCGCTCGGCCGCCGTGGGCGGCACCGCGCTGGTGAAGGCGGCGGACAAGATCATCGCCAAGGGCAAGAAGATCGCGGCCCACCTGCTGGAGGCCTCGGAGAACGACATCGCGTACTCGAAGGGCGTCTTCCGCGTCGCCGGCACCGACCGCTCCAAGACCATCGGCGAGATCGCTTTCGCCGCTTACGTGCCGCACAACTACCCGGCCGGCGTCGAGCCCGGGCTCGACGAGACGGCGTTCTACGACCCCGCTAACTTCACCTACCCCGCCGGGGTGCACATTGCCGAGGTCGAGGTGGACCGGAAGACCGGCCGTGTGAAGGTCATGAACTGGGCGGCGGTGGACGACTTCGGCAAGGTGATCAACCCCATGGTGGTGGAAGGCCAGGTGCACGGCGGCATCGCCCAGGGCATCGGCCAAGCGCTCCTGGAGGCTTGCGTCTACGACAAGAAGACCGGGCAGCTCCTGACCGGCTCCTACATGGACTACTGCATGCCGCGCGCCGACGATTTCCCGAGCTTCAAGGTCGGCCTCACCGAGACGCCCTGCCCGCACAACGCGCTCGGCGTCAAGGGTTGCGGCGAGGCGGGCGCCATCGCCGCGCCGGCGGCCCTCATCAACGCGGTCACCGACGCCATTGGCGTGCGCCATCTCGACATGCCGGCCTCGCCGGAGCGGGTCTGGCAGGCGCTGCACCAGACCGCCCGCGCCGCCGAATAGGGAGGAAGCCATGCACAACTTCAACTATCACCGGCCGAATTCCGTGGCGGACGCGGCGAAGCTGCTGTCCGGCGCCAAGGACGGCAAGCTGATGGCCGGCGGCATGACGCTGATTCCCACCTTGAAGCTGCGGCTCGCCTCGCCCTCGGATGTGATCGATCTCGCCGGGGTGGCCGAGTTGAGGGGCATCAAGGCCGAGGGCGGCGGCATTACCGTCGGCGCCGGTACCACCCACGCCGAGGTCGCCCATTCGGCCGAGGTGAAGCGGACGATCCCGGCCTTGGCGGCGGTGGCCGAGAGCATCGGCGACCCGCAAGTGCGCCACCGCGGCACCATCGGCGGCTCGATCGCCAACGCCGATCCGGCGGCGGACTATCCGGCCGCCATCGTCGGCCTCGACGCCACGATCGTCACCAACAAGCGCAGGATCAAGGCCGACGAATTCTTCAAGGGCATGTTCGAAACGGCGCTTCAAGACGGCGAGATCGTCACCGCCGTGAGCTTCCCTAAGCCGGAGAAGGCGGCCTACGCCAAGTTCCCCTCGCCCGCCTCGCGCTACGCCATGGTGGGGGTCATGGTGGCGAAGACCGGCGGCGGCGTGCGCGTCGCCGTCACCGGCGCCGGGCCGTCGGTGTTCCGCGTCAAGGAGATGGAGCAGGCGCTCACCAGGACCTTCTCGCCCGCCGCCGTCAAGGGCATCAAGGTGCCCGCCACGAACCTCAACAGCGACATCCACGGCAGCGCCGAGTATCGCGCCCACCTGGTCTCCGTCATGGCCGGGCGCGCCGTCGCCGCCTGCGGCTGAACGGCGCCTATCGAACGTTGTCGGCGGGGGGCCCTCGGTCCCCCGCCGTTTCTTTTGGCGCCGGGCGAACGGCTCATTGGGGCTGGCCGGAGCGGTCTCCATCGGTCAAGTTGACGCCATGGCCCGATCCCGCCGCAGACTGGGGTTCGCGCTAGCCGGGCTTGTCGCGGCGGCACTGGTCGCGCTGTGGCTGGCACTCCCCTCGCTCGCCGGCGCCGTGCTGCGCCATCGGCTCGCAGCACTGGGCATTCCGGCGCCGCAGCTTCGCGTCGTCGAACTGGGTCTAGGCCACGCGCGCATCGAGGGGCTGGCACTAGGGTCGGGTGGCGAACTAAGGGCCAGCGCGGTCGTCGCCGCCTACAGCCTCGCCGAGCGCCGCGTCGAGCGTCTTGCCATCGACGGCCTCGCGATCTCGGCCCGCCTCGACGGCGGCCGCGTCTCCCTCGGCAGCCTCGATGCGGCGATCGACGCCCTCATGGCGAGCGACGCCGGCGGCGCGCAGCCCACGATCTCGCTCAGCGGCGCCCGCCTCGCGCTCATCACCCCGCTCGGCGCCGTTGAGATGCCCTTCGAAGGCGAGATCGGGCCGCGGCCCGGCGGCCTCGCGGGCACGCTCGAGGTCTCCGACGGCCGCATCGCGTTCGGCGCCGCGGCATCGGGCTTCGCGGGTTCGCTGCAATTCGCGACCGTGCCGCATGGCTGGCCGCGTCTGACGGCTCGATTCGATCTCGCCGGCGCCGATCTGGCCGGCGCGCGGTTCGCCGCGGGCAGGCTCGCGCTCGAGGTTGCGGCGTCGCGCGCCACCGCCCAACTCGAACTCGCCGAGCCCAACATGAGCTTCCGGCTCGACGTTTCCATCGACGGGCTCGACGCGGCGCCGAGGCTGACGGCCAGCGCCGCGGTGGACGCGGCGGCGGCGGCCGCGCTGTGGCCGTGGCTCGGTCTGCCGCGGCCGACGGACGGGCGTCTCCGGGTGAGCGCGGCGGCAGCCGGCGGCATGGAGGGGGCGGCCCAACTGCGCCGGCCCACGCTGGCGGACATGGCGGCGGTCGAGCTTGCCGGCGCCGTCTCCTTCGACGCCGAGGCGCTCGTTTGGCCGGGACTGGCGAGCGGCATCGCGGCTTCCGGCGGTTTCGACTACGAGATTGCCGAAGGACGGCTCGCTGTCGCCGCGCGCAGCGACATCGTCCTAGAGGGAACACCGGACTCCACGGTCCTGGAATACCTTCCGGCAACGATCGCAGGCCAACTCGCCGGCGCCTGGAGTCTATCGTTGGCAGCGCCGCTGTCGCTGTCCGCCGGCTTAGACCGGGATTTTGCCGGCGACCTGCCGTTCTCGCTCGCGACGGCGGGCGGGGTCAGGCTCGACGGCCGGGCCGCGCTGGCGGGCAAACCCGAGCGCTTCGAGGGCACGCTCGGTGCCGAGCTTGCGCTGTCGCGGATCGCCGGCATTGGCGCCGACGACGTGTCGCTCGGCCTCGACCTGGCGCTCATCTTCGCCGACGGCAAGCTGGCGGCGAAACTCGCCAGACCCGGCCGCGTCCTCATCGGGACGTTGCGCGCGCCCGGGCTCGAGCCGGTCAAGGGCCTGCGGCTGCCGCTGCGCGCCGGCTGGATCGAGGTGGGCGCCTCCTCGCTGGCGCACGAGATCGAGGTCGGCCCGGTCGCATCGACTCCGTTGCGTCCGACGTTCGGCGGAACGCCCGTCGATATATCGCTCGCTTCGCTGCGCCTTGCCGGCGAATGGACGCCTGCCTCCGGCTATCGCGCCAGCCTGCGACTCGACGGCGGGCTGGAGGGGCCGCGCGCCTCGTTGCGCGAATTGAACGTCGCCGGCGCCCTCGCCCGTCCGCCGGGCGGGCCGGCGAGTTTCGATCTCGGATTCGCCGGTCGGCTCGTCAGCGCCGACAAGCCCGCATGGTTCGTGCCCGTGGCTCTCGACGGCAAAGTCAAGTTCCGACGTGACCTTGAGTTTTCCGCCCGGCTCGCCGATCCCGCCGGGCATCTGTCGCTCACCGTCGCCGGACGGCACCGGCCGCGGGACGCTGCCGGCCGAGCCACCGTCGAGCTTGCGCCGCTGCAGTTTTCCCGCGACGTGCGGCCGCGGGACCTCGTCCCAGCGCTCGGTTCGATCGTCGAGGAAGCCAACGGCAAGGTGGCGCTGGCCGGAACGGTAGATTGGTCGCGCGGCGGCCTCGGCGCCGATCTGCACCTGCTCCTCCAGGAGCTGTCGCTGTCCACGCCCTTCGCCGAAATCGAGCGCATCAACGCGGTGATCGACGTGGACGGCCTCGGGCCGCTGACGACGCCGCCCGGCCAGCAAATCGCCGTCGGGCTGATCGGCGCCGGTTTGCCGCTATCGAACGGCCTGCTCACGTTTCAGTTGTTGCCCGGCAGGATCGAGATTGCCGGCGGCCGGCTGGCCATCGCCGGCGGCGAGATCAACGTCGAGCCGGGGACGCTCGACACGACCGTCGGCCGGAACGAGCTGGCCCTTCAAGCGAGCGCCATCGACCTGGGGCAACTGGTGGCGTTGGCACAGGTCGATGGCCTGGCCGCCACCGGCACGCTCGGCGGCCGCATCCCGGTGACGATCGAGGGCGGCGACTGGCTGGTGCGGGGCGGTAGGCTCTCGGCCGAGGGCCCGGGACTGCTGGCCTATGCCCCGGCCAATCCGCCGGCCGCGCTTGCCGGCCAGGGCGAAAGCGTCCAGTTGGCGCTCTCGGCGATGCGCAATTTTCTTTACAAGGAGCTCGATCTGACCATCGATCGGCAACCGGGGGGCGACATGGCGATCGGGGTGCACATCCTGGGCAGCAATCCCGATCTTTACGATGGTTATCCAGTCGCGCTCAACTTCAACGTCAGCGGCAGACTGGACCAGATTCTGCGCCAGAGCCTGGTGGGCTACCGGGTCCCGGATGCGATACGGCGCAAGCTCGCAACCTTCGGAGCCGAGTAGCGCCGCCTTGCAATCGCCACTTTGTTGCGCCCATATAGCGGGGCCATGAACCGTTCGGTACCCCTCGCCGCCTCGCTTGCCCTTGCCCTGGCCGGCTGCAATCCGACCGTGAAGGTGGAGGCTCCGGACAAGCCGATCGTCATCAACCTGAACGTGAAGATCGAGCAGGAGATTCGCGTCAAGATCGACCGTGATGTCGAGGACCTGCTGAAAACCAACCCGGATATCTTCTAGGGATTTCAGATGCTTCGAGGACTATCTTACCTGTTTTTCTGTATCCTGCTGCTGGCCTCGCTGGCGGCGGCACCGGTGATCGCCAGCCCGCTCGACGACGCCAAGGCGGCGGGGCTGGTTGGCGAGCAGCCGGACGGGTACGTGGGCGCGGTGGCGCCCTCGCCCGACGTGCTGGCGCTGGTCGATAGTATCAATGCAAAGCGCCGCGGCGCCTACGAGCAGATCGCCGGCAGCGAAGGCGTCTCGGTCGATGACGTGGCCCGGCTCGCCGCCGAGAAGCTCTATCGCGACGCCGCCCCCGGGGAATACCTCCTGATGGACGGCCAGTGGGTGCAGAAGTAGGGCGGCGGCTAGGCGGCTCTTTGCCGCCGACCGAGTGATCGCAACCGAGCCGATCCCTTCGGTGCAGCAATGACGCGTGCGGAATTGCAACGTCTTGCGAAGATGCGTCTCGATGACGGTTCGGTGTTGCTTGGGGCCAAGCGTTACGCGGCGTGCTACTATGTATTGGGCTACGCCGTCGAATGCGCTTTGAAGGCATGCATAGCACAGACGTTCAAGGCGAACACGATACCGGACAAAAACTTTGTCAACAGCATCTTCACCCATGATCTCGCAGCATTGCTGAAGAAGGCGGGGTTGGGTGAGAGATTGAAACTTGCCTCCGAGAGCGATCCGAAACTCCAGAGCAATTGGACGTCGGTGCAGGAGTGGAAGGGGGAGCGGAGGTATAAAACGACGGTGACAAGAAAAGAAGCCGAGGACTTCCGTACTGCCGTCGCCGACCCGGATCATGGAGTGTTGCAATGGCTGCAGCGTCACTGGTAGAGCGCGACATCGGCGACGGTGAAAAATTGGTCCGTCACCTGGACAAGGACGGATTTCCGGTCAGCGCCGCCTTTTGGTACTACGAATCTGAGCCGGACAAGTGGCGGCTCATCATTGCCAGCAACGTGGTCGACGACCTGGGACCGCTCGAGGCGTATCGACAGCTCTTCGAATCGATAGGACGTTTACAGAAGAAGGCGCGCAGCCAATACAGCTTGGATTCCTTTCGCATCCAGTTGGTGAAGAAACGCGACCGGCTGCCAGCCTTGCTCAAGCGCGCCGTCAAGACCGGCCCGGGAATCTCGGGCATCCGGTTCACCGGCAACGCCATCGATGGAACGCTCATCGATGACGCGTACATATACCGGGTCGCCTGACCCCGGAACGCCAGATCGTCGCACATGAACCTTCCCGCCTCCGTCGATGAGACGCTGGCCCTGCTGACCGCCGGCGACTACGTCGCCGACCGCAGCCTGGCGACCGCGCTCTATTTGGCGCTCAGCCTGCACCGGCCGCTGTTCCTCGAGGGCGAGGCCGGCGTCGGCAAGACCGAGATCGCCAAGGTGCTGGCGAAGACGTTGCAGCGTCGGCTGCTGCGACTGCAATGTTACGAGGGCCTCGACGTGGCCTCGGCGGTATATGAGTGGAACTACTCGCGCCAGATGATCGAGATCCGGCTGGCCGAGGCGGCCGGCGACAGCAACCGGGAGACGCTCGGCGCCGACATCTACACCGAACGGTTCCTCGTCAAGCGCCCTCTCCTGCAGGCGCTCGAGCCGGCGCCCGGCGGGCCGCCGGTCCTCCTGATCGACGAGCTCGACCGCACCGACGAGCCGTTCGAGGCCTATCTCCTGGAGGTGCTGTCCGACTACCAGATCACCATCCCCGAGCTCGGCACGATCGCCGCCGCGGCACCGCCCATCGCGGTCATCACCTCGAACCGCACGCGCGAGATTCACGACGCCCTGAAGCGCCGCTGCTTCTATTACTGGGTCGATTATCCGAACGCCGCGCGCGAGCTAGAGATCCTGCGCGTCAAGGCGCCGCGCACCGGCCCCGAACTCGCCCGCCAGGTCATCGGTTTCGTACAAACGCTGCGCCAGCGCGACCTGTTCAAGCTGCCGGGCGTGGCCGAGACCATCGACTGGGCCGAGGCCCTCGTGCAGCTCGACACGGTGGCGCTCGACCCGCGCGCGGTGGACGACACGCTGGGGGTCCTTCTCAAGTACCAGGACGACATCGCCAAGATTCGCGGCAGCGAGGCGGCCAAGATCCTCGACCAGGTGAAGGTCGAGTTGGCCGCCGGGCGGTAGGCGATCGAAGGGTCATCGTTGATCCAAGTCGCCTCATCCACTCGCTTCGCGGGTTCCCCCCTCTCCCCGCAGCGCGGGGAGAGTGTTAGGAGTGAGGGTCGGTCGGCATCGGATTCGACATATGCGCGGGAGTTGTCGCACCGCTAACACCTCAAGTGCAGTGTCGCTACTTGGAAATGAATGCGGTATCCTAGTTCCGTGACTGAAGAACCGAAAAAACCTGCGACAGTTCAGTCTGACGAAAAGGTTGAAGCGGACACGCTTCCTGCCGGAGCGGTCGCGACGGCTTTGCATGATCCGGCCCAACCGTCGGCAGCACGAGCCACAAGTCACACAAGCCCATCCGCGTCGCCCTTGAGGACGCGAGGAATTGACTGGTTCAACGCTGGATTCTCAGCAGTTGCAGCGCTCGGGACCGTCGGTCTGTTTTGGATTGCCCTGACAACACTAGATCCCATCATCGAAAACCTTGAGATACGAACGCAAAATCGAGAATTGAAAGCGACCAACGACGTGCTTCAAGACCGAATTCGAACTGAAGAGCTAAATCTCAAGGAGCGGGAGGCTCACCGCCGAATTCTGGAGAGAGATAACGCTGCGCTGAGTGAGCGGCTTGGTGAGCTAAAGAATGAAGTATCTGGCCAGCGCGACCTGCTGAAGCAGCTACTGGATGAAGAGCGCCAACGGCGGGCGGCGCAGGAAACTCTGTTGAACCAAGTTGTCGTCCTGCAAGATGAGCGCACGACGCTACGCACGGAGAAAGAGAAGCTGACCATTGAACAGGCTCGTCTCCTGGAAGAGATCAAGACCGCAGAGCAGCAGCTAGGAAACTTGGGTCAGGAGCTAGAACGAGTTGCCCACCAGCGTGATATGGCGTGGCAGTCTAGCCGCAGATTCATTCTGGAACAGATTCGAGACCGTGCGCGCGCGCAATACTCGGAGTGGAGTGGCTGGGCTGAAGATGCCACCAAGAGTTATTGGTCTAGCTTGTTTAGTGTATACTCGCTATCGAAAGTCGGGTCGCTTGGGTATCTGGACAAAACACGAGCGAAGACTGGACGCGAATTTGTGGAAAGTGAGTTCCGGTCCTCTGTTTTTCAGATGCTTGAGGAGAGTCCTCGTTCGATGTTGCGAAATGATATCATTGCGTTTACGGATACGCGACGAGAAATATTTGAAGAGTCCCTGCTACTGGATAGCGATGTTTTCAAGCAATATACAGACGCTCTGAGTATTCTTGCCAAGACCATCGGTTCAAGCATATTCGCTCCGAATCCACTTAGTCTGGGTACTGAGCCAGAAACTGTCAGCGCGGACGAATTGGCGCGCCGAGAAAATCACTACAACGACGCGTCCGCGGCCCTGCAACGTGAACAGGATCGAATTGATACGGCTGTCACTCAGTTTGTGGCGGCGCTAAATGAGATGGTTGAAGCGCTGGGGCCTCTTCCGAAGTAGATGGTTGGTTTTGGGATCGCCATTATCAACGTCTGTGAAATTCTTCAGTTCGCGGCTGTGGTATGTATTCCCCTGACATGCTAGATCAACCAACCTCCCCCGCCGCGCCGGAGCCGAGCCGGCTGGCCGAGAACCTGATGCACTTCGCGCGCACGCTCAGGGCGGCGGGGCTCCCTATCGGCCCCGGGCGCCTCCTCGACGCCATCCGCGCGGTCGAGACGGTCGGCATCCGCGACCGCGACGACTTCTACTGGACGCTGCACGCCGTGTTCGTCAACCGCCAGGAGCAAAAGCAGCTCTTCGACCAGGCGTTCCACGTCTTCTGGCGCAACCCGAAGCTGTTGCAGCGCATGATGGCGGTAATGCTGCCCAGCGTGCGCGTCGAGCGCGCGGCGGACGAGGCGATGCTGCGCCGCCTCGCCGAGGCGCTCCGCCCGCAGCGCGGCGCCGACGGCGAGGGCGAGCCGCGCGAGGAGGAGATCGAGTTCGATGCGGCGATGACCTATTCCAGCCGCGAGCTCCTGCAACGCATGGACTTCGAGCAGATGTCGGGCGAGGAAGTGGATCGCGCGAAGCGCGTCATCGCCGCCATGCGGCTGCCCATCATGGACGTGCCGACGCGGCGCTTCCGCCCCGATCCGCGCGGGCCGCGCATCGACATGCGCGCCACGCTGCGCGCCTCGCTGCGCTCGGGCGGCCTGGTGCTGCGCCGGCGCCGGCGCCGGCGCCGCCATCCGCCGCTCGTCATCCTGTGCGACATCTCCGGCTCGATGAGCCGCTACTCGCGCATCGTGCTGCACTTCATGCACGCCATCACCAACGACCGCGACCGCGTCGCCACCTTCCTATTCGGCACGCGGCTCACCAACGTCACCCGATACCTGCGCCACCGCGACATCGACGTGGCGCTCGACCTGGTGGCGGACAAGGTGGCGGACTGGTCCGGGGGAACCCGCATCGGCCTCTGTCTCGCCGAGTTCAACGCCCGCTGGTCGCGCCGCGTGCTTGGTCAGGGCGCCGTGGCGCTGCTCATCACCGACGGGCTCGACCGCGAGGGGGTCGAAGGCCTGGGCCGCGAGATGGAGCGCCTGCACAAGTCCTGCCGGCGGCTCATCTGGCTCAATCCCCTGTTGCGCTTCGACGGTTACGAGCCAAAATCGCAAGGGGCCCGCGCGATGATGCCGCACATCGACGATTTCCGGCCGGTGCACGACCTGGACAGCCTCGCCCAGCTCGTCGAGGTGCTGGGCCGCCCCGGCCGGCGCCGCCTCGAAAGCGCGCAGTGGCTCGCGCCGGAATCGATATGAGCGACGACGTGCTCCGCCAAGCCATCGAGTGGCGTGCCGCCGGCAAGGGCGTCGGCCTGGCGACCGTGGTGGCCACCTGGGGCTCTTCCCCGCGGCCCGTCGGCAGCCAGCTCGCGGTGGACGACACCGGCGCCATGGTGGGCTCGGTGTCGGGCGGCTGCGTCGAGAGCGCGGTGGTCGGCGAGGCGCTCAAGACCATCGCCGATAGGATTCCCCGGCTGCTCGACTTCGGCGTCAGCAACGAGCAGGCGTGGGAGGTGGGGCTCGCCTGCGGCGGCAAGCTCCAGGTCTACGTCGAGCGGGTCGGGCGCCAGAGAGCGGCCCTCATCGACCGGCTGCTCGCCGACCGCCGGGCCGGAAAACCGGTGGCGCTCGCCACCGAACTCGACGGCGGCGCCCAGTGCATCGTCTACCGCGACGGCACGGCGGGCGAGTTGCGGCTGTCGCCCGACGCTCTCGCCAAGGCGCAACGGGCGCTTGCCGACGACAAAAGCGGCATGATCGACGCCGAGCGCCGCGTTTTCCTTTTCGTCGTCAACCCGCCGCTCCGCCTCGTGCTGGTGGGTGCGGTGCACATCGCCCAGGCGCTCGCTCCCATGGCCGCGCTCGCGGGCTACAAGGTGACAGTCATCGACCCGCGCCGCTCGTTCGCCACCGACGCGCGCTTTCCCGGCGTCGATCTCGTGCCCGAGTGGCCGGACGAGGCGATGGCGGGAATGAACATCGATTCGCGCACCGCGGTTGTTACCTTGACTCACGATCCCAAGGTGGACGATCCGGCGCTGCACGCGGCGCTGCGCTCGCCGGCCTTCTACGTCGGCTGCCTCGGCAGCCGGAAGACGCACGCGGGCCGCCGGGCGCGCCTCGTGGAGGCCGGGTTCCGGGAAACCGACCTGGCGCGCCTGCACGGACCCGTGGGCATGGCCATTGGCGCGCGCACGCCGGCGGAGATCGCCGTCTCGATCCTGGCCGAGATGACCGCCGTGCTGCACAAGGCGTCGGCCGAGACACCGGCGCCATGATCTTCGCCGATCTGCCGCTCGCCGAAGCCGAAGGCGCCGTGCTTGCCCACGGCGTCAAGGCCGGGCAATGCAATTTCAAGAAGGGCCGCGTGCTGTCCGCCGCCGACGTGGCGGCGCTCGCGGCATCCGGCCGCGCTGTCGTCACGGTGGCGAAGCCGGAGCCGGGCGACATCGGCGAGGACGAGGCCGCGACCCGCGTCGCCGAGGCGGCGCGCGGCGCCAACGTCAGGCTGGCCCCCGCCTTCACCGGGCGCTGCAACCTGTTCGCCGCGGCACCCGGCGTGCTGACGGTGGACCGCGATCGCCTCGACCTGCTCAATTCCGTCGACGAATCGATCACGCTGGCCACGCTTGCCCCCTTCGAGCTCGTGAGCCCGGGCGAGATGGTGGCGACGGTGAAGATCATCCCCTTCGCCGTGCCGGCGGCCCTGGTCGAACGCTGCGTCGCCGTGGCGGGCCGGGTCGTCCGCGTGGCGGCGCTGCGGCCGCGCGCCGTGGCGCTCATCCAAACCCGGTTGCCGGGCCTCAAGGAAAGCGTGCTCGACAAGACCGCGCGTTCGATCAACGAGCGGCTGGCGGCGCTCGGCTGCGGCCCGGCGCAGGAGTTGCGCTGCGATCACGACGTCGGCGCCGTCGCCGGCGCGATCGAGAGCCTGGATGCCGAGCTCGTCCTCGTCTCGGGCGCCTCGGCCATCACCGACCGGCGCGACGTGATTCCGGCGGCGCTGGTGCGCGTGGGCGGCCGCGTCGATCATCTCGGCATGCCGGTCGATCCGGGCAACCTGCTGATGCTCGGGCGCCGTGGCGAGGTTCCGGTGCTTGGCCTGCCGGGCTGCGCCCGCTCGCCCAAGCTCAACGGCTTCGACTGGGTATTGCAGCGCCTCATGGCCGACCTGCCGGTGACCGGCCGCGACATCATGTCGATGGGGGCCGGCGGCCTGTTGAAGGAGATCGCGAGCCGCCCGCAGCCGCGCGAGGGCGCGCCGACGGCCGCCGCGTCGCCGCGTGCGCCGCGCGTCGCCGCGCTGGTGCTGGCCGCCGGGCGGTCGAGCCGCATGGGCGCGGCCAACAAGCTGCTCGCCGAGCTCGACGGCGCCGCCCTGGTGACCCGCGCCGTCGACGCCGCGCTTTCCTCTCACGCACGGCCAGTCGTCGTGGTGACCGGGCACGAAGCCGAGCGTGTGCGCGCCGCGCTCGGCCGGCGAACGGTGGGCGTCGTCCACAATCCCGACTACGCCGACGGCCTCAGCGCCTCGCTGCGCCGCGGCCTCACGGCCCTGCCGCACGACCTCGATGGCGCCCTCGTATGCCTGGCCGACATGCCGCTCGTCTCCGCCGCCGCCCTCGACCGCCTCATCCATGCCTTTAATCCGGCCGAGGGCCGCGCCATCTGCGTCCCCACCTGGAAGGGCAAGCGCGGCAATCCCGTGCTTTGGGCGCGCCGCTTCTTCGCCGAGATGGCGCGCCTGACGGGCGACGTCGGCGCCCGCCATCTCATCGGCGAGCACGCCGAGCTGGTCGCCGAGGTCCCCATGCCCGACGATTCCGTGCTGGCCGACATCGACACCCCCGACGAATTGGCCGCGCTGCGCTCGGGCAGGATCGCCGAAAGCTGACGGCCTGACCTCACGGGCGTTGCTGCGCGCCGTGAAATACGGCGAGGATCCGCACTGCTCCGCTCAAGACCGAATAGACGACCAGGTACGGCGTGCCCGCGACGACCAGCTCGCGCGTGCCGTCGACCCGGCCGGGACGCCCGAGGTGCGGCTGTCTTTCGAGCAGGCGCACCGCGCTCTCGATCCGCTGCTCCATCGCGCGAGCGGCGGCAGGGTTGTCCCGACCGATGAATGCTTCGATGGCGTCGAGGTCGGCGACCGCCTTGCCGAGCCACAGGACCCGCATGCGTCTTCAGGGGCGCGGTCGAGGCGTCCTACGCCGACGGCCGGCCCGCTTGGCGTCGAGCCACAGTTTCACGTCCTCGTGTGCGACCATGGGCGCTCCGGCGCGAACCTCGGCGAGACGCTCCTCGATCTGGGCCACCTGCCACTCATTCAGTTCGACGTAGGCCGCGATCGCTTCCCGTGCCAGGTACGCCTCGGTCCGGCTCGTGCTGCGCGCCAAGGATTCCAGCTTCCTCTTGAGCGTGGGCGGCACCCTGGTCGTGACCGTCGCGCCTTTCGTCATCTTTGTCTCCCTTGGGGACATTTGTGTACAATGTACGCATGAATCGGCGTACGCACAACCCCTTCGCGGCCGACCAGAACGAACCCGCTCTCTTGCCCTGGTAAATCGCGGTGAAAAAGCGTTCCGGCGCGCGGGCCTAGAAGCTCCGGAGCAACCCACGCTGGACCGCGAGGTAGCCGGACGCGACCACTCCGAGCTCGGGTGCCAACTCAAGGTGCGCCGCCGGCAGGGCATGGAACGGCAGCGAGGGAAACGCGTGGTGCTCGGCGTGGTACGGCATGTTCCAGGTATAGAATCGCACCGCGGCGTTGCTGAGCGTCGTGCGCGTGTTCTTCAGCATGTCGGGCGTTTCCGGGCAGCCAGTGTGCTCGGCCAGTAGGAAAATCCTTAAGAGTGGTTGGCCCGCCAGCGCCGGGACGATCCAGTAATAGACCGCCGCCGCGCTGCCGAGAGCTACCGAGGCGATGGCGACGAGGGCGTAGAGGCCGATGAGCGCTCGCGCCTCGCGCACCACTCGTCGGCCCGCCTGCGCCGGCAGATAGGCCTCAGGCGCGCGGCCGAGCGCGTGCGTTATCGCCGTCGCGGCGAGCCAGCGCCATACTGGCAGGCCCGAGACATGCAGCAGCCATGCCGGGAAACTCGCGGGCTTCGGCGTCGCCAGTTCCGGGTCCAACGCCGGGTCCTGGGTGAACCGGTGGTGGGCGAAATGAAAGTAGCGGAAGAACTCCGGCGGCAGCAGCAGCAACGCGCCGGCGGCCCAGGCAACCCAATCGTTCAGCCATCGGCTGCGGAAAGCGGTGCGATGGACGCACTCGTGCAGGGCCGAGAACAGGAAGATCAGGACCGCGCCGTAGAGCGCCGTCGCCGGCACGGCCCACCAGGTGCCGAGGCTCATGTAAAGCAGCCCGCCGGTCGCGACGAGCGTAGCCACGTGCGCCGCCAGCCGTTGCAGGCCCTTCGCGTCGGAGCGCCGGCCGAGCAGTGCCAGCCGGCGCCGGTCGAACCGCGGATGGGAATAGACCTCCTCGTCCACGGTCGGAGTCTAGCGCCGCCCGGCGCCGCGGCGCCAGTGTCCTTGCCTTAGCCGCCGCCGGCGCTCACACTTCGCGGCTACCATGTCCGAGCCGAATGCCGCCGCCAGCAGAATCGAACGGGTCGTCGCCGGCGTCTGGCGTTGGCACGTCTGGGACGACCGCATCGACTTCGAAAGCGCCGCCTATGCCGTGGCGGACGGCGCCCGCAAGGTCCTGATCGACCCGCTGCCGCTGCGGCCGGCGGCGCTTAAGGCCCTCGGCCCGGTCTCGGCCATCTGCCTCACCGCCGCCTGCCACCAGCGCTCCGCCTGGCGCTATCGCAAGATGTTCGGCGTCGAGGTCTACGCGCCGCGCGGCGCCAGCGGCACCGAGGAGAAGCCGGACGCCTCATATCGGCCGGGCGACGTGCTGCCGGGCGGCCTCGAGGCCGTGCGCACCCCGGGGCCGGAATACGTGCACTTCGCGTTCCTGCGCCGCGCGCGGCCGGGGGTGCTGTTCTCAGCCGACCTGCTGAAGCGGGCGGGCGCCTCGCTCGCCTTCATCGCGCCGGAGTACCACGACGATCCGAAGGCGACGCGCCGCAGCGTCCAGCGCCTCCTCGACCTGCCGTTCTCCGTGCTCTGCCTCGCGCACGGCGCGCCCATCAAGCGCAACGCGCACGCCGCGCTGCGCCAACTGCTGGAGCGCTAGCAGCACGCGGCGGCACGCGCCTCTTGCACCGGCGGACAGGGCACCGAGCCGTAGGAGCAGAACACGCAGCAGTCGCCGGGCTTGGGCCGCATCAGCATGCCGCAGCCCTCGCAATCGTGGAAAACGAGACAGGCGTCCTCCGGCATGAGCAGCCGGCTCGCGTGTCCGCAGGCCGGGCAGGCAAGGACGGAGTAGAGCTCGCTCACGGCACCGGCCGGGCCGGATATCCGGCGGCGGTCGAGGCGGCGACGAGCGCCTCGGGGCCGGTCAGCGCGTCGTCGTAAGTGACGGTCGCGCGTTTCTCCTCAAGCGACACCACTACGCCGCTGACGCCTTGCACGCCCGCCAACGTCTCGCGCACGATATAGGGGCACGCGCTGCAATACATGTTGTCCACCGCCAGCGTCACGGTGCGCTCGGCGGCACCCGCGACGCACGGCACGAGAACAGCCAGCGCCAGCGCGGCGAGACGAACCATCCTCATGCGCCCAGCAGCAGCGGCGCCACGTACGGGAACGCCAGCGCGGCGGCGATCATGGCGGCAGCCGTCCACAGCCCGGCGCGCGCCGCGCGCCCGCCGGCCGGCCGGCAGAGGGTGTCCGCTGTCCGCGGCCGCCGGGTGGTCCATAGTCCGAACCCGACGCAGGCGAGCGCGAACGCCGCGAAATACGGCTGATACGGGGCTAGCGCGGTCAAGTTGCCGATCCACGCGCCGCCGACGCCGATCCCGAACAGCGCGAGCGGAACGATACAGCAGGACATCGCGGCGAGCCCTCCCGCAAGCCCGCCCGCCGTCAGCCACCCGGCGGCGGTCGAACGCGCCGTGTCGCTTTCCGCCGAGGACGAGCGGCTCTCGGTTTCCTTGATCGCCTGCATCAGAATGCCTTTAGAACCGATCGGCTCTCAATGAAATCCCCCGCCGCCGCCGATGCAAGGGTGAATCCGGCCACGATCGCGCGAGGTTCACCTGATGGCGGCCTCGTCGGTGGCCGGCGGCCCTTGCTCCGGCCGCCAACCGGCGAGCCAAGGGCCGAGCGGCAGCACATGGGCCGGCTCGCCGCTGTCGGAGAAAAAGGAATCGACGGCATAGGGCCGCCCGGTCTCCGTCTCGAGCAGGACCGCCGTATTGTGCGGCAGCATGCCGTCCACAATGTACCCGCGATGGGCCGGCTGGCCGAGGCGGTGCCAGCGCAACAGCCCGTCCGCCGCCAGCATGCGCAACGCGGTCATGGTGTTCACCGTCTCGTCCACGCAGTCGAGCTGACCCGACTGGTTCCGCGCGGCGAGGTTGCCGGCGACGTCGCCCCCGGTTCCGGCCTGCGGCGCCACGTAGCGCTCGATGGCGCCGATGGCGAGCGCCACCTGCCGGCGCTCCTCGGCCGGGCTCGCCGCCGCCGGCCGCAGCAGCGCGCTCACCGCTTGCCACTCGGCGGGGCCGAGGCCGACCTCGGTCCGATGCTTGCAGTTGCTGCCGTGACAAGCCACGAACCGCGCCGGGTCGGGGTCGCTCGGCACCATGCGGGCGATGCGCGCCGGCTCGCTGCCGGCGCAGGCGGCGAGCAGCAGCACGAGGGCGATCGAGCCGCGCATGGCGCAGCATAGCGCGCACGAGGCCGCCCGCGAAGCGTCTCCATGGCGATTGACCGGCCCCGCCGCGGCGCGCAGATTCGGCCGCACGACGATGCGTGTCATTTCGCACATGTCTCGAGCGCTGCTGGCCGCGGCGGCCGTGCTGCTGGCGGCGCCGATCGCCGCCGAGGATGAACAGCTCGACGACAAGCGGTTCATGGAGTTGATTAGCCTCATTTACGACTTCAGCCTGTTGGAGAACTGCGGGCTGGTGTCGTACGTGACCTACGACGGCTACCGGCGCCGGCTGTCGCACTTGCAGGCGCGCGACCGGGTCGACAAGGCGAGGCTGAGCCGCGCCCGCATCGCCGCCTGGGTCGCCTTCGACCTCGAGTATCTCGACCGCGGCCTCGGCGGCCAGCGCGGCTGGTGCCGCAACGAAGGCGTCGCGGCGGCGCAGGACCTAATCGACTTCCGCAACGCCCGGATCGCCCTGCAGTCGCGGACGCGCCATTGACGGCGGGCGCGCGGACCGTGACGACCGCGCTGATCGTCATCGCCGGCCTCTATCTCGCCATCGTGGCGCTGCTGTTCCTGTTGCAGCGCCAGCTGCTCTATCTGCCTGACCGCGCGTCGCCCGACCTGGCGGCGAGCGGCCTCGCCATGAGCGAGGTGCGGCTCGCCACCGCCGATAGCCTCGATCTGGTGGCCTGGTACGGGCCGGCGCCGGAGGGGGGCGCCACGATCGTCTACTATCACGGCAACGGCGGCCACATCGGCTATCGCGTCGGCAAGGCGGCGGCCCTGCTTGACGCCGGCTTCGGGTTGCTGCTGGTGGAGTACCGCGGCTACGGCGGCAATCCCGGCAGCCCAAGCGAACCTGGCCTCTATGCCGACGGCCGCGCCGCCCTCGATTTTCTCGATCGCGCGGGCGTGCCGCCCACGGCCCGCGTGCTGTACGGGGAATCGCTGGGCGGCGGCGTCGCCGTGCAGATGGCGAGCGAGCGTCCGGCGGCGGCGCTCGTGCTCGAGGCGCCCGCCACCTCGATCGCCGCGGCGGCGCAGTTCCACTACCCATTCCTGCCGGCGCGCTGGCTGGTGCGCGACCGGTTCGACTCCCTGTCGAAGATCGGCCGTCTCGGCCTGCCACTTCTCATCCTGCACGGCGCGCAAGACCGCGTGGTGCCGGTGCGCTTCGGGCGCGAGCTCCATGCCGCGGCGAACGAGCCGAAGGAGATGCGCGTCTTTCCCCACGCCGATCACCTCGATCTCGACGACTACGGGGCGATCGAGGCGACGGTGGAGTTCCTGCGCAAGCACCTCCCGCGCTAACCTTGGCTCTCGCCCGCGGGCAGACGGTGGCGGTTCATCAGCGGCGCCTGTGCCAGCGCGAAGGCGAGAGTCAGCCCCACGATCCCGAACACCTTGAAGTTGACCCAAACGCCGGTGCTCTGGGTGCGCCACACGACCTCGTTCAAGCCCGCCATGGCGGCGAAGAAAACAGCGAACCGCCAGGTGAGCCGCCGCCAGCCGGCGTCGTCCATCGCCCAGGCGGCGCCCAGCAGTGGCCGCAGGGGCGAGCGGCCAAGCGCCAGCCCGCCGAGCAGCGCCGCCGCCAGCAGCCCCTGCACGATGGTGGGCTTCATCTTGATGAAGGTCTCGTCCTGGAGCCACAGCGTGAGGCCGCCGAAAACGGCCGCCACGCCGGCCGCGAACAGCGGCATTGGCGGCACGCGCCGCGCCAGCACCAGCGACAGCGCGACGGCGACGGCGCTGGCGGCGATCAGGGCCGCGGTGGCCTCCATCAGGCCGAACCGCCAATACGCCGCGAAGAACACCGCGAGCGGTCCGTAGTCCACCGTGGGCTTGAGCCACGCGGGCGCGCCGCGCTCGCTCACGGCGCGTAGACCCGCGCGCGGAAGGCCTGGGCGAGGCGCGCCACATCGGGCGCCAGCGCGCGTGGCCGCGTCACCGGCGGAACGTGGTCGCGCACCTCCCGCAACAGCTCGCCCAATGCCGGCGGCGCCGGGCGCTCCGTGACGTGGAGGGCCTGCGAGGCCACCGCCGCCAGGCACGCCGCCGCCGCTTCCAGGCACTCGCCCGCCTCCTCCTGGCCGCGCCAGGCGGCGAAGCTGGGCGGGGCCACGTCGTTCTGGCCGAAGCCGCCGCCTTCGCTGCCCGGCAGGAAATTGCGCTGGGCCGCCCGGCGCGCCTGCTCGCCGTAGCCGGCCGCGACGAAGCCGAGGCCCCCCATGTAGCCCTCGCCCGCCGTGAGCTGGTCGGGCAGCAGCGACACGCGCCCGTCGAGCAACTTCGTGACGTGCCGATCGCACAGCAGGGCGAGGTCGGCCGCCGCCGCGGCCAGGTTGTCGAGCGCCGGATACGCCTTGCCGTTGTGATAGCCCCCGGTGCTGTAGACGCGGCCCAGCGGGTGCGCCTCGTCGGGCGCAAGGAACACCGGATTGTCGGTGACCGCGCCGAGCGAGCTCGTCGCCACGTCCTCGGCGCAGGCCTGCGCCCGTCGGTACTGACCCAGTACCCGGGGCAGTATTCGATAGCTCACCGGCGCCTGGTACGGCCGGCGCCGGCTGGAACCTCCGGCGAGAAGGCCCCGCAGCCGGGCCAGCGCCGCCGCCTCGTACGGGTCGCCCCATAGCTCTTCCAGCTCGGCCGCATAGGCATCGAGCGGCGCCTGCATCGCCTCGGCGGACAGCGCCAGCACCTGCTCCGCGAGTGCGCCGCGGCCGGCGCCGGCGAGCGCTCCGTCGGCCGCCAGCGCGCTGGCGCAGGGCGAGCCGTTGACCAGCGCGAGGCTGTCCTTCGGGGCCAGATCGAAGCTCTCGGCCAGGCCGACGAACAGCGGCGCCAACCCCAGGATCTCTCCGGCCCCGCCCTGGCCGGAGAGCGAGACCGGCGGCAGCGGTCCGCGGTTGAGCAAGCCGGCGACCGCCTCGGCCAGCGCCGGGCTGATCGCCGCGTGCCCCTCGACGAAGTTGGCGAGCCGCGCGAATACGAAGCCGCGCGCCACCCGTTCGGGTACCGGTGGGCCGAAGGCCACCGCCGCGCCGTAGGGCGGCTCCTGCGCCTGGCGCCGGCGCTCCTCGGGCGACAGCCGCTTGCCGGCGTTCTGCCCGTAGCCGGTGGTGACGCCGTAGATGGTCGGCGCCGGCTCGCTTTCCACCAGGCGGTCGAACGCGGCGCGGCATTCGCGCATGCGCTGGAGCGCCGCCGGCGCAAAGTCCACCGCCTCGCCCCGCCAGGCGGCGCGCCGGTAATTGTCCAAGGAGAAGTCGCGGCGGGAGCCGAGCGTTATCATGCCGATGCCTGCGCCTTATGCCGCGCTCTCGCGCTGCCTTGCGGCCCCCTGCCGCGGTCCAACGCCAATCTTGCATTTCCCGCGCCACATCCGCAAAGTAACCGGCTGGCTGCCTGGCGCCCTTCCCTCGCCCTCCGGCTTCCGGGCCCAGAGCGGGAGAGGTCGCCCTTGGCCGCCACTCACAGGGGTGACTGGAAAGAGCGGCTTTAATGAACGAACATACCGAATCTGCGAACTCCGGGGGTGGGGAATCGTCAGAGCTCCGCGGAAAAGTGAAATGGTTCAATCCCGACAAGGGATTCGGCTTCGTGTCTCCGGCCGATGGTTCGCCGGATGTCTTCCTGCATATTTCCGCCTTGAAGCAGGCGGGCCTTCAGGATGCGCCGGAGGGATCGACCATCCATTGCGAGGTCGGGCAGGGCCGCAAGGGCCTCCAGGTCTTGCGGGTGATCGAACTCGACACCAGCACCGCGACGCCCCGCGAGCCGCGGCCGCGGCGAACCGGACCGCCGCGAGATTACGACCGCTAGTGGTCCGATCCTGACAGAAAGTACCCTCATGGGGTATTTTCTGTCAGGTGAATCGGCCCACAAGCGTATGAATGCTAGTGGTATTCAGCTTCCGGCAAATGGTTCCCCCTTGGGAACCATTTGCCGGAACCATACCACTAGGAGCGTGCGCGCGTAATGGGCGCGCCCGCCGGCGGGCCGGCGGTAGCGGCTTGAGGCGGGTCGTGGCGATCGATTCGCGGGTGTTGCGCGATGCCCTGGGGTGTTTTGCCACCGGCGTCACCGTGGTGACCTCGGTGACCCCCGAGGGCGCGTTGCTGGGGATCACGGCCAACTCGTTCAATTCGGTCTCGCTCGACCCGCCGCTGGTGCTGTTCAGCCTGCACCGCGGCGCCTACAGCTTGCAGGACTTCGCGCGCAGCGGCTGCTTCGCCATCAACGTGCTGAGCGAGGGCCAGCGCCACCTCTCCGTCGCCTTCGCCAAGCCGCTCGCCGACAAGTGGGACGGGATCGCCTACGAGGTGTGGGAGACCGGCTGCCCGATCTTCCCCGACGCGCTCGCCAAGCTCGATTGCCGCACTCGTTCGACGCACGACGGCGGCGACCACGTCATCTTCGTGGGCGAGGTGCTGCGCATGGCCGCCGCGAGCCACGGCCGGCCGCTGCTGTATTTCCGCGGCGCCTACAGCCAGATCGGCGAGATCATATAGAAGGGATCCCTTGGACCGGACCGGCTTGCGCCGCTTCCGGGCCATCGTGTAGGTTGCTCGGCAGCGCGGGGCGCGGCAGGCGAATTTCCGGACAACGAGGGTATTATGAGCGACGTGAAGCGCTGGGGCGACGAGGATTTCTGGGGCCTCGGCTTCGAGTTCGACCCGCAGTGGCTTCTGACCGACGAGCAGAAGAAGATCCAGCAGCAGGTGATCGAGCTGTCGCGCACGGTGATGCGCGACAACGCCATCGAGAGCGACAAGAAACTGCTGTTCCCGCGCAAGAACTTCGAGGTGCTGGCCAAGCACGGGCTGCTCGGCCTCTTGGTGCCGAAGTCGCTCGGCGGCATGGGCCAGAACCACGTCTGCGCCGCCATGGTGGTGGAAACGATCGCGCGCTACGGCTGCCCCTCGACCGCCATGTGCTACACCATGCATATCGGCGCGCTCGCGGCGGCCTTGCTGCGCCACCACGACAACGCGACGCTCAAGGACATCCTGAGGAGGGTGGACAAGGACGTGCTGGTGGGCACGCTCTCCTACTCCGACCCGGAGACGGGATCGCATTTCTGGTACCCGGTGTCGTCCGGCGCGGAGAAGGTGCCGGGCGGCTACCGGGTGCGCAAGAAGGCGTCCTGGACCACCTCGGGCGGCTTCGCCGACTGGTACGTCCTGCAGACCACCAGCCCCGACTTCGCCGGCAACTATTCCGACCTCACCTGCTGGTTGGCACTCGGGCCCGAGGTCAAGGCCGAGCCCTCGAAGTGGGACGGGCTGGGCCTGCGCGGCAACCAGTCGGGCACCCTCGAGCTCGACAACGTGCTGCTCGCCCCCGATCGCATGGTGGGGCCGAAGGGCGACGGGGCCAGTTCCAACGACGAGGCGGTGGACCCGTTCTTCCTGCTCTGTTCGTCCGCGTGCTGGAACGGCATCGCGCTCGGGCTGATCGACATCGCCAAGCGCCACACCACCACGAAGAAGCACGTCGACGTGGGCCTGCGGGTGGCCGACTACCCGACCATCCAGGACTACGTGGGCGAGGCCATTTGCGACACCAACAGCGCGCGCGCCCTCAACTTCCAGATGGCGGCGGCGATGGATCGCCTTACCAACAATTGCGACTGGTCGATTCACCGCGACACCAAGGTGCTGCCCCGCGCCTCGGTGCTGCACTGGATGTGGCAGGTGAAGTTCGTGGCCGCCAAGAACGTGGCCCACGTGGCGGACAAGATGCTGCACGCCTGCGGCGGCACCGGCTACAAGCCGGGGCTCGGCATCGAGCGCTACCTGCGCGACGGTAAGGCCGGCTGGGTGATGGGGCCGACCAACGAGGTGTTGCGCCAGTTCGTCGGCAAATCGGCGTTGCTCGGCTTCGCCTCGCTCGACTACTGGAACCAGAACGTCAACGAGCGGCTGCTCGCGAACGAGCTGAAGAAGCTCGACGCCAAGGCCAAGCGCGCGCTGGCCGAAAGGCTGCTCGCCGAAGTCACGGGCGCCGGCAAGGCCGCGGAGTAGCGGCAGCCGCGCCGCGCCCACACCGTCGAAACATGAGGACCATTGCGCAGGCGCCGCGTCAGCCCTCCAGCGCCCTATCGCCGCGATGGGCGCCCAACGATTCGGAAAGTCGGCGGGTGATTTGGACCATGAGGTCCGGGGTATCGCGGTCGAGGCCGTAGACCCACTCCGGGAAGTTGAGCGGCTGCTGCACGGCCCAGATCTCGTCGTGCCGGTCGGGCGGCAGGATTCGGGCTGGGTCACCGACCGCGACCCAGCCGATGGGGACCGTGCTGCCCGGATCGAGGCGCGTGCGCAGGTGGACGGTCCCGTGCACGCGGACTTCGGAGCCGCGGCCGAGCCGGGCACCGTGGAACACCGCGGCGCCGGTCGCGATGAAGACCTGCTCTTCCAGCGTGGCGCCGGCGACGTGGGCGTTGGGGCCGATCAGGCAGTGGTCGCCGATGCTGCAGGCGTGCCGGCGGCTGGCGCGGATGACGGCGTTCTCCATCACGATGCAGTCGCGGCCGATGCGGATGGCGCCGCCGGCCTCGCCGATGATGCGGGCGCCGTGCATGACGCGGACGCCGGGACCCACGCTTACGTCGCCGCACACCGTGGCGTCGGGCGCGACCCAGGCCGTGGGATCGAGCTCGGGGCGCCGCCCCTCGTGTTCGATGAGCATTGTTGCCTCCCGTCGTCGCTCCCGATCGACACTCTCGCCGTAGAATTCGCGGCCGGCGAACGCTTCCGGTCAGCGCGCGGCGGCGCCGATGGCGAGCACCTCCACCCGGCGCGAGCGCGCCAGGGCGGCAAGACGCGCGTCGGCGGTCGCCAGCGCGGCACCCTCCTGTTCCGCAAGCGCCAAGTAGAGACAGTCGGGCAGGCGGTGCCCCACGGTAAGAGCCAGCGCCAGCGCAGGCTGGACGATGTCTTCGTCCGCCGCCAGGCGCAGCGCGCCCTGGGCGACGGCGCCCAAGAGCACGGCGAGGCTCGCCGAAGCGGCCTCGGCGCGCAATTCTCCATCGGCAACCTTGCGACGCAGCGCCGCCGCCGCTTCGACGAGCATCAGTCGCGGCGCGATCCACGAGATCGATAACAGGTGCAGGTCCGCCGCGGCATCGCTGGCCGGCTCATCGACGACCCATTTTACCGCCACCGAGGCGTCGAGAACCGCCGCGGTCGTTCTAGCCCCAGGCATCGCGTTCCTGGCGGATCAGTCGGGCGCTGTCGGATGCGCGCTTGCCGGCCGGACGGCGCGTGTCCGCCCTTGCGGCCGCGGCGCGGCGCGCGAACGCCTCTCGCTTCGCCGCCACCGATTCGGCGAGCGTTCGCCGCACTTCTTCCTCCACGGAGGTGCCGCGCGCGCGCGCGCGCGTCCGGACGGCCGCCGCGACGCTATCGGGAACCTTTCGTACTTTCAGGTCGGCCATGAACTGTTTCCTCGACCGGCGATCCGGCGCAGTCTAACTTTGACCCCATGTGGGGTCAAGGGGAAAGCGGGGGAAAGACGAGGTCGGTCTCGAAATTCCGCCGCGACGCGAGGCTTCGCCGCGCCGCGCGGCCGTGCCATCATGGGCGGCATGGTCCGTGGTCTCGCCTTCGCGCTGTGGCAGAGCATCCGCGGCTTCGTCGCGCATGACGGCGTCAGCCTAGCCGGTTACATCGCCTACAGCGGGCTTCTCGCGCTCTTTCCATTCGTCATATTCCTGGCCGGCCTGGCCGCGCTCGTGGGCGAGCCGGCGGCCGCGGATCGCTTCATCGCGCTCTCCGCCGACTTCCTGCCGGCCGAAGTCGCCCTGACGCTGGCGCCCATCGTGGCCGAAGTGCTCGCGGGCAGCGGCGCCACCGTCGCCGTGATCGTTCTGTCGCTGTGGGCGGCCTCCTCGGGCGTCGAGGCTCTGCGCAGCGCCGTCGACCGCGCCTACGGCGCCAAGCGAACGAGGCCCTTCTGGTTGCGACGGTTGCAGGGTCTCGCTTTCGTGGCGGCGGCGTCGCTCGCCGCGATATTCGCCATGACGGCGATCGTGATCGCGCCGCTGGTCTGGGACTTCGTGACGAGCAGGCTCGGGACGCCGCCGGGCGCGCATTGGCTCTGGCTGGCGGCGCGTTATGCGCTGGCGGCGCTGGCGCTGTTCGCGGTCTTTCTGCTCTTCTATCGGTGGCTGCCCAGCAGCACGCACCATTGGCGCTGGCATGCCCCCGGCGCCGTGTTCGCCTGCCTGCTCTGGCTCGGGCTGGCGACCTCGTATTCGCTCTATCTGGAGCAGGTGGGCGGTTACCGGCTCGTCTACGGCAGTCTCGGCGGCATCGTAGCGACGCTGTTCTTTTTTTTCTTGAGCGCCGCCGTGGCGATCCTCGGCGCCGAGTTCAACGCCGCCCTCGGCGAACGGCCGCCGTCGCCGGCGGATCGAATGAGCTCAGAACGATAAGGACTCGGGCGGCTTGATTTCGATTCCCCCTCGCCCATCCCTCGCTCGCGCTTGACCGGCGTCGGTATGTACGGATATAATCCGTACGTTATCCAAGACGGAGAGGGAGGCTGCCATGTCGGCGACCGGCGCGGCCCGGGAAGATAGGATCGAGTTGCGGGCCACCAAGGAGGAAAAGCGGCTCCTGGCGACGGCCGCCGCCCATGAACGGCTGGACGTGACCAGTTTCATCATGCGCCACATGCTGGCCACCGCGCGCGAGGTGGTGGATCGCGCCGACCGCATCGTCCTCTCCGAGCGCGATACCGTGCGCGTGCTGGAACTGCTGGAGCACCCGCCCAAGCCTGCTCCGGCCCTGATGACCGCCGCGCGCCGCCGTGTCGCCCGGACGTAACTCCATTGCGGATTGGCGCGAAGAGCCTGTCGGGCGGCATCATGACCGCAAGCGTTTCGATTGCGGTTCGCGCGACCTCAACGATTACCTCGAACGCTACGCCCGACGGAACCATGAATCCGGCGGCGCCAAGACCTTCGTCGCGGTGTCCCCGGCCGAACCGGCGCGCGTCCTGGGTTTCTATTCGATCAGCCCCGGCGCTATCGAATTCGCCCGCGTGCCGACTAAACTGACCAAGAAACTCGGCCGCTACGATGTGCCGGTCTTTCGGCTTGGGCGACTCGCGGTCGATCTCACCGTGCAGGGCCAGGGGCTTGGCGGCGACTTGCTGCTGGCGGCCGGCGAACGAGCCTTGGCCGTTGCGGTGGAAATCGGCGGCGTCGCGCTTGCCATCGACGCGAAGGACGAAAAGGCGGCTCGCTGGTACGAGCGGTTCGGTGCCCTTTCGCTGCTGGACGACCCGCTCAAGCTGATCCTCCCCCTCGCCGTCATTGCCGATGCTATTGGAACAGCCGGAAAGCGGCGACGGTGAAGCGAATCGGCCCAGCCCATCGCTCGCCCGATCCGGTAGTGTCTCAGTTTGAATTTCGGGTTCCGACCCAAAGGAGACACTCGCGACGCTGCAGAGTCCTAGTTAAGCCTGCGAATGGCGCAGTCTCCGTTTCCATGCTCAACGAGCTCGATCTGCTCGATGCCTCCAAGCGGAAGCGGTATGCGGCCCTGGCGAATCAAATTGAACAGTGTGTCAGTCGGATCTCTTGGAGGACTTGGCAGAACGAGAGGTAGCCGCAGTGCTAACGCCGGCCATGCACATCCAACAACCGATTCACCGAACATATGGAAGTTATCGTGTGATTCCGCTTTGGAATTGTCGGCGCACACTATGCCGCACGCGGCTATCGTCGTGTTTTCACGTGGTCAGTAGACAAACCCTCCGCTCATTCCAGCTCCGGCTGGAATCGAAGTTGTAAAGCAGGGCCAGCCATACTGACGATACCCTTGTGGATACACCCCCGTAACTACACCCACCCGAATACTTACCCTACGAAAGATGGACAGCGTGCGACCTTTCCCGTCGCGATCACTTGGCGGGGTAATTTCAGTCGGCTCCCGGTCCATCCCTTCCATAGAAACCATGTGGACCACTGCGTCAATGGGCGGAACACCTGTGTCTAAGGGAATTGAAACGCGCTCGGCAATGGATTCGCCAGGCTGAGCTGTAATAATACATGCGGCAAGATCAAGAGTATCGCAGTAAGTAGCGTGCGCTGCGTTGAGCATTGCCGCATTCCTGCTACCCATCCAAACGATTTTGAGCCTTTTGGGTTCCAAAAGGGCTCTTTTATGAATAGAATGAACAAAAATAGCTGTAGCAGCATGTCCGGGCACTGGGCGCTGCCCCCGCAACACACCCTCCGTAAAAACATGCTTGGCAGTAAAAGCCAACGCAAAATCAGGCCCAGCAGCGACAACGAAGCCTGTCCCGTGAATAGTTGCGACTTGGTCCCTGTCAAACGCCATGAACGCAACCAGAGTGGGCCGAAAGGAATCAACCAGGCTGGGATTCGCGCCGGCCGCTTCGACCCACCAGCGATTCTCGGCGTCGTGAGGTATTGCCACGTATCACACCCGAAAGATTCTCGTAGGAACTTTGGTATGCTCGAGTGCCCGCTTATAGCCGAAATTCAAACTAAAACACTACCCCAGATCCTCTCCGCTTGACATACGCATAAGACCGTATTATGCCTAACCATACCGTCGTGTCCGTAGGACCGCAAGCCTAGAACGGCGGCGGTCCGAAGGCGCGGCATCGTTGTTTGACATGGTGAATAAACCCGCCCTGCCGCGGCCCGGAAAGGCCGGCGGCACTTGGCCCCTTGGGGTCGTTCCTCGAAAAATCGATGGTTGGACACCTTGTCTTACGCATGGCCCCGCGAGGCCGCGGCGAGACCCGCTACAACCTCTGTCCCGCTGGGCAATCGCCAAGCGAGAAGCCGCCGGGCGCCCCGCTTGGCATGGGGTGCCTCGCCGGATTTTCTTTTTCTCGCGGGGCTCCAGCGGGGCAAGGCTCGCTCCCGGAGCATACGCAAGATTCGTGCGCGAATAGGCTTCTTCCGTCAACCCCTGACCCGCGTCTTCTCCGGGTCGTAAAATGGAAAGCGCACCACGCGGGCCGGGATGCGCTTCTGGTGGCCGTCGATCTTGCCGACCTCCACCTCGGTGCCGAGTGCCCCATAGGCCACGTCCATGCGGCACAGCGCGATGTTCTTCTTGAGGATGGCCGAGCGCGTGGCGCTCGTCACCACCCCCACCTGCGCCCGGCCGGCGTGTACGCAATCGCCGTGCGCCGCCGGTTCGTTGCCGACCAGCGCCAGGCCCACCAGCGTCCGCTGCGCCGCGCCCTTGCGCTGGATGAGCGCGTCGCGGCCGATGAACTCCCGGTTGCCGTCGAGCGCCACCGCGAACCCGATCCCCGCCTCGAACGGGTCGGTCTGGTCGTTGAACTCGGTGCCGAAGAAGATCAGCCCCGCCTCGATGCGCAGCATGTCGAGTGCCTCGAGCCCGAGCGGCGCCAGCCCGAGCGGCTTGCCCGCCTCCACCACCCTGTCCCACACGGCGCCCGCGTCCTTCGGATGGCAGAAAATCTCGTATCCGAGTTCGCCCGTGTAGCCGGTGCGCGAGACCACCAGCGGCGCGCCGTCGAAGTCGCCGAGGCGCGCCACGGCGAAGCGGAACCAGCCGAGCTCGCCGAGATTGGGCTGCGCCGGCGCGGTCCACACGATCTGTTTCAGGATCTCCCGGCTCTTCGGCCCCTGCACGGCGAGGTTGTGCAGTTGGTCGGTCGAAGACTTGACCCAGACCTTGAATCCCCGCTTCTCGGCCTGCTCCCTGAGCCAGCGCCCGTCGTACTCGTCGCCGCACACCAGCCGGAAGTTGTTGGGCCCCAGCCGGAACACCGTGGCGTCGTCCAGCATGCCGCCGCTGTCGTAGCACAGCGCGGTATAGACCACCTGGCCCACCGCGAGGCGCCGGATGTTGCGGGTGCATACGAGCTGCATCAGCGTTTCCGCGTCCGGGCCCAGCACCTCGAACTTGCGCAAGGGGCTGAGGTCGATGACCGCCGCGGCCTCGCGGCAGGCGTGGTATTCCTCGACGGCGCCGTGGTTGTTGTACCGGGTCGGCAGCCAGAAGCCGCGGTATTCGACGAAGTTCCGGGTCAGCGCCGAGGTGCGCGGGTGAAACGCCGTCTCGCGGGTGAGTTGGGGTTCTGCGTCGGGTGCCATGCGGAATGCGATCGCCTTCGAGAAGGAATGCCGGGCGGGATAGACGCGCAGGTGCACGTCGGTCGGGTTCCATGAATTGGCCGGGTCGATGTCGTCCGGGCAGGCCGAGGAGGCGCACACCAGGTCGGTCAGCGCGCGCAGCAGCACGTAGTCGCCCGGCCGCGACCACGGCTCGTCGAGGTAGAGCGCGTTCTGGGCGTTGATGCGGGTGTTGTAAAAGAAGTTGATCGCGGGCCAGCCCTTGCGCGCGGCGACGCCGAAGGGCGCCAGCGCGCCGTTGAAGTTGTCCGAGCAGTTGACGTGGCCGGGGTAGCCCATGTCGTCGTAGTACTTGGCCGTGCAGGCGAGCGCGAAGGTGTCGTGCCGGCCCACCGTGTCCTGCACCACCTCGACCAGCGGGCGCATGTCCTGGTCGAAGAACTTGGAATAGAGCCCGGGGCCGGGATAAGCGGCACCCATCAGCGTGCGGGTGGTGGTGGCGTCGAGGCCGCGCTCGGCGCCGCGCTGCAACCGGCGCGCGTCGAAGGCGAGGAAGTCGGAGCACTGGCGCCCCGCCACGTCGATGATCTGGATGTATTCGCCGGCCGCGACCTCGTAACTCCTGGCCGTGCAGCGCTCGACCCGGAACTCGTCCTTGAAATCGGCCAGCGGGGCCGGCAGCGGCGGCTCGATCGCGGGCGTCACGACCGCGCGCCTTATGGCGACCGCGAGTTCCGTGGGCGGGTCTTGCGCGTCGGCGGCCATCGGTCCGCCCGCCGCGTGCACGATGCATATGGCGGCGCGCTCGGCGCGGAAGCGCGCGGATTCACCAGGTCCGCTGTCATGCTCGAACAGCGCCACCGCCTTGTCGATGCGGCCCGGCAGGCCGCGCGCGCGTAAGGCGGCGGATTCCTCGCCCGCGCCGGACAGCAGGCGGTTGATGCCCTCGACGGCGCCCTTCGCTTGCAGTCCCAGCGCACCTGCGTCGTCGCGTCCGTCGGGCGCGAACACGGCCAATTCGCAGCGCTGGCGCCCTTCGCGGTCGGTGATGTCGATGATGTCGCCAGGCGCCAACGCCACCGCGATCGCGCCGCCGCCCTTGACCCGATAGCGCTCGGTGCCGGGCTCGAACGACGGCAGCCCCGGTTCTCGGATCGCGGGCCGCGGCGGCAGGACGAGGTTCATGCCTCCACTCTACACCAGCGCCGCCGCCACGAGGAAATAGGTGAGCAGGCTCAGCACGTCCTGCACGATGGTGGCGACCGGGCCGCTGCCGAACGCCGGGTCCTGCCCCAGATGCGACAGCACCCAGGGGAACAGCAGCCCGATCGTGCTGGCAAGGCCGCTCGCGACGACGAGCGTGAGCGCCACGGCGACGGCGAGCCGCGCATCGCCGAAGACGAGGAACACCGCCGGCAGCGCCAAGGCGCCCAGCACTCCGCCGATCAAGAGCCCGGCCGCCAATTCGCCCGCGAGCAGGCGCCCCAGCGGCGCGTGGGCGAGCGTGAGCCCGCGTACGGCGATTGCTTCCGTCTGCGTGCCGATGGCGTCGGCCAGATAGACGATCGCCGGGATGAAGAAGGCGATCGCGACCTTGGCCTCGAGCGCGGCCTCGAAGTTGGCGACCACCGCAGTGGCGACAAGGCTGCCGGCGAAGCCCACCAGCAGCCACGGCAAGCGGTGCCTGAGGCGCCGCAGCACCGACTCCTCGAGCGCGCCCGAGCCGCCGTGCAGGATGCCCGCCAGCTTGTGCATGTCCTCGACGTGCTCGCGGCGAAGCACGTCGATGAGGGCCTCCGGCGGCACCACGCCGAGAAGCCGCCCGGCGCCGTCCACCACCGGCACCGCCGCCAGGCCCTCGCGGCGCGCCAGATGGGCCACCCTCTCCTGGTCGGTCTCGGGCAGGCAGCGGGGCGGGTCGCGGAGCATGATGTCGGCCATGCGCCGGCCCGCCGGCGCCGCCAACAGTCGCGTCAGCCTGAGCGCGCCCAAGAGCCGCCCGCCCTCGTCCACGACGCACACCGTGTCGGCGCAATCGAAACTCTGGCCATGCAGCGCGGCCAGCGTCGCCTCGGCCGTGTCGTCCGGCCGGGCGACGGGAACGCGGGCAACGAGATGGCGCCGGGCGCTCTCCGCAACCGGTCCCTCGTCCACCACGCTTCACCCGGTCGGATATTCGATCGACACTATCTCCAGCGCGACGTCGCCCACCGGGCGCTTCCAGTCGACCGTGTCGCCGACGGCCGCACCCATCATGGCGCGGGCAAGCGGCGAGGCGTAGCTGATCTTGCCGGCGGCGGCGTCGGCCTCGTCCTCGCCGACGATGAGGAAGTCGCGCTCAACGTCTCCCTCGTCCACCGTCTTTACCAGTGCGCCGAAGGCGACCTGGTCCTTGGTTTGCCCGGCGGGGTCGATAACCTGCGCGCTGTCGACGCGGCCCTGGAAATAGCGGATGTCGCGGTCGATGAGCTTGAGGGTCTCCTTGTTCATCAGGTCCTCCGGCTCCTCCGCAAGGCGCCGGCGCTGCTCCTGCAATTCGGCGAGGTGCGATTGCAGCGCCGCGAGGCCGCCCGAGGTGACGTAGTTCGGCCCCGGGCTCTGCGGGCGCTCGGGCGGCTCGTCGCCCAGCTCTCCGTCCGATTCCTTGACGAATGCACGGCTCATCCGGTCCGCCTCGCGTCGTCTCTGATCCGCCGACGATTATATGACATTGTTCGCGGCGCCGACATCGGCTTAGATCGCGGCCGGCGGGCGGGCCCGCGGCAGCGAGAACGAACCATGACCGACGTCGATTGCGTCCTCAAAACCCGCAGCGTTCTCGGCGAGTCGCCGGTGTGGCACGAGGGCGAGAAGCGCCTCTATTGGGTCGATCTGCTGCGGCCCGCGATCCACCGCTTCGACCCGGCGAGCGGGCGCAACGAGACCTTGCCCGCCGACATCGGCGGATATGTGGGCGGCATGGTGTTCCGCGCGCGGGGCGGCTGTGTCATCGACCATGAAGACGGCCTGTTCGCCTATGAGCCTTCGAGCGGCCGCCTCACTCCCTTGGCCGATCCCGAAGCGGACAAGCCGGAGAACTGGTTCAACGACGCCAAGTGCGACCGCCAGGGCAACCTGTGGGCCGGCACCGCCGACCGCGGCGATACGAAGCCCACCGGCAGCCTGTACCGCTTCGCTCCCGATCTCAGCTATCGGCGCATCGACACCGGCATCATCTGCTCGAACGGGCCGGCGTTCAGCCCGGACGGGCGAACCGCCTATTTCGCCGACAGCTACGCGCGCCAGATCTACACCTACGACATCGAGCCTTCGAGCGGCCGCGTCGGCGCGCGGCGCTCGTTCGCCGAGATCCCCGAGCCCAACGTGTTTCCCGACGGCATGACCGTGGACGCCGAAGGGTTCCTGTGGAACGCGCAGTGGGGCGGCTGGCGGGTGGTGCGCTACCGCCCCGACGGCACCGTCGATCTTACTCTGAATCTGCCCGTGCCGCAGCCCACCTCCGTCGCGTTCGGCGGCGAGGGCTACGACACGCTCTACATCACCACCGCCAGCATGGGCCTCGACGAGACGGCGTTCGCCGCCGCCCCGCTGTCGGGCGGCATCTTCGCCTGCCGGGCGGGTACGCGCGGACTGCCGGAGCCGCGATTCGCCGGTTAGCCCTTGCCCCAATCCTACGACGTGGTCATCGTCGGCGGCGCCGCGATGGGCAGCTCCGTCGCCTATTTCCTTGCCGCGGCGACCGGCTTCAAGGGCAGCGTCCTGGTCGTCGAGAAGGACCCGAGCTACGCCCTCAGCGCGACGGCCCGCTCGGCCGGCGGCATCCGTCAGCAGTTCTCGACGCCCGAGAACATCGAAATGTCGAAGTTCGGCGCCCATTTCGTGCGGCACGCCGGCGAATATCTTGAGGTAGACGGCGAGGCGCCCGACATCCCGTTCCTCGAAGCAGGCTACCTCTTCCTCGCCACCGCCGCCGGCATGGACACGCTGCGCCGGAACCATGCGCTGCAGCGGCGACATGGCGCCGATGTGGCACTGCTCTCGCCCGACGAGCTGGCCGCGCGGTTTTCCTGGCTCAACGTCGCCGGGCTCGGCGGCGGCTCGCTGGGGCTCGCCAACGAGGGTTGGACCGACCCCTACGGGCTGCTGCGGGCGTTTCGCCGCAAGGCCCGCTCGCTCGGCGTCACCTATCTGAATGACGAGGTGACGGCGCTGGCGCGCCGCGGCGGACGCATCGAAAGCGTGACGTTGAAGGAACTGGGCGAGGTCGCTTGCGGCGCCGTGGTCAACGCCGCCGGCCCGCGCGCCGCCGAGATCGCGGCCATGGCCGCGGTCGACCTGCCGGTGCGCCCGCGCAAGCGCTTCGTTTACGTCTTCGACTGCCGCGAGCCGGTCGCCGGCGCGCCGCTCCTGATCGACCCGACCGGGGTGTATTTCCGGCCGGAGGGCGCCGGCTTCATCGGCGGCGTCTCGCCGCCCGAGGACGAGGACCGTGACTGCCTCGACTTCGAGCTCGAATACCGGCTGTTCGAGGAGGTCGTATGGCCGACGCTCGCCCATCGCGTCCCCGCCTTCGAGGCGATCAAGCTCGCGCGCGCCTGGGCCGGCCACTACGACTACAACATCCTCGACCAGAACGCGATCCTGGGACCGCACCCGGACGTGGCTAACCTTCACTTCATCAACGGCTTCAGCGGCCACGGTTTGCAGCAATCGCCGGCGGCGGGTCGCGCCATCGCCGAGCTGATCGCTTGCGGCGGCTTCAGGTCGATCGACCTCGCCCGCCTGTCCTTCGCCCGCGTCCTCAAGGGCGAGGCGTTACTCGAACTCAATGTGGTATGATTGCGCCATGGTGATCGCGCCCATTGTCGCTCCGAACATCTCGCTCATCTTCGGGACCCCGGCGCTCGTCGACCAGGTGCCGGACTGCGAGGCGCTCAACGCCGGCCTGAAGCGCATCATCCTGGCGCGCGAAGCCGCCAGCCGCGGCATCCTCAAGAGCAATCGCGGCGGCTGGCATTCCGAGATCGACCTGTTGGCTTGGCCGGAGCCGGAAATCGCGCGCCTTAAGCTCGTGATCGACGGCGCGGTGCAGCGCATCAGCCGCATGCCGGCCCGCGAGCATGGCGACAAGGTCAAGCTGGCGTACCGATGCGAAGCCTGGGCCAACGTCAATCGCAACAGCGACTACAACGGCCTGCACAGCCATTCGGGGTTTCACTGGGCCGTCGTCTATTACGTCGCTACCGGCGAGGAGGCCCCGGGGTATCCCAGGAACGGCTCGCTCGAGCTGCGCGACCCGCGCCCGGCGGCGACCCATGGCCGATTGGCGGGTTTCTACTTCGGTCGGGAGTTCGTGATACGCCCGAAGCCCGGCATAGTGGTCGCCTTTCCCGCCTGGGTGGAGCACGGCGTCAATCCATTCTTTGGCACCGGGGAACGCATTTCGATTGCGGTCAACGTCAAGGTGGCGCAACTCGAGTTGCCGCCCGAGGTGGCCGAGCCGGCGGCCTAGGTGCTGCCGCCTCGTTTGCCTTTCCGGCGATTTGCGGCATGATACCGGCTGCGCCGCCCCCGGGGTGCCTATGGCTCACACCGTTCTGATCTCGATCATTTGCCCCGACCGGCATGGGCTGATCGCGGCCATAACCGGCCGCCTCTTCGACCTCGGCGCCAACCTGGGCGACACGACCTGCGCGGTGCTCGGCGGCGCGGCCGAGTTTACCTCGGTCTGCGACTTGCCGGGCGATGTCGCGGCTGAAACGCTCGAGCGCGAATTGCGCGCGCTGCCGCTGCTCGCCGAGGCCCAGCTCAGCGTCCGGCCCTTCGTCTACCAGGCGGCGCACACGCCCACGGCCAAGATTACGCATCGCATCGAGATCACCGGGCGCGACAGCCCCGGGCTGATTGCGCGCATCAGCGAGGTCTTCGTCGAGTTCGGCGCCAATATCGTGCGCCTCAACTCGGAGCGTATCCCCAGCAGCGAAGGCGCCAAGTACGTGCTGCGCATCGCCGCCTGGGTGCCGCCGGAAAAGTCCAGCACCTGCATGGCGACCATCGCCAACACGGCCGCCCAATTGCACCTCGCCTGCTGGTGGGACGAGGTGTAGAGGGTTAGAACATGTTTCGGCCAGATGGAATCGCTCTGCCAGGCGATTTTCGGCAAGGGCCAGGAAGGAGCCGCAGGCCATAGCGGGGCTATGGCCAAGGCGCCTGACGCCGCCCGTGCCGAAAATCGCCTGGCCCCAAGGGGGTTTGCCGGCGGCGGGCGCCCGCGGCGTCAGAGCGCTTGCCCGATGCCCGGCATCGGGCGGCGCGCTCTTCCTGGCGGCTCGCCGCGCCGCCGAGCAAACAGAGCCGGTACCATCTGGTCGAAATATGCTCTAAGGGCAGCCGCTCAGGTCCAGTTCCGCCCGCACCTTGGCGACGGTCGATTTCAGCATCGGGCGCACGGTGCATTGGGCGTTGTAGCGATCGACCGCGGCGTTGAGCGAGGTAATCGTGTCGACCTCGGCCCGCCGCACGTCGTAGCGTAGAATCTCGCGCAGCCGCTGTTGGCGGGCGAGCAGCGCCTTCAGATTGTTCTGGTCGATCGGGCTTTCCGGATCCATGACGGCCCGTTCCGAGGCGATGGTCCGAACGAGACGCTGCAACTCGGATTCGCGTTCATCGCGCAACAGGCGGCGCACCTCCGCCTCCTGCCGCAACTCTTCGATGGCGCGCTCCTGGCAGAAGCACGACCTCACCTCCACTTCGGAGAGCGCGCCCTCCGACTGTGCCCACGCGGTTCCGCCGACCGACAGCAGGACCGCGAACGCGAAGCACCGGCGATACAACCCGACTGCCATTGCAAGACTTCCCACGGACGGTCTCCAGCAGAACCAAACCGAGCGGCCCGCCGTCGATCGTGGCAATCGGCCGGCCGTTTTGCCATGATCGGCCGATCGACGAGGAGACGACGCATGGCGACCTGCACCGTAGCCGATATCGGGCGGCCTTTCCAGCCGGGTTCCGGGAGGCGAGCGCGATGAAAATCGTCGTCCTCGGCGCCGGCGTCATCGGCGTGACAAGCGCCTACTACCTGGCCAAGGCCGGCCACGAAGTAACCGTGATCGACCGGTGCGAGCGTGTCGCCGGCGAATGCAGCTTCGCCAACGCCGGCATCATCGCGCCCGGGCACGCCTATGCCTGGGCGTCGCCGCGCGCACCCATGCTGCTGCTGAAGTCGCTCTTGGGCGCCGATACGGCGTTGAAAATCCGCTTCAAGGCGGACCCGCGGCTGTGGCGCTGGAGCCTGCGCTTCCTCGGCCAGTGCAGCGCGGCGCGCAGCCGCGCCAATACGCTCGTGAAGCTCGCGTTGTGCCTGTACAGCCGCGAGGCGCTGGCCGCTGTGGCGGCGGAAACCGGCATCGCCTACGACCGCGTCGCCAAGGGCGCGCTCTACCTGTACCGCGACCCAAGGCATTTTGCGACCGGCGTCAAAAACACGGCGCTCCTGAACGATCACGGCGCCGGGCTCGAGCCCGTCGATGCCGAGCGTTGCGCCGGCATCGAACCGGCGCTCGCCGACGCTAAGGGCAAGCTGTGCGGCGCCATCTATGCGGCCAAGGACGAGAGCGGCGATTGCCGACTGTTCACCGAGGAGCTCGCGATTCGCTGCGCCGCCATGGGGGCCGGGCTTCGTCTCGGCACCAGGATCCACTACATCGAGACGGAGGGCGACCGGGTTACCCGCGTCGTCACCGACGACGGCGCCATCGCCGGCGATGCCTATGTATTGTCGCTGGGCAGCGACAGCCCGTTGCTCGCCCGCCGCTTGGGCGTCGACCTGCCGATCTATCCGGTCAAGGGCTACTCGTTGACCGTGCCGGCGCTAAAGGGCGCGCCCACCGTGCCCACGGTGGACGAAGGCCGGCTCATCGCCATCGCCCGCATGGGCGAGCGACTGCGTCTTACCGCGACGGCGGATTTCGCGGGATACGATACGAGCTTCACCGAACGCGAGTTCGCCGCGATGCTGCGCGTGGCGCGCGATCTCTATCCGGACGGTGCCGATTACGAGCGACGCGAATACTGGGCCTGCCTCAGGCCCATGACGCCGGACGGGCCGCCGATCGTCGGCCGCGGACGCCACCGCAACCTCTACTACAACACGGGCCACGGCCACATCGGCTGGACCATGGCCTGCGGCTCGGCCCGGATCCTGGCCGACCTCATCGCCGGCAAGGCGCCGGACATCGATCCGTCCGGCCTATCGCCGGCGCGTTACGGCTAGATTCTGAACAGCCGCCCGAGGCCCGGCACGGCGTCCTCGACGCCGGCGAGCCTGAGGCAGTGCCAGGCGAGCGCGTGGTTGCTCGAAGTCACCGGCTTGCCGATCTCGGATTCGAGCGTCTCGACCAACGACGCGACCCGCAAGCTGGTACAGGACACGAACACGCCCTCGACGCCCGGGTCGCGCGCGAGTTCACGTGCCGCGCCCGCAATGGAGGCCTCGGAAATGCGCGCCACCTCGTTGTCGTTCTCGTGGTTGAAGGAGCCCATGACCGGCACGCCTACGCCGCGCGCCTCGATGAAATCGCGCAGCATCCGGTTCACCTCCTCGACGTAGGGCGTGAGCAGCGCGATGCGGCGCACGCCCAGTTTCTTCAGACCGGCGATCGCCGCCGTGATCGGCGTGGTGCAGGCGATGCCAGGCCGGGCCTCGCGAATGCGCCGAAAGACGGTCTCCTCGCCGATGACCACCGTGCCCGATGTGCACCCGTAGCCGATCACGTCGAGGCGCGCCCCCGGCAGGATCAACGCCGCGGCCGCCGCCATGCCGCGCTCCATCTCGGCCAGGGTCGCGCGATTGATCTCCGCCGCGTTGCGGATGCGGCTCTCGTAGAACGCGACGCCGTCTAGCCGCAGCATGCGGCGGAACTCGTGCTCGATGGTGTTGTCCGTGGCCAGCACGATGAGCCCGATCGCCGCGCGATGCGCGATTCCCGGGTCCAGCGCGAAGGGCATCCGGGTCTTGCTCGCGACGCCGGCCGCCGGCCGGCCGGTCGCCCGCAGGGCAGTTTCATTCATCGCCACCTCCGAGACAGGACGAAATCAATCGGCTATGCTGGCGGAGACGACTATAGGCCATCGCCGGCCCGTGGTCACCATTGAAGCCGACCCGCGAGCCCGCCATGCGCCTGTTCCTGCTTGCCTTCCTCACCCTCGCGGCCGCTTTGTCGGCGCCCGCCCCGGCGGCCGCCCAGTTCCTCGAGCTGGAGGTGCGGACCGTGGCCTACCGTGAGCTGCCGGCCGATACCCCGATCCGCGTGCGGAGCGAGGCCGAGAGCGAGCTCGACGACCGCGCGCGCCGGGCGGTGGAAGAGGCGCTGCTGGAGCGGCAATACCGGATAACCGACGATGCGCCTCTCGTGCTGTCGATCGAGGCGGTGACCAGCGGCGGAGGCGCCGAGGACCCGCTGCTCGGCACCTACTCGGCCACCCAAAACGAGGTCGAGGTACTGTTCAACGTCTGGTCGTCGCAGCAGGACGGCTTGCTGCGGCGCCGCGACCGCGCCGTGCCGAGCGAGGCGCTGTACCGCATCGATGTCTCGATCTACGACAACCGAGGCGGCCGCTACATCTGGCGCGGCACCGTTTCGACCACGACCAACCCCGCCAGCGTCTATCAGGCGACCGTCCCGATGGTCGAAAGGTTGATGGAGTCCTTCGGCAAGACCGACGGGCCCGAAGAAGCAGCGCAGTAGCGCTCACGGCTAATTCAGGTCGCGTGGGACCGAGAACCGCCGGTCGCACGAGAAGACGCGCCGCTCGCCCTCGAAGGCGTCGAGTTCGGCGCTTGCCACGAAGTCGCTTGCGGTAAGCGAGAGCGCGGTGCGCGTGCGGGTGCTGACCCGCCAATCGTCGCGGCCGCGGCTTTGCCGATTCACGGTCTCGCCCGTTGCCGACAGCGGATCGCCGTCGCGGATGCGATAGGTCTCGACCGCGCTCCCATCCACCGTAAGGTCGATCGCCTGCATGTACTGGGCGCCCCAGTCCCGCTCTATCGCGACGCGGGTCTCGCCGGCGCCGAGATCGCGCCGGATCCTGTACCGCGTGCGATCGAGCCGCAGGTCCGTGTCGGCCAGCGGCGCCGATCCCTCGGGCGGAGGAAAGGGTCGCAGCTCCGCATCCACCGGTCGAGACCCTCGCACCGGCAGCACCAGCCGGCTCGCGCCGGCGAAGAGCGTCAGCGGCACCGGCACCGGCCACATCTGCGGCCAATAACAGGTGGAGAGGGCGAGGCGCAGCCGATGCCCGGGCAGGAACGCGTGCGCGACGTGGTTGAGCGGGATCGCGACCCGGTAGCGCCGGCCCGGCCGCGACGGTTCGGGAGATTCGCGGCTGTCGCGATGGGTCAGGTTGAACAGCGTGTAGGTAACGCGCGTGGAGGCGCCGTCCGGCGCCACGTCGCACAGCCGCAGCGCGAGCTTGGCGACGGGCCGGTCGGCCGCCACCTCCAGTTGCGCCACCGGCTGGCCGAGGATCTCGAGCCGCTCGCCCAGCACGGCGCCGTCGAAGCGCAGCGACTTGGCGTCGTCCTCCCGCTGGTCCACCGCCTGGTCGGCGCCGCGGCCGCCGTAGGAACACCACTCGAGCGCGCCGAGCCCCGTATCTTG
>CAYPKW010000001.1:100008-117999 GCA_964411425.1 uncultured Rhodospirillaceae bacterium
CGGCGCCGCGGCCGCCGTAGGAACACCACTCGAGCGCGCCGAGCCCCGTATCTTGCGGCGAGCACAGGGTAAGCGGCGCCTCGCGCTCCGGCGTCTCGCCGAGCCCGGCCGAGTTCAGGAACATCGTGCGGGGCGTCACGTTCGGGCTGGGCCAGCCCGGTTCCGCCACCCAGCGGCCGGCGCGCTCCGGGGCGAAGGCCCGCGGCGGGTAGCTGTTGTTCATCCAAACGCGTTAGCGCGGCTCCTGCATGATCCCGCCGTCGATGCCCTTCAGCCAATGATCCCACCAGCCGAGACACTCCTGCAGAAAGCCGATCGGCGGTCCCGGATAGGCGTCGTGCGGCCAGGCGTGCCCCCACGGGCCGACCAGCCCCTTGACCGGCGCTCGCAGCCCCCCGACGACCCGCGGCACCGAATTGCTGTAGCCATCCTCCCAACCGCCGACGGCATAGACCGGGCACGTCACGGCGCCATAGTCCTCGCGCACCGAGCCGTGCTTCCAATAGGCGTCGTGCCGCTGGTGGCGGAGCCAGGGCCGCAGCCAGAAATCGGCCCGCTCCAGTCTCTCCATCCACATGTCGCGCCAGCGCTGGCCTACGATGAGCGGGTCGGGGGGCAGCGACAGATAGGCCCACATGGCCGAGGCCCAAGCGAAGTTGTCGTGCAGCATCGCGCCGCCCATGTAGTGGATGTCGTCGGCGTAGCGGTCGTCGGTTCCCATGACCGGTATGACGGCCTTGAGCGCCGGAGGATTGAGCGCGGCCACCTACAGCGAGTTGAACGCGCCCCAGGAGATGCCCATCATGCCGACGGCGCCGGTGCACCAGGGCTGCGCCGCCGTCCAGGCGATCACCGCCGCGATGTCCTCGTGCTCCTGACGAGTGTACTCGTCGGCGAGAATGCCTTCCGAATCGCCGCTGCCGCGCAGATCGACCCTGACCGCGGCGTAGCCGTGCCCCGCGAAGTAGGGATGCATCGGAGCGTCGCGCCAGGCGGTGCCGTCGCGCTTGCGATACGCAATGCATTCCACGATCGCCGGCACGCGGTCGGTTTCGGTGTCCGCGGGCAGCCAGATGCGGGCGGCCAGCCGGCAGCCATCGGGCATCGCGATCCAGGAGTTCTCGATCTCGCGCACGGCGCGCGGCAACGCGGCGGCGATTCGCATGGCCCCTACAGCACCAACAGCAGCAGCAATGGCAAGGTGACGAAGGATATCACGGTGGAGACCACGATCATACCGGCCACCTCGACCGGCTCGCGGCGATAAAGCTCGGCGAACAGGTAATTGAACACCGCCACCGGCATGGCGCTTTGCACCGCCAGCACGCCCCGCGCTACCGGCGACAGATCGAGCGCCCAGCCGACCGCCAGCCCGACGACGAGCCCGCCGACGAGCCGCACCAGGGCCAAGGCGAGGCTGCGAGCCAGGGCTACCGTCTTCAATCGCGCCAGCGAGACCCCAAGCGCGATCAACATCAATGGAATCGTCAGCCCGCCGATGAGTTCGAGACCGTTGGCCGCCCAGGAGGGCACGGGGATGCCGGCCGCGAGAACAACGAGCGACGTGGCGACGGCATAGATGAGCGGCATGCGCAGCAGCCGGCCGATCTCGAAGCTTCCGGCCGCCACGCTGGCGCCGAGGCTGAAATTCAGCGTCGCGGAAACCACGAAGAACACGATGGCGAGCGCCAAGCCCGCCTCGCCGAAGGCAAACAGGCAAAGCGGCAAACCCATGTTGCCGGCATTCGGAAACACTAGCGCGGGCAGGAAAGACCGCAAGGGCAGCCGGGCGAGGCGCAACGCCACCACGCCGATCAGGGCGAAGCCGGCGAAGGCGATGAGCGACGCCGCCGCCATCTCGCCCATGGCGGCGAGATCCACATTCAGCCTGGTCAAGGTCGAGGCGACCAAAGCGGGCGCGCCCACCGTAGCGACGAGCGCGCTGACGAGGCCCGCATCGAACGGCCGGCCCAACCTGGCCCAGGCGAAACCGACCGCTGCCGCGATGGCGACCGGAGCGATGATCGCGGCGAGCTGTCCGTACAGCGTACCTCTCCCCGCGGCCGCGCCGCGCGGCCGGATTTGCTATACTTCAGGAGAATGCGACGCGAAGGAGATTCAACCCTCGTCGGCAGGGGCCGCAGGCGCGGGTGAGCCGGCCGCGGGGCGCGCCTCCGCCGGCTCCCTGACCGGCCCCGGCGCGACCGCCCCCGGCGAGCCCGCCAGCGCCTCGGCCAGCGTCCTTATGCGACGCATCAAGTACGGACTGGTCATGCTGCACCCACCGGGTCCGTCGCGAACGGTCGAGCGTAGCCGATAGCGGGGCCGTGGCAACGCGCGGACGGCTGTGAATATCGAGGATAGCGGGGATATGTCGGTTCGCCGCGCATTGCCAGCGGCGCCGCAAACGGGGATCATGCGCCGCCAGTGACGGGGAGACGGCGTGAAGACCAATCGAAGCTGCGGCGAGGCCGCCATCGCGCTGTTGGAGGCCTACGGGGTCGACACGGTGTTCGGGATTCCGGGCGTGCACACTCTCGATTTCTATCGCGGCCTCGCCAGCAGCAGGATTCGCCACGTCGCCGTGCGCCACGAGCAGGGCGCGGGCTTCATGGCCGACGGCTATGCGCGCGTGTCCGGCCGGCCGGGGGTCTGCGTTCTCATCACCGGGCCCGGGGTCACCAACGCCGCCACCCCCATCGGCCAGGCCTATTCCGATTCGATTCCGATGCTGGTTCTATCCAGCGTCAACGCCACCGCGGACCTGGGCAAGGGTCGCGGGCGGCTGCACGAGATCGTCTCGCAACAGGCGGTCATGGCGCCGCTCACCGCCTTCAGCCGCACCGTGCGGTCGCCGGCGGAGCTGCCCGAGGCCTTCGCCGATGCCTTCGACGTGTTCGCCGCCAAGCGCCCGCGGCCGGTACACATCGAGATTCCGCTCGACGTGCTCGCCGCCGCAGGCGGTCCCGATGCCCCGCTCCGGCCGCCCGCGCGACGCCCGCGGCCGCCGGCCGACCGCATCGCCGCGGCCGCCAGCCTGATCCGCGAGGCCAGTCGCTCGTTCGTCATCGCCGGCGGCGGCACCGTCGAGTGTGGGCCGGCGCTACGCGCACTCGCCGAACAAGTGGGTGCGCCCGTAGCCCCGACCACGGCGGCCAAGGGCGTGCTATCGGACGCGCATCCGCTGTGCCTCGGGGCCACGCTGTCGCTCGCCGCGACGCAGGCGCTGCTGGCCGAATCCGACCTCGTTCTGGCGATCGGCTCGGAATTGGCCGAGACCGATTCCTGGATGGACCGCCTGCCCATCAAGGGCAAACTCGTCCGCATCGACATAGACGCGGCGACGCTCGACCGCGACTACCCGGCCGCGGTCGCCATCGAGGCCGATGCCGGCGCCGCGATCGCGGCGCTTATCGAGGCGCTGGGCAACGCGTCCGCCGCCGAACGAGACGCCCGCGACGACGTTGCGCGCGTCCGCCGCCGGAACCTGGCCGGCATGCAGGCGCTGGAGCGAAAGCATGTCAAGGTGCTGGACGCTCTGCGCGCCGCGTTGCCGGAAGACGGCGTCGTGGCGAGCGACATGACCCAGATCGCCTACACGGGCTGCACGTACTTCCCCTGCGCCCAGCCGCGCAGTTGGTTCCACCCGCTCGGTTTCGGCACGCTGGGCTACGCCCTGCCGGCGGCGATCGGGGCCAAGCTGGCGGCGCCGGCGCGCCCGACCGTGGCCCTGGTCGGGGACGCCGGGCTGCTATTCACCTTGCAGGAGCTGGCGACGGCGGTGGAGCTCGGCCTGGCTATCGCCGTGCTGCTGTGGAACAACGACGCGCTGGGCCAGATCGCCCAGGACATGGTGCGCAAGGGCATCCCGGAGATCGGGGTGAAGCCGCGCAACCCGGACTTCCTGGCGCTGGCGCGCGCCTTCGGGTGCCACGCGATCCGACCCGGAAGCCTAAGCGAGTTGACCGACACGCTTGCGGCCGCGCTCGGCGCCGATCGTCCCACGCTAATCGAAGTGCGCCAGGATTCGAAATACCTGGACTGACGGCTTCACTTGGCGCGGCGCAGCGCTCGGCGCTGAATAATCTTGTTGCGCGCCCCCAGCGGCAGGTCGTCGAGATCGATGGCGCCTTTGGCGCACAGGACCTCGATCAGATCCTCGAGCACCCGGACGAGGTCGAGGTCCGACCTCTGGAGCACCAGCTTGGTGGCGACGTCCTTGACCGTGCGCTCACCGGCCTTGCCCCGCGGCGAGCGGCCGCGAGCTTGATATTTCGCGCTCATGCCCTAGTCTCCAGGCTGGAATATCGCGCCCCGCGTCGGGCGAATGCGCGAAATGGCCCCCTCGGCGGGTGACAGTGTCATGGCATCGTTAACGAACCGTTGCGCGGACCGCCGGCGGCGGGCCTCCGTCGCCGTCCGCTGAGCCGGAATCATGGCCCGTCCGCGCATCGGCCTGGCACTGGGCAGCGGCGCCGCCCGCGGCTGGGCCCATATCGGGGTGCTGCGGGCGCTCGGCGAGGCCGGCATCGAGGCGGACGTGTTGTGCGGCACCTCGATCGGCGCGCTCGTCGGCGGCGTTTTCCTGACGCGCCAGCTCGATGCGCTCGAGGCCTGGGCGCGCGATCTCAACAAGCTCAAGATTGTCGGCTATCTCGACTTCCAGCTCAGCGGCGGCGGTATGATCGGCGGCCAGCGCCTGCTGTCGGTCATGGAACGATACTTGGCGGATGCGACGATCGAAAGCCTGCCGGTGCCGTTCACGGCGGTGGCGACCGATCTCGTCAGCGGCCACGAGGTGTGGCTCAGGAGCGGCCGGTTGATGGAAGCGCTGCGGGCGTCCTTTTCGCTGCCCGGCATCTTCGCGCCGGTCAAGTTCGACGGCCGTTGGGTGGTGGACGGCGCCATGGTCAACCCGCTGCCCGTGTCGGTCTGCCGGGCCATGGGCGCCGAGATCGTCATCGCGGTTAACCTGCACGCCGACGTGCTCGGCCGCAATCGCATGCCGGGCAGCAACCTGCCGCGGGCGGCCGGCTTTGACCTGTTGAACGAATTGCCCGAAGGGCCGCCCGCCGGCGCGCTCGGCGGCATACTGCATCACGTGTTCGGCCGTGCTCCCCAGGCGCCGAGCCTGTTTGGCGTCATGGTGCAATCGCTCAACATCATGCAGGACCGCATCACCCGCAGCCGGCTCGCGGGCGAGCCTCCCGACGTGGCAATCAACCCGAAACTCGGCCACATCGGCCTCTTGGAGTTCGACCGCGCGGCGGAGTCGATCGAGGAAGGCCGCGAGGCGGTGCGCCGAGTGCTGCCCGACCTGCGCGACGCGGTGACGTTGTTCGGCTCGCCTCCCCGCTAGTGGTATGGTTCCGACAAATGGTTCCCGAGGGGGAACCTTTTGTCGGAAGCTGAATACCACTAGCATTCATATGCTTGTGGGCCGATTCACCTGACAGAAGGTACCCCATGAGGGTACTTTCTGTCAGGATCGGACCACTAGGGTGCTGGATAAAAGGAACCCCGCCGGAGCGGGGTTCAAGTTGCGCGTGTGGGTGGCAGGGTCGAGGAACGCGGCAGGCACGCCGGCGACGACGACCCTGAAGTGTCCCGCTCGCGGGCCGGCGGGAGCCGCCGGCCGGCAGGGACCAACGGACCATGCCGCATTGTCGGACGGCCAGCGTGTGGCAAATGTGTGATTTCCGAACGGGTTAAGGGTCGTTCAGCGCCGTGCCGCACGGCGCCCTGACCGCCGCGTCGCTATGGCATCTGCCAGGATGCAAAGAATCTCGAACATCATGGTGGCGCCGACCAGCGCCGTGTTGCCCGACGGATCGAAGGGCGGCGCCACTTCGACCACGTCACCGCCGACGAGGTCGAGACCCTGCAGCCCGCGCAGCATGTGCTGGGCCTCGAGCGTGGTGATGCCGCCAATTTCGGGCGTGCCGGTGCCAGGCGCGTAGACCGGGTCGAGGCCGTCCACATCGAAGCTGACGTAGGTCGGGCCCTTGCCCACCTTGCGGCGGGCCTCGCGGACGGTCCTCTCCGGCCCTAGCCGCGCGAATTCCTCCATGTAAATTACCCGCATGCCCGAGCCCTCGGCGAACTCCATGTCCTGCGGACTGTAGATCGAGCCGCGAATGCCGATCTGCACGGTGCGCCTGGGGTCGAGCAACCCCTCCTCGACGGCGCGCCGGAACGGTGTCCCATGGGTGTACTTGTTGTTGCCGAAGTAACTGTCGTTGGTGTCGGAATGGGCGTCGAAATGCACCATGCCGATGGGCCGGTCCTTGGCGATGGCGCGGAAGATCGGCAGGGTCATCAGGTGGTCGCCGCCGGCCGACAGCGGAACCGCCCCGGCCGCGTGCACCTTGGCGAAGAAGCGCTCGATGCGCCCCATCGTGTCCATCAGGTCGATGGGATTGACCGGGGCATCGCCCAAGTCGGCGACGCGCGCCAGCTCGTACGGCGCGATGCGGCTGACGTGGTGCACCTTGCGCATGAAGCTCGACATGTTGCGGATCTCGCGCGGGCCGTGGCGGGCGCCGGCGCGGTTGGTGGTGCCGCCGTCCCACGGCACGCCGATGAGCGCGATGTCCACCTTCCTGGGGTCGGGAATGTGGGGCAACCGCATGAAGGTCGGAATCGCCCCGAAACGGGGCGTAATCGCCCCATCGACCGGCTGGGGATGGCGGCTGGCTGGCAAGGCGGAGTCTCCCGAAACGTCGACGGCGCAGCATAGCCCGAACGGGCGGCCGTGCCACGAACAAGATTCTATCGCCGGGCGCGAGCCGCGGCCGGGCCTACTCGCTTCTCGGGTTTCGGTGTCAGGCGCGCGCGCGGCGCTGGGCCACCATTTGGCGAATGCGCGCCACGATCTTGCCGAACTTGCCCAAATCCGCGTCCGCCTTGGACCGGCGGAAGATCGTGCGCGTCACGTATCCCAGGCGCTCGGGATCGAGGGTTCGGCTTACCACCCGTACCCCGAGACACTTGGCGTCATTGGCGAGCCGCATCGCTTCGGCGAGCGCCTGCTCCTTGCGCTCGTAGCTGCCGCGCGGCCGCCAATCGCCGCCGACGAAAACCAACATCTCGAAGCTCGTGCCGCCCACGGTAATACCTGCGGCCTAGGATCACGTCATACCCCGCGATGTTTTATCGGGTATTCGTGTTAACGAAATCTTGCCGCTGAGCGGCCCAAGCGACCTTGCGTTACATGCGGCACACGCTGCCGAGAACGCGGTCGACGCTCGCCGGCTGGTCGCCCAAAGGCAGCAATACGATGCGATAGCGCGCGTTGCCGCCGGCCGACAGGAACTCCTCGCTGTCTTGCAGCGCCTCGCCGGTGCGCGCGACCTCGCGGGCCAGGGACAAAATCCATTCGATCATCGTCGGCGTGTACTCCACGCCCGAGCCGCTCTCCGGCTGGCCCAGGCGCGCCATCTTGAGAACCTTCGGCGCGCGCCGGGCATCGGGCCCGCAATCGAGCAGCAGGCTGTCGGGCCAGTCCCGCCCGATTCGCTGAGCATCGAAGTCGGACCAGGACGGAAAGCGTTTGCCGTGCCGAAAGGCGTCCCAGTACGTCACGATTTCCTCAAAGGCCGGCCGGCGGACCGGGCGCGGGGCGGGCGCCGCCGCGGGGGCCGCCGACGGCGGTGCATGAGCGGCGGCCGCGGGGGGCGCCGGCGCCGCCGAGGATGGTTGCGCGTCCGCTTCGGGCGCACGCGCGACGGGCGCGCCGGCCCGCCGCCTGGCCTCAAGCAGCCGCTCGGTAAGGTCGCCCGCCTTGGCGTGGACGGGTTTGTCGAGGCCGCCGGAAAGTTCTATGAGCGTAGCCGCGCGCGACTTCTTGGCGTCCCCGGCCGTGGCGGATCTCGGCGCCATGGCCTACCTCGGGCAGATCGCCGCGGCCGCGGTGATCGCCGGACCGCGGCGGTCTTCGGCGTCGCCCGCCGTCTCGTCGGGACGCGATTCCATGAAACAGGCGCAACCGCCGTCATGCACGGCGGGCGTCGCCTCATCCAGATAGCGATCGAGAGCGGCGATCAGGATCTGCTGCGCGCTTCGGTTCAAATGGGCGACCGCCAGCTTGAGCCGCAGATGGCGCACCGGTTCGAGGCGCAGCGAGAGCTTGGCCTTCCCGTGGCGATCCGGGCACTCGCCGGATCGAGCCGCGGCGCGCGGGATGCGAGCGAAAACGCCCGCCGGCGTAAGGTCGATGGGATCGGCCCGTCCCTTGGCGACGAACAGGGACGCCGTCAGCGAGGCTGCTTGCACGGGTTTCACCTTACGCTCTTGCCTCGGCGCCGGCCGCCAGCCCGGGCGCGAGCAGGCTCGGCCGCGGGCGGCCGTTGATGCGGTTGTCGAGATACCCCCAGAGCTGGCCGATTTCGCCCGCCGAGCGGCCGTTGGGGTCGAGCTCCATGACGGTGCGCCCGTCGATCATGCTGGCGGCAAAGCCGGTGCGTTGGTGGATAATGCTGGGCGCCACCGTGCCGTGCTGGGACAGCGCCATCACTGCTTGCGAGGTTATGCGGGCGCGCGCGGTGGCGCCGACCACGACGAAGACCATCGGCTTGCCGAGACCCTCGACCAGCTCGACGGTGGCGCCCACGGCGCGCAGGTCGTGCGGGCTGGGGCGCACCGGGATCACCACCAGATCGGCGAAGCGAACCACTTCTTCAATCGTGGCCGTGATGGCCGGTGGCGTATCGATGATGGCGAGCTTGATGTCGAGCGCCGCCATCCGCGCCACGTCCTCGGCGAGTGTCGCCATCGAGGTGCGGGCGTAGAACGGCGTTTCGGCCTCGCGCGCGTTCCACCACGCGGCGAGACTGCCTTGCGGATCGGCGTCGATGACCGCGACGGGACCGAAGCCGCGGCGCTGGGCCTCGACCGCCACGTGGCCCGCGAGCGTCGTCTTGCCGGAACCGCCCTTCTGCGAGGCGAAGGCCATGACCAGCATCGCTGTGCGCTCCTTTTGACCGGTTGCCTTGCCGAGCGAGGCCACGCTCGGCGCCGTCCCGACCAATTAGCGCAGGATCATTAAGAATCAGTTAGCTCGGACCAAAAAACAAGTATTTACAAATGTTAAACAGGTGGACTGCAAGTATTATTTAGGCGTCATTCGAGACGAATTCGTCGCATCACCGCTCAAGGCGGCGCGAAGCGGACACCGACGCGGCCGAGATCGCCGAAATCGGCGACCACCGAAATACCCGGCGCGATGGCGAGCGGCGGCGTACAAGTGCCGGTCGTGACGATGTCGCCGGCCTTGAGGCTTGCGCCCCGTTTGGCCCTGTCGTTGGCAATCCACGCGAGCGCCAGCCGGGGGTCGCCGAGGACGTTGGCGCCGGAGCCTTCGGCCGCGCGCAGCCCGTCCTTGATCATGCCGACCGGATGGCGGGCCAGATCGACCGCGCGCCAGTCCGCGGCTGCGCCGCCCAGCACGAAGAAGCCGGCGCAGGCGTCGTCCGCGACCAGTTGCGGCGCGCCGGCCGCATCGAAGGCGCGAAACCGCGAATCCGGCACCTCGATCGCCACATGCAAACCGCTCGTCGCCTCTAGCGCCTCTGCTACGGTATAAGGGCGCCGACGCCGCGGCAGATCGGTTTCGAGGCGGAACGCGAACTCCGCCTCGGCCACCCGCATGTGCAGGTTGTCGGCGCGCAGCACGGCGCCGTCGGCGTGGAGGAACCGCTCATAAAGCCGCCCGCCGAGCGGTTCCGTGACGCCAATGTGGCGTTGCCCGGCAATGCTGGTGGCGGCGATCTTCCAGCCGACGACCCGCTCGCCGCACAGCTCGGTCATCCTGTCCTGAATGTCGTATCCGTCCTCGAGCTGGCGCGGAAAACAGTGTTGCGGCAGGGCCTCGATGAGCCGGCTTTCCAATCGCGCCCGCCACAGGATCTCCGCCGCCGCGCGCGCGGATAGGCTATCCATCGCCGCTCCTCAAGCGAGTGGCACGACCGACATCAGCGCGTGCGGTACTTGCTTGCGTAGTGCTTGCCCATGATCTTCCGCGCCTGGGCGCCGAGCCGCTCGTTGCCCGGCGGGCGACGCGGGCCCTTCTCCTTCGCCGGCCGCGGAGCCTCTTTGCCGCCTTTCGCCATAGCATTCCTCCGCAATGCGGTCGCGCCTGGCGTCCCCAAGGGGATTCGAACCCCTGTTCCCGCCGTGAAAGGGCGATGTCCTGGGCCTCTAGACGATGGGGACGGCCGCGCAAGCTCTAGCCGCGGGGGCGCGGAATTGCAACGGACTTGCCCCCGAATCCGCTACGCCGGCGCGCGTCCATCCGCCATAATCCGCGCCGCGCATCGATCGGCAAGGGAGGAACCCATGACTGTGAAGAGACTAGAAGCAGGCCCGCGCATGAGCCAGGCGGTGATCCATGGCGATACCGTGTACCTGGCGGGCCAGGTCGCCGACCGGCCGGTGCCTTCGGTGGGCCGGCAAACCAAGCAGATCCTAGCCAAGATCGACAGGCTGCTCAAGGCCGCGGGCACCGACAAGTCGAAGCTTCTCTCGGCCAATATCTGGCTCACCGAGATTCGGCGCTTCGACGAGATGAACAAGGTGTGGGATGCCTGGGTCAAGTCCGGCAACACGCCGGCGCGCGCCACCGTCCAGGCCGCGCTTGCCGGGCCCGATTACCTGGTCGAGATCATGGTGACGGCGGCGCTCTAGTCGCGCGCCGGCGGGGAAACGCTCACCCGCCCGGCGCCAAGGCGGCGTCGTCGATCACGAGCTGCACGCCGGCGCGGCCCTGCCAGTCGTTGCGGCGCAAGGCGCCGGCGACATGCAGCGCCGCCCCGCTCGAATGCAGCAGCAGGCGGCCGAGGTCGCTGTCGAAGGCCCGAAACGCGATCGCGGGCAGCCTCGCGCCGTCGTCGCCGGCGAGTGTGCAGCGCACATGCTCCTGTCCGGCCTGGTCGGCGCGCACCACCCGCGCCAACACCGCGAAACGCGGTTCGGCGTTGCCGCTGCCGAACGGCCCGAGCCGCTGCATGAGTTCGACCAGCTCGGGCGTCGCGCCCGCCGGCGCGATGGCGCCATCGAGCTCTAGCGCGGGCACCCCCGGCACGCCCGCCGCGGCGAAGCGGCGGTCGAGGAATTCCTTCAGGGCCGGGATGTTCGCCGGCTCCACCGTGAAGCCCGCGGCCATGGGGTGTCCGCCGCCGTTCAACAGCAGCCCGGCCTGACGCGCCGCGATCACGGCGCTGCCGAGGTCGACGCCGGGGACCGAGCGCCCCGACCCCTTGCCGATCGAAACGCCGCGCTCTTCGGTCAACGCGACCACGCAGGCCGGGCGGTTGAAGCGCTCCTTCAGCCGGCTCGCCACCACGCCGATGACGCCCGGATGCCAGTCGCCCTGCACGAAGACCAGCGCCCCCGTCGGCGCGGCCTCGGCCATCGCCCGCTCGAGCACCCCCTGCTCGATGGCGCGTCGGTCGCGGTTCAACTCCTCCAACCGCTCCGCCAACGCCGCCGCCTCGCCCGGGTCGTCGGTGGCGAGCAGCCGCGCGCCCAGGTCCGCCGCGCCGACCCGCCCGCCGGCGTTGACGCGCGGCCCGAGGATGAAAGCGGCGTGCCAGGCGGTGGGGCGCTCGGCCAGCCGCGCCCGGTCGGCGAGCGCGGCCAGACCGGGGTTGGCGCGCCCCGCCATCACCTTGAGGCCCTGCGCAGCGAACGCCCGGTTGACGCCGGTGAGCGGCACCACGTCGCAAATCGTGCCGAGCGCCACCAGATCGAGCCATTGCAGGAGGTCCGGCTCCGCACGTTTTTCGTACCACCCGGCCCGGCGCAGCGCGCGGTTGAGCGCCACGACCAGCAGGAACGTCATGCCGACCGCCGCCAGATGACCGAACTGCGTCCGCACCTCGTCCGCCTCGTCGAACCGGTTGGGGTCGATCGCCGCCACGGCCGGCGGCAGCGCGGGCTCCGCTACGTGGTGATCGACCACGATCACGTCGAGCCCGGCGCCCTGGGCCGCGGCCAGCGCGGCGTGCGCCGTGATGCCGCAATCCACGGTGACGACCAGCGACACGCCCCGGGCCTGCAGGCCGAGCAGGGCCGGCGCGTTGGGTCCATAGCCCTCGGTCAAGCGGTCCGGCACATAGACGACAAGCGGCCGGCCGATGGCGGCGAAGAAGCGGTGCAGGAGCGCGGCCGAGGTGGCGCCGTCCACATCGTAATCGCCGAACACAGCCACCTGCTCGCCGGCGCGGATCGCCCGCGTCAGCCGCTCGACCGCGCGATCCATGTCGGCAAAGCGCGAGGGATCGGGCAGCAGATCGCGCAGGCTCGGGTTGAGGAAGGCGGCGGCGCCGTCCGCGTCGACGCCGCGTGCCGCCAGCAGGCGGCCGACTATCTCCGGCACGCCCAGTCGCTGGGCCACCATGAGACCGTCGCCCAAGGCCGGCCGCGCCTGCCAGCGCCGCCCGCGCAACGACCGCTCCACGCCGAGGAACGCGGCCGGCGCCGCCGTCACCGGTCCCAGCCCGTCTTGCGCTCGAAGTTGTGCTCAGCCTCGATCACGCGCATCGTGCCGGTCTTCGAGCGCATGACCATCGAATGGGTGACGCCGCCGCCGCGGAAGCGGCGCACGCCGCGCAGCATGCTGCCGTCGGTCACGCCGGTGGCGGCAAACATGACATCGCCCCTTGCCAGGTCGAGGAGGTCGTACTTGCGGTCGAGGTCGGCGATGTTCCAGCGCCGCGCGCGGGCCCGTTCGTCGTCGTTGCGGAACAGCAGCCGCCCCTGCATCTGTCCGCCGATGCAGCGCAGCGCGGCAGCCGCCAGCACGCCCTCGGGCGCGCCGCCGCTGCCGAGGTAGATGTCGACCCCGCTGCCGGGCCGCGCGGTCGTGATGACGCCGCTCACGTCGCCATCGGAGATGAGCGCGATGCGCGCGCCGGCCGCGCGCACCTCGGCGATGAGCTCGGCGTGGCGCGGCCGATCGAGGATGCAGGCGACGAGGTCGGAAATGTCCATCCGCTTCGCCTCGGCGAGGCGGCGCAGGTTCTCGCCCGGGGCCGCGTCGAGGTCGACGATTCCCGCCGGCAGCCCGCCGCCCACGGCGATCTTGTCCATGTAAACGTCGGGCGCGTTGAGAAACCCGCCCTCCTCCGCCATGGCGACGACGCTGAGCGCGTTCGCCCCGCCCTTGGCCGTGATGGTGGTGCCCTCGAGCGGGTCGAGCGCGATGTCGATCTTGGGGCCGCCCGCTCCCACCCGTTCGCCGATGTAGAGCATCGGCGCATGGTCGCGCTCGCCCTCGCCGATCACCACCGTGCCGTCGATGGCAAGCCCGTTGAGCGCCCGGCGCATGGCATCGACCGCCGCCTGGTCGGCCGCATGCTCGTCGCCGCGCCCCATGAGCCGCGAGGCCGCCAGCGCCGCCGCCTCGGTCACGCGCACCGCCTCCAACGCCAGGTTGCGGTCCATCGGCGCGGTCATCCGTGTTTCCTATGCCCGCAAGGTTTCGATGCGGATCATGCGCGGCGGCTCGGTCACCGAATCGAGCTTGGCAATGCGCGCCAGCGCGCGGCGCATGGCGGCCTCTTCGGTCTCGTGCGTGGTCAGCACGACCGGCACCGGTTCGCCCGGCGCGCGGGCCCGCTGGATCATCGCCTCCATCGAGACCCGCTCGTCGCGCAGCGCCGCGGCCACGTCGGCGATCACGCCGGGTTTGTCCACCACCATGAGCCGGACGTAGAAGGCACCCACCCGCCGGTCGATCGGCGACGGCGGCAGGCGCCGCAACTCGGCCGCCGGCAGGCCGAACATCGGCAGCGCCCGCCCGCGCGCCAGGTCGATGAGGTCGGAGACCACCGCCGAGGCCGTGGGTCCGGCGCCGGCGCCGGACCCCTCCACCATGCTGTGGCCGACGAAATCGCCCTCGGTCACCACCGCGTTGAGCACCCCTTCCACGTGCGCGATCGGCGTGCCGATCGGCACCATGCAGGCATGCACGCGCTGCTCGATGCCGCCGGGCGTCGGGCGCGCCAGGCCCAGCAGCTTGATGCGATAGCCCAACTCATCGGCGAACGCGATGTCCATGGCGGAGACGTGGCGGATGCCCTCGACGTGGACGCCGGCGAAGTCGATCTCCGAGCCGAACGCCACGGCGGCCAGGATGGCAAGCTTGTGCGCCGCGTCGATGCCGTCCACGTCGAAGCGCGGGTCGGCCTCGGCGTAGCCCAGGCGCTGGGCATCGCCCAATACGTCGGCGAACTCGCGGCCCGTCTCGCGCATCGCGCTGAGGATGTAATTGCAGGTGCCGTTGAGGATGCCGTAGACGAGTTGGATGCGGTTGGCGGCCAAGCCCTCGCGCAGGTTCTTGATGATCGGGATGCCGCCCGCCACCGCGGCCTCGAAGGCGATCGTGACGCCGGCCGCCTCGGCCGCCCGCGCCAGCGCCATGCCGTGCTGGGCGATGAGCGCCTTGTTGGCGGTGACCACGTGCTTGCCGGCGCCGACCGCCGCCTCGACCACGGCGCGGGCCACGCCGTCGGCGCCGCCGATCAGCTCCACCACGACATCGACGTTCGGGTCCAACGCCAGCGCCCGGGCATCGTCGCACCACGGCAAGCCCGCCAAATCCACGTCGCGCCGGCGCCTTCGATCGCGCGCCGACACCGCCGCCAGGTGGATCGGACGTCCGCTGCGCTGCGCCAGCGTCTCTGCATTCTCGCGCAGCAGTTGCACGACGCCGGCCCCGACCGTGCCGAGCCCGGCCACGCCGACCCTGAGCGGTTCCTGATGGCCGGCGACCCGCCCTTCGACGGCGCGTTTCGCGGTCATCGGCTGCGACCTACTCCAGGTAGATTTCGGCGCGCTGGTTGCCGGCCTCGCCGGCCGGCGTCGATTCGTCGAAGGCCGGCGCCGCCGCACCGGCCGCCGCGAGGCGCAGCATCTCCGCGCCGACGCCGAGGCCCGCCAGCTCACGCGCCACCGCGTTCGCCCGCTCCATCGACAGCAGCATGTCCGCGGTATCCCCCGCGCCGCCGCCGCCGCTCGCGTGGCCGACTATCCTGAGGTGTCCGCCGCTCTCCTGCTGCATGCGGGCGACCTCGCGCAGCACCGCCAGCCCCTCGCCCGGCACCGCGGCCGAACCGTCGGTGAAATAGACGACTCCGACCGGCTGCCCTGCCGACTCGGCCGGTTCGTCCAGTGCCGCCATGTCAACCGTGACCATATCCGGCGCCGGTAACTGCTCCGTCGGCGCCGCCTCGCCCGCATCCGGCGTCTGCAAAGCCGCGATCTCGGTTCCGGATTCGCTCGCGGCCGGCGCCGCGGCCTCGCTCGCATCCGGCAGCGCGACCGGTTCGACGTCGACGGGCTCGACCGGCGCCGGCTCGGGCGCCGGCGGCTCGGCGGGCAACTCAAGGGTTGCGCTCGCCTCGGCCTCGGGCGTCGATTCGTCGCCTTCCCCCTTCGTCTCCTCCTCCGCAGGCGGCGGCGGGGGCGGCTCGGCCCCCGGCAGGTCCGGCACCAGGTCCGGGAGGGATTGTTCGGTGTACTCGGCATTCGCCCGGTCGGCCAACAGGCCCTCGGCAATGCGGTCGCGCTCCGCCCGGGGCATCACCGGGGGCGGCGCGTCGGGCACGGTGGCGAGGTTCGGGAACTCCTCCTCGCTCTGGGCCGCAGCCGTCGGCTCCTCGTCGCCGCCGAACAGACCGGACAGCTGGCTGCATCCGGCCAGCCCCAGCGAGACCGCCAACAGCCACGCCGTCGTTGGCGCGCGAAGCTTGCTCATCCGTCCTGCCCTTTCGCCGTTGTCATGCCCGGGGGTCGAGGGTATTTTGCGCTGCATCATAAGCGGCCGCCGATTCTCGAGAGCAACGGCCCACAACGAGCGATCATAGAGGAAGGCAGCATGCCCGATCAACAGGGCGCGGAGGCGGGGCCCGACGCGGTCGAGCTGTCGCGGACCATGGCGCGGATCGCCGAGCAGTCGCAACGCCTCGTCGCCGACTTCATCCAGCGCCAGGGGAAAGGCTTCGGCATGGCCGACCCCCTCAGCATTGGGCGCGCCTTCCTCGAAATGACCGCGCGCCTCATGGCCGACCCGGCGAAGCTGGTGCAGGCCCAGGTCTCGCTGTGGCGGGACTATATGAACCTGTGGCAGAGCGCCGCCCGGCGCCTGGCGGGCCATGAGGCCGACCCTGTCGCGGCGCCGCACCCGGAGGACCGCCGCTTCAAGGACCCGGCCTGGCAGGAGAACCAGGTCTTCGATTTCATCAAACAGTCCTACCTGCTGTCGGCTCGCTGGCTGCAATCGACCGTGCGCGAGGTCGAGGGGCTGGACGACAAGACCGCCAAGAAGGTCGACTTCTACACGCGCCAATTCGTCGACGCCATGGCGCCCAGCAACTTCGTGTTGACCAACCCGGAGGTATTGCGCGCCACCGTGGAGAGCAAGGGCGAGAATCTGGTCAAGGGACTGCAGAACTTGCTGGCGGACCTGGAGAGCGGCAAAGGCCAGCTCTCTGTCAAGATGGCCGATGCCAAGGCCTTCAGGCTCGGGCAAAACGTCGCGGTCACCCCAGGCAAGGTGATCTATCAGAACGATCTGATGCAGCTTCTGCAATACGCGCCGACCACGGCCGAGGCGATGCGCCGGCCGCTGCTCGTCATTCCGCCCTGGATCAACAAGTTCTACATCCTCGACCTGCGCGCCGACAATTCGTTTATCAAGTGGGCGGTGGACCAGGGCATCACCGTGTTCGTCGTCTCCTGGGTCAATCCGGACGAACGGCTCGCCGCCAAGACCTTCGCCGACTACATGGTCGATGGCCCGTTGGCGGCGCTCGACGCCATCGAAAAGGCGACCGGCGAACGGGAGATCAACGCGGTCGGCTACTGCCTGGGCGGCACGCTGCTCGCCTGCACGCTTGCCTACATGGCGGCCAAGGGCGTCGACCGGATCAAGAGCGCCACCTTCCTCGCCGCGCTGGTCGACTTCGCCGATCCCGGCGAGCTCGGCGTATTCATCGACGAGGAGCAGCTAGCGGCGCTCGAGCAACGCATGAGCGAGAAGGGCTACCTCGAAGGCAGCGCCATGGCGAACAGCTTCAACATGCTGCGCGCCAACGATCTGATCTGGTCGTTCGTCGTGAACAACTATCTGCTGGGCAAGGACCCGTTCCCGTTCGACCTGCTGTACTGGAACTCGGATTCGACGCGCATGCCGGCGGCGATGCACGGCTTCTACCTGCGCAAGATGTACCAGGAGAACCTGCTGGCCCGGGCGGGCGGCATCGAACTCGATGGTGTGCCGATCGACCTCGGCAAGATCGCGGCGCCGAGCTTCGTGCTCGCCAGCCGCGAGGACCATATCGCACCGTGGAAGTCCGTGTACGCGGCCACCCGGCTGTACCGCGGCCCGATCAAGTTCGTGCTGGCGGGCTCGGGCCACATTGCCGGCATCGTGAACCCGCCCGGAGCGCGGAAGTACCACCATTGGGTCAACCCGAAGCTGCCCAAGGAGCCGGACGACTGGCTGGCCGGCGCCAAGGAAGTCGCCGGTTCATGGTGGCCGGAATGGTCGAAGTGGTTGGCGAAGTTCGCCGGTGGTTCGGTCCCGGCGCGCCGGATCGGCGCCGGCAAGTTGAAGCCGATCGAGGACGCACCCGGCTCCTACGTGCGGGTCGGCGCGAGGTAGCGCCGGCGTGGACATCCTCGAACACGCGGTCAGGGCCTACAACTTAATCTTGGTCCTGGTGCAGGTGATTCTCGACGCCGCGTTCGGCAATGTCTATGTGCTGGGCGTGCTGGCCGCGATCGGCGCCGCCGCCGTCGTCGCGGCTATCCTGCTGTACCGCCGCCGCGCGCCGCGGGCTTAGAGCCTGTTTCGGAACTCCTCATGAGCCGCGCTGCAGGTCGAAAATCGCCGGCGGCCAGGAGAAGCCCGCGGAGCGTATCCAGCATACGGTCAAGGGCTTCGACGCCGCAGCTGACGATTTTCGCCGCAGCCCGTAGGGACGCGGC
>CAYPKW010000002.1:0-110808 GCA_964411425.1 uncultured Rhodospirillaceae bacterium
GCCCGCAGGCCCCCGGTTCGTCGCCGACGCTCGTCGATGCTGGCATCGCCTTCGCGTCGGCTCCTGCCGGTCATCCTGCGGGCGGCGATCATGCGTGCTACCTATCCGTGAAAGTCGGTACTAGCGTCAGGTCGGGCTCGGCCAGCGGCGCGAAGTACGCCGCCACCTGCGAATCCGTCACGGCCGCCAGTTCCGCCGGCTGCCAGCGCGGCGCGCGGTCCTTGGCGATGACGGCGGCGCGCACGCCTTCGTAGAAGTCGCGGCCCTGCATGAAGCGCTGGCTCAAGCGATACTCGACCGCAAGGGCCGCCGCGAAATCGAGCGCGCGTGCTTGCCCTAACGCGCATAGCGTGACCTTGAGACTGGTGGGAGACGAGCGGCGCATGGCCGCCGCCGTGGCGCCGGCCCAAGCGTCGCCGACGCGGTCGAGCGAAGCCAGGATCGCTTCGACCGTCGGCTCCGCGAACGCCCGATCGATGGCGGCGCGCCGTTGCGGCAACTGGCCCTCCTCGCCCGGCGGCGCGGCGAAACGCTCGATGAGCGCCGTCACGCCCGCCGGCGTCGCCTCGTCCGCCAGTCCGTCGCGCAAGGCCGGCCAGTGCCTTCTCGGCACGTGATGCGTTGCGATGCCGGCGTACAGCATGTCGGCGGCGCGGATGCGCGCGCCGCCGAGGCCGAGATATAAGCCGATCGCCCCCGGGCAGCGCGCAAGGAACCACGTCGCGCCGACGTCCGGAAAGAAGCCGATGCCCGCCTCCGGCATGGCGAACAGGCTGCGCTCGGTGGCGATGCGGTGCGAGCCGTGCACGGAGACCCCGACGCCGCCGCCCATGGCGATACCATCCATGAACGCGACATAGGGTTTCCGATAGCATTTGATTCGATGGTTGAGCCGGTACTCGGCGCGATAGAAATCGCGCACCAGCGGATCGCCGCGCCGGCCGGCGTCGTACAGCGCCCGGACGTCGCCGCCGGCGCAGAACGCGCGCTCGCCGGCGCCGGCGATGGCAACGGCGGCGATCGCGGGGTCCGCCGCCCAGGCCGCGAGCAAGGCGTCGAGCCGCCGGATCATGGCAAGCGTGAGCGCGTTCAGCGCCTGCGGCCGGTTCAGCGTCACGACGACGAGGCCGCCGAAGCGCGCCTGGCTCAGTTCCGCTGGATCGCCCATGCCCCTTCCCCGCCGCACCCTACCCCAGACTAAGCGTTCGCGTCGATTGCCTGCGGCGCGGGAACGGAGCATCATCGCGGCAGCGAAAGACCGGACGACGGGCATGACGCATCGCATCGCTGCCATCGCGGCCGTGTCCGTCGGCTTCTTCTTGGCCACCGTTCACGCGGCGGAGGCCGAGTTCCGCATCTGCAACAAGACGGCAAATTCGGTGTCGGCGGCGTTCGGCTACCGCGACAAGGAACAGTGGGTGTCCCAGGGCTGGTGGAACATCGACGCGGGCGCGTGCGCCACGGTCTTGCAGGACGACCTGCGCTACCAGAGATACTACGTATACGCCTGGAACGGCGACGGCACCTGGAGCGGCGACTTTCCGTTCTGCACCGAGAAGGATCCGTTCGTCATCGTCGGCGACACCGAGTGCGAGAAGCGCGGCTATGTTTCGGTCGGGTTCCGCGAGGTCGACGTAGGCAAAGCGCTGCGCTGGACCTTCGACCTGAAATAGTGCCGACTGGACCCAACGGTGGCCGACCCTTAAACTCAGGAATCGCCATGGCAAGGACGACCCGATTCCTGCGGCCGGTCGAGGCGCCGGCGCCGCCGGGCGAAATGCCGGCGCCCCCCGGCCAGTACCCGCGGGTGCGGCTGCGCCGCAACCGCGCCGACGCCTGGAGCCGCGCGCTGGTGGCGGAGAACCGGCTCGCCGTCGAGGACCTGATCTGGCCGGTCTTCGTGCATGAGGGGCCGGAATCGCGGGTCGAGGTTTCCTCGATGCCCGGCGTGCACCGCCTGTCGCTCGCGGCACTGGTGGACGCGGCGGCGGCCGCGGCGGAACTCGGGATCCCCGCCGTCGCCGTCTTTCCCGTGGTGCCGGCGGAGCGCAAGTGCCCCGGCGCCGAGGAGGCCACCGATCCGAACAACCTGTGCAACCGCGCCGTTCGCGCGCTCAAGGCGGCGCTGCCCGAGCTCGGCGTCATTTGCGATGTGGCGCTCGACCCCTACACGAGCCACGGCCATGACGGGCTGGTGCGCGCCGGGCGCGTGCTCAACGACGAGACGGTCGAGGTGCTGTGCCGGCAGGCGCTTCTCCAGGCGGCGGCCGGCGTCGACATCGTCGCGCCCTCCGACATGATGGACGGGCGGGTGGGCCGCATCCGCGACGCGCTCGACGCCGCCGGACACCAGGGCGTGCGCATTCTCTCCTACGCGGCCAAGTATGCGTCGGCGTTCTACGGCCCGTTCCGCGACGCGGTCGGCTCGAAGGCGAACCTGGGCGCCGCCGACAAGCGCACCTACCAGATCGACCCGGCCAACGGCGACGAGGCGCTCAGGGAGTGCGCCCTCGACATCGCCGAGGGCGCCGACATGATCATGGTGAAGCCCGGCATGCCGTATCTCGACGTGCTGGCCCGCGTCAAGGCGGCGTTCCTCATGCCGACGTTCGTCTATCAAGTGAGCGGCGAGTACGCCATGCTGCGGGCGGCGGCCGAGCGCGGCTGGCTCGACGGCGAAAAGGCGATGATGGAAAGCCTCATCGCATTCAAGCGGGCCGGCGCCGACGCCATCCTCAGCTACGCCGCGGTCGAGGCCGCAAGGCGGCTCAAGGCCGGTTGAGCGCCGCCGCGCGGTCCGCGGTGCGATTGTTGCTGGGCGTAGTCCTCGCTCTGCTCACGGGCTGCTTCGCGCCGGGCGAGGTCCGGGCGGCCGACGCCTCCGTCTACATGGCTCCGCTGCGCCCGGGCGGCGAACGGGTGACGCCGCAGGAGCGCCGGACCGGCAGGGGCGCGCTGCTGCTGCACGGCGGCGGACGCGGCACGCTCGACCACTTCCGGCCTTTCGTCGCTGCGGCGGGCGCCGACCCGCTCTTATGCCTCATCGACAGCGCCGATGAGGGCGACGGCGAGCCGCAGCGCCTGTTCGAGAACTTCGCCGAGGTGCGCCTCAAGGTGTTCGATCTCGAGGCGCGCGACATGGGCGATGCCGGGATCGCAAGCGAACTCGCGGCCTGCGACGGTTTCTTCTTCGGCGGCGGCGATCCCAAGCGCCTGTCCGAGATCTGGCGGCCCGAGGGCCGCGATTCGCCGGCACTCGCGGCGCTGCGCCGGCGCTTCGCCACGGCCGGCGCGCCGGTCGCGGGCGCCAGCGCCGGCGCAATGATCGCCGGGCCGATGACGCTGTGCGAATGCGGGTCGAGCAGCAGCATCGACGCTCTAAAGCAGGGCAAGTTGTTCCAGGCGCCGGGGTTCGCGCTCATCGACCGCGTGCTGATCGACGCGCATTTCTTCGCGCGCGGCCTGTTGGGGCGGCACGTGGTCGCGCTGGCGCGCAACGCGATTGCGGTCGGCGTCGGCATCGACGAGGATACCGCCGTATTGGCGCCGGCCTCCGGCCCGTGGGAGATCGTCGGCGACGGCCCGGTCGCCGTCATCGAGATGCCGGAATCTGAGGAGTTGAGGGACATCAGACTCAGCATGCTGTGGCCGGGCGACCGGTTCGACCCGCTCGCCGGCACCTTCAGCGTATCCAAGAGCCGCCGGCGCCTCGACAGCGCCGCCCGCCGCGACGGCGCGGCGTTCCGCGTCAAGGACATCTTCGCCGCCGGGCGCATCCCGGCGGTTCTCGCCGAGCTGGTGGGGGACGACACGCCCGAGGTCGTCGGCCTGGCCGGCCGCAAGGTGAAGCTCACGTTCCGCAAGACGGACGCCACGGAAGCCTTCTCCGACGGCGAGCGGACCAGCGTGCTGCATATGGCGCTCGACGTCGAGCGGTAGACTGGGGACCAGTTGCAAGACCGATGCTTGCGGGCCGAAGGAGAGGAATCATGCCTCGACTGGTAGCCACGCTGGCGTGCCGCTAGACTCGGGGGGCGGCCAAGCATACGCTACATTCCAGACAGCGGACTGCGTGCGGCGATGGTAGGGGGGCCAAGCCATGAACGCGAAATCTCGGGGTTTTCTCGCCGCCTTGTTCCTGGTCTTCGGCCTTGCCGTGCCCGCTTGGGCCAATGGCCTCGACGTCGGCAAAGTCGGACTCACCCTGGGCGGCGACGCGGCGGCGAAGAACGCGCAGGACATGCAAATCGTGGCGGTAAGGCCCGACGGCACAGAAGTGCCCGTCAAGGACTATGACGGCAAGGGCATCGAAATTAACATGGGCAATCCGGGCGCCTCGGAGAAACCTAAAACGGACGCCAATCCGGCGGGTGGACGGGTGGACGCGGAGCCGGGCAAGGTCGACGTTACATTGCCGGCCGGTTACTACAAGATCAAGATCAAGGACCGGACCAGCGGCGAAACTTACGACACTGGAACCTTTGTCGTGCATAAGGATGGTACCACCAAGATCAAGATCGACGCCAGTTCGAAAATCGTGCTTGTCAAGCCGAAGGACCGACCGCCGACCGAGCTCGGCGCGGTGCAGCCGAGCGGCGTCGCGCCCATGTCCGATTTTGCCATCAACCTCGGCGCCGAGTTCGGCACCGGATCGGCCAGTTTGAAGGCGTTCGGCGACGAGTTCGAGGGCCAGAGCACCTCCAATCAGGCCAGCCTCAACTTCGACTACCGCTATCATCCGAACGGCGCCAACATCGCCAACATCGCCAACTTGGGGAACGTCGGCAACGTCGCCAACCTCGGCCCCGGCATTTTCTTCGGCGCGTGGCTCGGCGCGGCGCTCGCCGGCCGGCAGACCCTGCTGAGCGAGAACCTTCACCCAGGCGGCGACGGCGACACGACCATCGGGTACAGGCAGTTCGTCACGATGGGGGCCTATATGGGCTACCCGCTGGCGACGCTCGCCAACGGAATGCGCGTCAACGGCCTGGCCGGCGTTCAGGGAGCGATCTCGGAGACCAAGTTCAAGACGGACGAGAGCGGGGGCGGCGGCGTCCAGAACGAAGACTCCCAAGTCAACCTCCGGCTCGGCCCGATGGTCGGGTGGGAATTGGAAGGGGGCCCGCCCGCCAACCTCCCCAATATCGCGGGCAGAATTGCCGCGTGGCGGCTCGCGCTCATGCTGGGATACCTGCCCGGCAGCCAGTTCGACTTCGAGTCCGAGACCCTGAACAACCAGTACGAGGTCGAGACCGAAGGGTCGTTCTTTGTCGGCCTGCGTTTCGGCCTTGCCTTCGGTCTCGGGGGACTGGCGAATTTGGGGAGAGTGGAGGCCAGTGCCGAGTAGCGGCGCGCCGCGTGCGGGCCGACGGGGCAGCCGTCGTTCGTAGGTAAGGACGGGGCAGCCGTCGTTCGTAGGTAAGGAGAGTGCGGAATCTGCACATGCGTCCCGTAAAGACGGCCGCGATGCCGCGGGGGACGCGTCACGAGGGGGAAATCATGCTTCGACTAATGGCCGCGCCGTGTCTGGCCGTGTTGGCGTTATTGGCCGTCGGACCTTCGCCGGCCGGCGCGGTGGTGGCGGAGGCTCCGCTGGTGCAGGTGCAGATCCAAGTCAAGATCGTCGAAGTGTCAACGAGCGTGTTGGAGCAGATCGGCTTGCCCCGAGGAGCGAGCTGGGCAGTGCTCGATGTGCCCGGATTCGCCAACGTTGACCAAGCGGAGCCCGGTCTCCGCGACGACGTTTTCGAGCAAGACATCGAAGTATACTTTACCGGCTCGAAGTTGATGAGCAGCGGGTTCAATTTTAGTGAAATCCCGGGCGAGATCGATGGGCAGACCACCACGGAGATAAAGGCCGAAGGTGGGTTTCTTGTCCTAGGCGACGACGGCACCTTTAGGACCGAGAATTTCCTCCTTGGCGTGACCATCGGTCCCAAGATCTTGGAGACCGGCATGATCGGCTCGTCGTTGAACATCGACAGGACCGTGATCGACGCGGCAGGCATGGTGACGCAGCAAACCATCTCCTTGCCGGCCGAAGTGAAACCGGGCGGCTTGATCGTAGTCGGAGGCTTGTTCCAGCAAGACCTGCCGAAGATCGATGACAAATTCCCCGGCATCCGAGACGTCCCCTTCCTCGGCCAGCTTTTCAAGAGCGAGCGATACCAGAAAGGCGAGAGCGAAGTCATCCTGCTGATCCGACCGTATCTCGTGGGGGAGCCGCTGCTCGTCGAGGAATCGACGAGCGTCGCGGACGAGCCAGAGGAGCCCCTGCAGGTGCAGATCGAACAAAAGGTCGTCCTGCTGGAGCCGCTTGCGCCGAAACTGGGTTACGGGACGTGGCAGTTCGCGCTTACTCCCGGCTACACCTTCGGCAGCATCGGCACGCGACAGCATACCTCGTTCAGCGGCGAGGCCAAGGGCGAGAACATCTCCTACGGCGCGTTCAACTTTCACGCCGACGCCCGCTATATACTCGGCGAGAAGGACAAGGCCAACATCGGCAACGTCGGCAACGTCGGTAGCATGAGCAAATTGCTTGTGCCCTGGGAGCCGTTTGTCGGCATGAAGGGCAGCCTGACCGCCGGCGGCGGCGACGAGGGCCTCAAGAAGCGCAACCACCCGCCCTTCGGCGATCCGGACACGTTCATCAATTACCGGATAGGCGGCTCGTTCACGCCCTACATCGGCATCAAGGCGGCGGAGTGGGATTGGGGCTCCCTGAACGTGCTCGGCGGCCCGCGCTTCACCTTCGCCGAGATCGAGGCCGAGACGGACGAGACCGGCGGCGGCGGCGTCCAGGAGAAGTTCAGCAAGAGTACCGTCCAGGTGGGACCCGCCGTCGGGTTCGAGATCGACGTGCCGATGGATTCCGAATACTACGGCGGCTTGCAGGGCGGCATCCGGTTCGCGGCCTGGGGCGAATACCTGCCCGGCGCCGAGGTATCGGGGGAGTCCTCGACCTTCGGCTTCGACTACAACTTCGCGACCGATGGCGCGTTCCTGGGCACGTTCCGCTTCGGCGTCTTCATCAACTTGGGGCAATACTGAAGGTGTGGCGAGACGTGCCCGCCGGATCGGCGCGATGCTGAAGCCGCCGGCCGCCGATCCGCGAGCCGTCGCGGCGGCGCTGGCCTTGCTGCTCGCCGGCTGCGCGGGCGGCGGTGAGCGGCTCCTCGACAGATACGCCGAGGAGAACCCGACGCCGGCCAATTTCACCGTCTGCCACGGCTACGGCTGCGACTCGCGAACCGCCGTCAAGATGAGCGAGAGCGGCTGGGCCGAGGTGAGGGCGCTGTTCCAGCCGCCCCCGGCCGGTGCGGCCGAGGAACGCGCCCGCGTCGGACGTGCCGTCGCCCTCATGGAGACGCTGGTCGCTTGGGCCGTCGGCACCGCCGACGACCGCGCCGCCGCCTCGACCTTCAACAGCGACCCCGGCCAGCTCGACTGCATCGACGAGACGGTCAACACCACGACATACCTGTGGATGATGGCGGGCGACGGCCTGCTGCGCTGGCACCGGGTCGGCACACCGGCCCGGCGCGGCTCGCTCTGGGGTTTCCGCTACAACGACTTCATCACCAACACGGCCGTGATGGTCGAGACCGGGACCGGCGCCGAGTACGCCGTCGATTCCTATTTTTACGAGAACGGGCACGAGCCGGCGGTCATGCCGCTGGAAGTGTGGCTCGACAACTGGCGGCCGTCGCAGGGTTAATCGCTCAGCGGGCCAAGCCGGCGAAGAAGGCGGCGATGCTCCGGTCGTGCCAAGTCCCGCGTCCGCCGAGCGCGTGGAAACCGACGTGGCCGCCGTCGCGCGGGAACAGGGCCTTGAGCCGCGGATTGGCGCGCCAGTCGACCTCGGCGTAGCAGGCGAAGGGAATCCAAGGATCGTTCCGGGCGTGCAGCACGAGGGTCGGCACTCGGATGTGCATGACGAACGCCGACGCGCTGCTGCGGGCGTAGTAGTCGTCGGCGCCAGCGAAGCCATTGCGCGGCGCCGTCAGCCGGTCGTCGAACTGGTACAGGTTGCGGATCGTCGCAAGGCTCGCGCGCTCCTCCTCGGACAACTGGGAGCCCGGCGCCACGATCTCGCGCTTCATTTGGCGCAGCATGTAATCGTGATAGACGCGGTTGCGCGGCGCCATCATGCGGACCTGCGTCGCCTTGAGGTCGATCGGCGCCGAGACCGTCGCCGCCGCCAATACCGGCGCGCGCCGGCCCATCTCGCCCAGGTACTTCAGCAGCGTGTTGCCGCCGAGGGAGAAGCCGAACACCAGTAGGCCGCGGGCGGCCAGCCGGCCGTCCAACCGCCCGATCGCCGCCGCCAAATCCTCGCTGCGTCCGGCGTGGTACTGGAAGCGGCACAGCGGGCGCGACGGCCCGGCCCCGCGCAGGTTGAGCCGCAGCACCGGATAGCCGAGCGACAGGAAATGCCGCGCGCTCGCCCGAATGTAATGGCTGTCCTCGGTGCCGGCCATGCCGGGAAGGAGCATGACGAGCGGGCGCTCGGCGGCGCCGTTCGCCGGGCGGTTCAGCGTCCCGACCAGCCGGTCGCCCGAGCCGTCCGGCATGGCGAACTCGACGCGCTCGGCCGCATGACCGTCGAGCGTGGGGGCGCGGCGGAAGAAATTGCGCAACGTCTGCAAATCGCCGCCCCACCAGGGCGGGCGCGCCACGAAGCGGTCGCCCTCAGCCGTCATCGGCCGGCCAGCCAGTCGGCGACGATGGCGATCTGGTCCGCGCTCATCAGCACCGGCGCGTGGCCGATGCCGGGCAATTCGACCACGCGGGCGAGCGGACCGCGCCGCGCCATCTCGGCCGCCGTCGCCGGGAGGAGCAGATCGGAGCGGGCGCCGCGCAGCACCAGCACCGGGCATGCGATCCGGTCCCAGAGCTGCCACAAGTCGACGTCGGCGAGCGTCCCGTCGCGGAACGGCTTCCCGATGGCGGGGTCATAGTGCAGCCGCAGGCGCCCGTCGGAGCATCGCCGGTGGCCGTGCTCGGCCAGGTGGCGCCAGTCGGCGTCGGCGAGCGGCCCGAACGGCGCGTGCACGCGGCGCAGATAGGCCTCGACCTCGCCCAGGTCGGCGAACGACGGGTCGGCGCCGACGTACCCGGCGAGACGCTCCAACCCGGCCTTCGGCACGAACGGCCCGATGTCGTTCAGCACCAGGCGGCGCACCGGCGAGTTGGGCTGGGCCGCCAGCATCATGCCGATGAGGCCGCCCATCGAGGTGCCGACCCAGTCCAACTCGTCCACGCCCAGGCGCGCGATGAGCGCGGTCATGTCGGCGAGATATTGCGGATAGCCGTAGCCCGCCGGGTCGATCCAGTCGCTGCGGCCGCGGCCGACCACGTCGGGGCAGACCACGCGGCGGCCCGAGAGCGAGGCGGCGAGGCGGTCGAAGTCGCGGCCGTTCCGAGTCAGCCCGTGCACGCATAGGACGACGGGGCCGGCGCCCCACTCGGTGTAATGGATGCGGTGGAACCCGGCGGCGCCGAGAGCGAGGAGAGACCGGTCGCGCATGGACAGTGCAGGTTCCTTCGTGTTAGCCAGCGCGACAGCCGCGCCTTCCCCCAATGCTTGGCAAATCCGCGCCGGGCGATCAAGACGGAGCCCCGATGACATCGCCCTCGGCCCCCTCGACCGCCGGCGCCCTCGCCCACCATGACGCGGCGCAGCATCGGCGCGGTATCCTGCTGGTGGCGCTCGCCGTCGTGGTGTGGAGCACCGGCGGCCCGATCGTGCGCGCCGTCGAGGCGGAAACCTGGACCATCGTATTCTGGCGCACGCTGTTCGCCGCCGTGGCGATGTTCCTCTACATCGCCTTGCGCGAGCGCCGGCGCACGGTCGAGGTGTTCCGCCGCGTCGGGCTCGCCGGCGTCGCGGTCGGGTTGTGTTTCGCCAGCGCCTCCACCTGCTTCATCATCGCCTTGAGCTACACGACGGTCGCCAACGTGCTCATCATCCAGAGCCTGTCGCCGTTCATCGCGGCGCTGCTTGGCCTCGCGTTCCTCGGCGAGAGGGTCCCGTTGCGCCGCTGGCTCGCCATTCTCGCCGCGGTCGGCGGCATTACCCTCATGATGTCGGCCTCGTTCGGCAGCAGCTCGCTTGCCGGCGACCTTCTGGCCCTCGTCATCGCCTTCGCCTTTGCCACCGCCACCGTGATCCTGCGCCGCCATGCCGAGGTGCGCATGACGCCGGCGGCATGTCTCGCGGCCGTCTTCGGGTTCCTGTTCTCCCTACTGTTCGCCGAGCCGCTGGCCGTGTCTGCCGGCGACCTCGGTTTTCTTGCGCTGCTCGGCGTCGGCCAGCTCAGCCTCGGGCTCATTCTCTATACCACCGGAGCGCGGCTCATCCCGGCGGCCGAGGGCACGCTCATCACGGTGAGCGAGGCGATCCTGGGCGCGCTCTGGGTGTGGTTGCTGTTCGCCGAGGACCCGGGGCCGCACACGATTGCCGGCGGCGCCGTCGTGCTGCTGGCGCTGGCCCTCCATACCGCGCTCGACTGGCGCCAACCGCGCGCTGCGCCACCGGCGGCGTGAGGCGCCGAGGTCGCTGTTGGTCATTGACGGGCCGGCGGAGCTGCAGGGGAGATTCGATCGGCTGTGTCGCAAGGCCGGCGCTACACGCGCGGCGACTCCGGCGCCGGTATCGCTGGGGCCGTGCCCCACTAAGATCGACTTCCACCGGGGCAAGATCACGGTGAGCCGGCCGCGTCTCAGCGACGGCCGAGAAGCTCCTCTACCGTCAACCCGATGTCTCTGGCGATCTTGCGAAGAAGCGTAGGGGAAATGTCCCGGCCCGGATGAAACGGCAGCGTGGTGCTTCGGCCATCGGGATGGCGAAACTGCTTATGCGATCCGCGCTGCCGAACCTCGACGAAAGCAAGCCGCTCCAGGCACGCAACGATCTCGCGCGGTCTCAGGACGGGGATGCCACCCACCCTCACGCAACCTGGATTTTGCGCACACCCACGAACTCCGAATCGAGCTTCGGTTCACCCTCCTCAAGAAGCATCTCGATAACTTCCCGGAGGTTCTCCTGAAGCTCATCGAGATCAACCCCTTGCGAATGGGCGCCGGGCCAGCCCGGCACGTAGCCGACTAGCAGGCCCGTCTCCGGGTCCCGTTCCACGACGAAATCGAAATTCCGCATCGCAACACTTCCGACCGAGAGCCGCCAACAATACCCCGATTCGGCATCCCGGTCGATAGCGACCCTCGCCCTCACACCGGCGCGTCGTCGACCGTGACCAGGGTCTCCGGGTAGAAGCCGTTGAAGCGGCTGGCGAGCGCGTAGCTGTAGGCGCCGACCCGGTCGATCTCGATCCAGTCGCCCTCGCGCACGTCCGCCGGCAGATCGAAGGTGGCCGGCAACACGTCAAGCGAATCGCAGGTCGGGCCGTTCAGCACGAACGAGGCGTTGGCGTCGGGGCGCGCGCGCTTCAGGCGCACCAGGCGCGCCGGCAGGCGCAGCCCCGCGGTCACCATCTCGGACAGCGAGCCGTAGATGCCGTCGTTGATGTAGAGCCGGTCGTCCTTGCGCAGCTGCACCTGGACGACGAGCGAGACGCCGTCGGCCACCAGCGCCCGGCCCGGCTCGCACATGAGCACGCAGTCGCGGCGCAGGCCCAGGGCCGGCAACGCCGCCTCGATCGCCGTCATGTAGCTTTCCAGCGGCGGCACGTTGTCGTCGAGGTAGCGGGTGGGAAAGCCGCCGCCCACGTCGAGGATCTGGATCGGCGTCGCCGCCATCGCGAGCACCCGGCCCACGATCTCCAGCGCCGTGGTAAAGGCGCCGGGAGAAAGGCACTGCGAGCCGACGTGGAACGACAACCCCACCTGGCAGCCGCGCGAGCGGGCCTCGCGCAGCATCGCCGCGGCGGCCTCGGGCGCGGCGCCGAACTTGGCCGACAGGTGATAGAAGGCGCCCTCGACCGGCGGCGTGGCGAGGCGCACCACCAGCGTGACCCCCTCGCCGCCCGCGGTCTCGTCCAGCACCTTCGCCAGCTCGTCCTCGTGGTCGATGACGAAGGTGTCGATGCCGTAAACCCGCGCCGCGGTGCGGATCACGGCGCGCCCCTTCACCGGATGCATGAAATAGGCGCCGGCGTCGGGGAAACTCTCGCGCACCAGCGCGATCTCGGGCAGCGAGGCGGTGTCGAAGTGGCGAATCCCGGCGTCGTACAGCGCGCGCAGCACGCGGGGATGCGGATTGCACTTCACCGCGTAGAGGACGCGGCCCGGAAACAGGTCGAGGAAGCGCGCCACGGTGCGGCGCAGCACCTCGGGCCGCAGGCAATAGACGGGGTAGCTCGGCTGCAGGGCCGCCACCATGGCGCGCACGTCGGGGAACCGCTTCTCCATCTGGACTCCGCCTCGTTGACGTTGCCCGCCTTCTATCGCAGCCTGCGGGTTCTGTCACTCATCGGTGCGATGGCACCCGAAACGGCGAGGGGAAGCGCATGAGGCGCCGGCGTTGGCTGCGGCTCGGCGTCGGAGCACTCGGCGCACTCGTTGCGCTAGCGGCCTCGGTCGCCGGGCTGGGGTTCTATTGGCTGAGCCTGTCGCCGTCGCGGACCTCCGGTTCGATCGCGGTGGCCGGGCTCGACCGGCCGGCCGAAATCCGCCGCGACCGGGACGGGCTCGTTCTCGTGCGCGCGGACGGCGAACGCGACGCCTATTTCGCGCTCGGCTTCGCGCACGCGCAGGACCGGCTGTTCCAGATGGACCTTTGGCGGCGCGCCGCCGCCGGCCGCCTGGCGGAGATATTGGGCGAGCGCGCGGTCGAATCCGACCGGCTGATGCGCGTGCTCGGGCTGTACCGGCGGGCGGAGGCGAACGTGGCGCTGCTGGCGCCGGAGGTGGTGGCCGCGCTCGAGGCCTACGCGGCCGGCGTCAACGCCTTCATCGCCACCCATCGCGGGCCGTGGCCGCCGGAGTTCCATCTGCTGCGCTATCGCCCGCAGCCGTGGCGGCCGGCCGACACGCTGGCCTGGGGCCGGCTGCTGGCGTTGCAGCTCAGCGGCAACTGGCGGGACGAGGCGCTGCGCCTGAGGCTGGCGCGCCTGCTCGACCCGGCGCGGCTGGAAGCCTTGTGGCCGGCCGCCCCCGAGAGCGACGCGGCCGGCATGCTCGGGGACCGCCCGCGCGCCGCCTCGAACAACTGGGCGGTCGCGGGACGGCGCACCGCCAGCGGCAAGCCGCTGCTCGCCAACGACCCGCATCTGCCGCTGGCGGCGCCGATCCAGTGGTACCTGGCGCGCATTGAGACGCCGGGCCTAAGCGTTACCGGCGGCACGCTGCCCGGCAACCCGTTCGTCCTGGTCGGGCACAACGGCCGCGTGGCATGGGGTGTCACGACGACCCAGGGCGACACCCAGGACCTGTTCGTCGAACGGCTGGCGCCGGACGGCCGATACCAGACCCCCGACGGCCCGCGAGCGTTCGACCGCCGCGAGGAGGTCATCCTGGTGCGCGGCGGAGAGCCGATCGCGATGACAGTGCGGGAGAGCCGCCACGGACCCGTGGTGGTGAACGAGCCCGGCGAGGAGATCGTGCACGCGCTCGCCTGGACGTGCCTTGCCGAGGACGACAGAACGGTCGAGGCCGTGTACCGCATGAACCGGGCCGCCGACGCCGCCGAGTTTCGCGCCGCGCTGCGGGATTTCCACTGCCCGCAGCAGAACGTCGTCTATGCCGACGTCGAGGGCGCCATCGGGTTCCTGGCGGCCGGCCGGGTGCCGGTGCGCAAGTCGATCCACGCCGGCAGCCAAATGCCGGCGCCGGGCTGGTCCGGCGACTACGACTGGCTCGGGCTGGTGCCGTTCGCCGAACTGCCGCAGTCTGCGGACCCGCCGGCCGGCTGGGTCGGCACCGCCAACAACAGGATCGTCGAGCCGGGCTACCCCCATTTCATCGCCGCGCGCTGGGAGCCGCCGCACCGCATCCGACGCATCGGGCAGTTTCTGGCCGATGCGAGCGGCCTCGCGCTCGACGACATGGCGAGCATGCAGCAGGACACCTTGTCGCTCGCCGCCAGCGAGCTTCTGCCCCGCATGCTGGCGGGCGCCGGCGCCGTGCAGCCGCCTGAGGACGCCGGGCCGAGGGTGGCGCTGGCGCTGCTGGAGGCGTGGAATTTCCGCATGGAGCGCAACCAGGCGGCGCCGCTGATCTACATCGCCTGGCGACGGGCGTTCGAGCGCCGCGCGTTCGCCGACGACCTGGGCGAGGCGTTCGATTCCCTATGGCATGACGGATTGGCGGAGTTGGCGCTGCGGCCCGGCGCCGTGGACTGGTGCGACGACGCGGAGACGCCCGAGACGGAGAGCTGCGAGCGCCAGCTCGCGGCGGCGCTCGACGAGGCGGTGAGCGAGCTTGCCGCGGCCTACGGCGAGCGGCCGGAGGATTGGCGCTGGGGCGAGGCGCACCCCGCCGTCTTCGTCAATCGGATCCTCGGCCGCCTGCCACTCGTCGGAGGCTGGGTTTCGCCCGCCATCGCCACCTCGGGCGGCGCCGACACCTTGAACCGCGCCGTGCCGGCGCAAGGGCCGGATGCGTTGTTCCCCAACGTGCACGGCTCCGGGCTGCGGGCGATCTTCGATCTGGCCCAACTCGAGCGCTCGCGCTTCATCGTCGCCACCGGCCAGTCCGGCAATCCGTTCTCGCACCATTACGCCGACCTCATGGGGCGCTGGCGCGACGGCGCATACCTCTCTATGGTCGAGATCGAGGGCGAGAGCTTGATCCTACTGCCGGAACAACCGTGAGGGCCGCCGCCGCGGCGACCCCTGCCATGACGATCGGCATCGACGACATCCGCGCCGCCGCCGCGCTGCTGGCCGGCCAGGTGATGCGCACGCCGGCGGTGCCGGCGCCGCGGCTGGCCGAGGCGACCGGGGCCGCGGCGGTGGTCCTGAAGCTCGAGAACCTGCAGTACACCGGCTCGTTCAAGGACCGCGGCGCGTTCGTCAAGCTGAAGAGCCTGACGGCGGCCGAGGCCGGCGCCGGCGTGATCGCCATGTCGGCCGGCAACCACGCGCAAGGGGTGGCCTATCATGCGCAACGCCTCGGCATTCCCGCCACCATCGTGATGCCCGTGGGGGCGCCGTTCACCAAGGTCGAGCGCACCCGCGGCTTCGGCGCGCGCGTGCTGCTCGAAGGCGACAGCATCGACAGCGCCGCCGTGTTCGCGCGCGCGCTGGCTGAACGGGAAAACCTCGCCTTCGTGCATCCCTACGACGACGAGCGGATCATCGCCGGCCAGGGCACGGTCGGGCTTGAGCTGCTGGCCGACCATCCGGATCTCGAGGTCATCGTCGTGCCGATCGGCGGCGGCGGCATCATGTCCGGGGTGGCGCTTGCCGCCAAGGCGCTGCGGCCGGCGATCGAGATGGTGGGCGTGCAATCGGCGCTGTGTCCCTCGATGCACCACGCGCTCAGCGGGCTCGCCCCCGCCTTCGCCAGCGGGACCATCGCCGAGGGCATCGCGGTGAAGACCCCCGGCACCCTCACCAAGGCCATCATCGAGCGCCTGGTGAGCGATATCCTGCTGGTCGAGGAGGAACCCCTCGAACAGGCGGTGCATCTGTTGGCCGAGACGCAGAAGACGATCGCCGAGGGAGCCGGCGCCGCCGGGCTGGCCGCGATGCTGGCCCACCCGCGGCGGTTCGCGGGCCGGCGCGTCGGCATCGTCGTGTGCGGCGGCAACATCGACGTGCGGCTGCTGGCCCAGGTGCTGCTGCGCGGCATCGTGCGCGACGGGCGCGTGGCGACGCTCAGGATCGAGATCTCCGACACGCCAGGCGTGCTGGGCCGCCTCGCCCGGCTGATCGGCGAGAGCGGCGGCAACATCCTCGAAATCTACCATCAGCGCCTGTTCTCCGACCTGCCGGCGAGGCGGGCGGACGTGGACGCCGTGATCGAGACCCGCAACGCCCGGCACGTGCGGGACGTCGTGGCGAGCCTCGAGGCCGGCGGCTTTCCGACCCGCCAACTGAGCAGTTTGTCGGTCGGCGGCCCCGAGGGACACACATGACCGCCCACGCCAACGTGCTCGCCATGATCGGCAACACGCCGATGGTCGAGGTGCGCCATCTCGACACCGGCCCCTGCCGGCTGTTCCTCAAGCTCGAGAACCAGAACCCAGGCGGCTCGATCAAGGACCGCATCGCGCTGTCGATGATCGAGGCGGCGGAACGGGATGGCCAGTTGAAGCCCGGCGGCACGGTGGTCGAGGCGACCGCCGGCAACACCGGGCTGGGGCTGGCCCTGGTGGCGGCGCAGAAGGGCTATCGGCTGATCCTCGTGATTCCGGACAAGATGGCGCAGGAGAAGGTGTTTCACTTGAGAGCGCTCGGCGCCGAGGTGCGCATGACGCGCTCGGACGTGGGCAAGGGCCACCCCGAGTACTACCAGGACATGGCCGAGCGGCTGGCCGGCGAAACCGACGGCGCCTTCTATATTAACCAGTTCGCCAATCCCGCCAACCCGGCCGCGCACGAGCTGGGCACCGGGCCCGAAATCTGGCAGCAGATGGACCACGCGGTCGACGCCGTCGTGTGCGGCGTGGGCTCGGGCGGCACGCTCACCGGGCTGGGCCGCTTCTTCGCCCGCGTGCAGCCCGCGGCCCGGATGATCCTCGCCGACCCCAAGGGCTCGGTGCTGGCCGACATGGTGCGCACCGGGCGCATGGGCGAGGCCGGGTCGTGGCTGGTCGAGGGCATCGGCGAGGACTTCGTGCCGCCCAACTGCGAGCTGGCGTATGTGAAGGAGGCGATCACGGTGAGCGACGCCCTGAGCTTCGCCACGGCGCGCGAGTTGCTGCGGCGCGAGGGCATCCTCGCCGGCTCGTCCACCGGCACGCTCGTCGCGGCCGCGCTCGACTACTGCCGGGCCCAGCCGACGGCGCAGCGCGTGGTCAGCTTCGTCTGCGATAGCGGCAACAAGTACCTGTCGAAGATGTTCAACGACTACTGGCTCATCGACCATGGCTATCTCGAGCGCCAACGCTACGGCGACCTGCGCGACGTGATCGCGCGCCGCCACACCGAGCGCGCCACCGTCACGGCCGCGCCGGACGACACGCTGCTGGCCGCCTACGGCCGCATGAAGCTGTACGACATCTCGCAGCTGCCGGTGCTGGACGGCGGCAAGATCGTCGGCATCGTCGACGAATCGGACATCCTGATGGCGGTGTACGACCGCGAGGAGCGTTTCCGCGACAAGGTCGTCAACGCCATGACGCGACGCATCGAGACGATCGCCGCCGAGGCCGCCCTGGGCGATCTGCTGCCCATCTTCGGGCGCGGCCACGTGGCGCTCGTCACCGCGGGCGACGAGCTGCTGGGCCTCATCACCCGGATCGACCTCTTGAACCACCTGCGCCGGCGCATGAAGTAGAGCGATGTCCATGAACGACCGACCCGAAAAACCGTCGCCTGGAACGAAGACGCGCGCCAACAGGGCCGCCTTCGCCACCCGGGCCATCCATGCCGGGCAGTCGCCCGACCCCGCCACCGGCGCCATCATGGTGCCTATTTACGCCACCTCGACCTATGTCCAGGACAGTCCGGGAGTGCACAAGGGCTACGAGTACGGGCGCACGCACAATCCGACCCGCATGGCCTACGAGCGCTGCATCGCCGATCTCGAGAGCGGCAGCGCCGCCTTCGCCTTCGCCTCGGGCCTCGCCGGCACGGCGACCATCCTCGACTGCCTCGACAGCGGCTCGCACGTCGTTGCCGTGGACGATCTCTACGGCGGCACCTACCGGCTGTTCGAGAGCGTGCGCCGGCGCTCCGCGGGCCTCGATTTCACGTTCGCCGACCTCGGCGACCCGGCGGCGCTGGAGGCGGCGCTCCGGGCGAACACCCGGATGATCTGGGTGGAGAGTCCGACGAACCCGCTGTTGAAACTGGTCGACCTGGAGCGCGTCGCGGAGATCGGCCGGCGGCGCGGCGTGTTGACGGTGGCCGACAACACCTTCGCCAGCCCCTACGTGCAGCGGCCGCTGGAGCACGGCTTCGACCTGGTGCTGCATTCCGCCACCAAGTACCTGAACGGGCACTCCGACATGGTGGGCGGCGTCGTCGTCGTGGGCGACGACAAGGAGCTGGCCGAGCGCCTGCGCTTCCTGCAGAACGCGGTCGGCGCCGTGGCCGGGCCGTTCGACAGCTTTCTCGCGCTACGCGGCCTGAAGACGCTGGCGCTCAGGATGGAGCGGCACTGCGCCAACGCGGCGCGCGTCGCCGAATGGCTGGCCGGCCAGCCGAAGATCGAGCGCGTCTATTACCCCGGCCTCGAGAGCCACCCGCAGCACGCCTTGGCGCGCCGCCAGATGCACGGGTTCGGAGGCATGGTGACGGCGGTCATCGCGGGCGGGCTGCCGGCGGCGCGCCGGTTCCTGGAGCGGTGCCGAATCTTCGCCCTGGCCGAGAGCCTGGGCGGGGTTGAGAGCCTGGTCGAGCACCCGGCGATCATGACGCACGCCTCGCTGCCGCCGGAGAAGCGGGCGGCGCTCGGCATCGGCGACGGGCTGGTACGCCTCTCGGTCGGCATAGAAGATGTGGACGACCAGATCGCCGACCTGGCGGCTGCCCTCGCCGGAGGGCCGTCCTAAACCCCTTATTAACCGAGTTAAGTGACCTTGACGGCCGGGAGCTCCCAGTCGGTTCAAGGCCGCGGCATGCTTGTCATCATCGGCGCCGTCCTCGTCGTCGCCAGCGTCTTCGGCGGCTACGTTGCCCTCGGCGGGCACACGGCCGTGCTTTTCCAGCCGTTCGAGCTGGTGATCATCGGCGGTGCGGCGCTTGGCGCCGGAACAACATCCTTAACGCGCTTGCCGGCGCGATCCGGGACAGGGACTAGCGCCGCTTTCCGTTCTGCGCCATAGTTCGCGGTGCGGCAGCATCGCGGGCTAGCATGACGATCCAGACGCGCCAACAGCGCATGACCTTCCTGGTCACGAACCAGATGCCGTGCCCCTATCTGTCGGGCCGCACGGAGCGCAAGCTGGTGGCCGACCTGTCGGGCTCGGGCGGCGCCGCCAATTTCGAGATCCTGTCGCGCGCCGGCTTCCGGCGCAGCCATTCGATCGCGTACCGCCCGGCCTGCACGGGGTGCTCGGCCTGCGTGCCCGTGCGCGTCGTCGCCGACGAGTTCCGGCCCAGCCGATCGCTGCTGCGGGTCGAGCGGCGCAACGCCGACCTTGCCGTCGAGCCGCGGCGGGCGCGGCGCACCGCCGAGCAGTACGCGCTGTTCATCCGCTATCTGGAAAGCCGCCACCGGGACGGCGAGATGGTCGGCATGAGTTTGGCCGAATACGGCACCATGGTCGAGGACAGTCCGCTCGACACCGGGATGATGGAATGCCGGGGGCCCGGCGGCCGGCTCGTCGCCTGCTGCCTCACCGACCGGACCCGCGACGGGCTGTCGGCGGTATACAGTTTCTACGACCCGAGAGAGACCGGCCGCAGCCTCGGCACCTATATGGTCATCCGCCTGATCCGCCGGGCCCAGGCCGAGGGGCTGCCATACGTCTATCTGGGCTACTGGGTCGCCGGCAGCCGCAAGATGTCTTACAAGACTCGGTTCGCGCCGATCGAGGCGATGGGCCCGGACGGCTGGCGGGTCATCGCGGCGCCATGGGACATGGCAGCCGGCGGCGCCGCCAGGCGATAACGTCGCAAATGTGGGGGCGGGCATGTGGTTGGCTTGCGGTAAGGACGAGGTTCCTATAGAATGATTCCCGCGCGCCCGGTTTGGGCGCCACGCTGTTTCTCATTGTGAATAGGCATGATCGGCGGCGAGCAAGGGGGCCGGGCTGGATCTCCCCTTCTGCAACACCGTGGCCATGAACCTGCATCTCGCCGAGATATCGCTCGCCGTCGCCCACGGCGCCCATGCGGTCCTCCTCGTCGACCAGGCCGGCTGGCACACCGCGGCGAAGCTCGACATTCCCGCAAACATCACCCTCGTCTCGTTGCTCGCCCGAGCTCAACCCGGTCGAGAACGTCTGGCAGTTCATGCGCGACAACTGGCTCTCCAACCGCGTCTTCGACTCATTCGACGACATCGTCGATCATTGCTGCCATGCCTGGAACAAGCTCGTCGATCAGCCCTGGCGCATCATGTCTATCGGCCTGCGCGACTGGGCTCATCGGTTCTGATCATTGGGACTTGGCATAAGCCGCGAGAGCGGTTCGATTCGATTTCCGGTTTCGGTTGTTGCCCGGCCGCGTACATGTGTTAGAATTTGACAACGGTGGGCGCCCGACGGGCGGCGCAGAGCTAGTTTCCAATAGCCGTCTCGGTTCGGATCGCGCCCTCACCAAAGGGGGGGTGTCATGACGTGCTGGCTCAGAGGGATTGCAGTCGCGCCGATGCTGTGGTTGGGCGCGATTTCGCTCATGGACGTCGCGGCCCACGCCGAGCCGGGGGTCTTCGACGACCGGATCGTGTTCGGACAATCGGCGGCCTTCGAGGGGCCCGCAGCGGCGCTGGGTCTCGGCATGCGGGAAGGGATTCTCGCGGCCTTCAAAGAGGCCAATGCCACCGGCGGAGTTAACGGTCGCAGGCTCGAGTTGGTCTCCTACGACGACGGGTACGAGCCCGAAAAGGCGATCGCCAACACCAAGCGCCTGATCGAAGAGAACGGAGTGTTCGCGCTCGTCGGCGAGGTGGGTACGCCCACTTCCAACGCGGCGCAGCCGATCGCCACGGAAGCGGGGGTGCCGTTTATCGGGCCGTTCACGGGCGCCGCCTTCCTGCGCGACCCGTCACTCGGCAACGTGATCAACGTTCGCGGCTCATATGACCAGGAGACGGAGGCCTGGATCGAGCACCTCACCACTGACCTCGGCATATCGCGGATCGCCATCCTGTACCAGGACGACACCTTCGGTCGCGCCGGGCTCTCGGGAGTCTCGAAGGCGATGGAAAAGCGCGGCATGAAGCTGGTCGCCGAAGGCACTTACGAACGCAACACGACCGCGGTGAAGACGGCGCTGCTGGCGATTCGCAAGGCGGATCCCGAGGCCGTCGTCATGGTCGGTGCCTACAAACCGTGCGCGGAGTTCATCAAGCTGGCACGCCGGCTCAAGCTGAACGCCGTCTTCGTCAACATCTCGTTCGTCGGTCCCAACGCCCTCGCCAAGGAACTCGGCGAGGACGGGAAAGGAGTAGTGGTGACGCAGGTCGTACCATTCCCCGGGGACTTGAGCCTCCCGCTCGTGGCCTGGTACCAAAAGGCGCTCAAGGCAGCGAATCCGGATGCGGAGATCGGCTTCGTCTCGCTCGAGGGATACATGGTCGGCCGATTTGTCGTCGAAGCCTTGGGAAAGCTGAAAGGTCCGGTTACGCGGGTGGGGCTGCTTTCGACCATCAAGGAGGTCGGCACGTTCGATCTTGGTGGCATCACGCTGTCCTATGGCCCGGACGACAACCAGGGCATGGACCAAGTCTTCCTCACCGTGATCCAGGCGGATGGCAGCTTCAAGCCGATTGACCGCCTGCAGCGTTGACGTGGCCAACAGGCGGGCAGGGCGTCGGCTCTTCGCCGAGCAACGCCGGCCCGCTCCGGTCGATGGCATGCCGCCATGAATGGATCGGATCAAGAGCCTCCTGGGGCGGCCCACGTCGAAGCGCGCACTTCAAAGTTAGCCACCGCAGGTCGCAAACAGGACGGCAGCACGGCCCTTGGCATCAAGGCCAAACTGTTCCTGGCGTTCGGCGGCATGGCCATGTTGACCGGCGGCGCCAGCGCGGTCGCATGGTACGCCTTCACCGAAATCGACAGGTCGGTGACGCGGATCACCGCGGAGAGCGTCGTCGGCATGGCGGCCTCGCTCCACCTCGCCGAAAAGAGCGCCGAGATCGCGGCGACGGCTCCGGCCCTCATCGCGAGCCGCAACGAAGAGGAGCGGATTCGGGAACAGGAGAGGCTCGTCCAGAGGCTGAATGAACTCACCGCCGTGACCGAAGGCCTGAAGGCCACGGGCGTGGCCGAGGCGAGGCTCGCCAATCTGATCGAGATCGAAGGCAAGATCGCAACCGAGCTCAATGCACTGAACGGCGCCGTCAGGCAGCGCCTCCGATTAAGCGCGCAAAGAGAGACCGCGGTCGCCGATCTTGCCGTCCTGCACGCCAAGATCCAAGGCGTTCTGGAGCCTTTGGTGGACGATGCCGGCTTCGATCTCGTGACCACCAGCGAGGAGATGACTGCCAAGAGCACGGAGGCGATCACCGGCCTGGTCGAGGGCGGGGTGAATGCCTTGCAGGCGCTGCTGACGCTGCGCGCCGAGGGTAACCTGGCGGCGGGCCTGCTGGCCGAGGCGGCGCACGTCGACGATCCGGCCTTCATCCGGACCATCCGCGAGCGGTTCTCGGCGGCGGCGGCGGCGATCGAGAGGAGTCTCGAGGCGTTGCACCAGTCGCCCGAGAACGAGCGGCTGCGCGAGGCAAGCGAGGCGCTGATTGTGCTTGGTGGCGGCGCGGACAACGTTTTCGAGGCCCGATCGCAGGAGCTCCGGGCCCTCGCCGAGACGCGGCACTCGCTCCAGGCCAAGCGAGAGGGGATGGCGGCGGCGGTGGAGGTGGCCCACCACACCCTGCTCGAGACCCTCACGCCGATGGTGGACGACGCCGGCTTCGACCTCGTGACCGCCAGCGAGGAGGTGACTGCCAAGAGCGCGGAGGCGATCACCGGCCTGGTCGAGGGCGGGGTGAATACCTTGCAGGTGCTGCTGACGCTGCGCGCCGAGGGCAACCTGGCGGCGGGCCTGCTGAACGAGGCCGCCGGCGTGCCCGACCGGAGTTCACTGGTGCCTCTCCAGGAGCGCTTCGTCGCGGCCGCGAGCCACGCGGAGAAGCTGCTCGCGCAGCTTCCCACCGCGGTCGACGACGGCGCGCTCAGGGGCCTCACGGAGACGCTGATCGCGTTCGGCACGTCCATAGAAAACGTCTTCGATTTGCGCCGCGAGGAGCTGCGCCAGATCGCGGTGGCGCAGGCGTCCTTGCAGGCCAGCAACTCGCTCGTCCTGCGTCTCGGCAAGGAAGTGGCGGAACTGGTCCTGACCGCCCAGAACAGCAGCGATGCCGCGGCGGCCCGCACCGCCCAGGCCATCGGCAATGGCCAACTCCTGCTTCTCCTCATCACCGCTCTGAGCCTGGTGGGGGCAGCCGTGATCGCGGTGCGGTATGTGGTGCCCCGGGTGGTGAGGCCCATCGAGAGCATCACCGCGGCGATGAGCGGCCTCGCCGCGGGCGACACGTCGATCGACGTGCCGGGTCGCGACCGCAGCGACGAGATCGGCCGAATGGCCGAGGCGCTCGGCGTCTTCCGGGACACGGCTATCGAGGTCCAGAGGTCGAACCTGAGGGACATTCGCGAAGGCCGCCGGCGATTGGCGGTCGCGATCGAGAGCATCTCCGAGGCCTTCTCGCTCTACGATGGCGAGGATCGCCTGGTGGTGTGCAACAACAAGTATCGAACGCTCCTCTATCCTGGCGTCGCCGCAGAGATATCCTCCGGCATGACGTTCGAAAGCGTCGTTCGACGCGCCGCCGAGCGCGGGTACATCAAGGACGCTGAGGGCCGGGTCGAGGAGTGGGTCCGAGAACGCATGGCCAGGCACCGAGAACCGAGCGGCCCGCACGTCCAGCAGCGCAGCGACGGTCGCTGGATCCTGGTCAGCGAGCGCAAGACCGACGACGGCGGCACGGTGGCCGTCTACTCGGACATCACGGAATTGAAACAGCGCGAGACCCAGCTGGCGGACAAAACCAGGGTTTTGGAGCAGATCTCGAGCCAACTCGCGAAATACCTCTCGCCCCAGGTCTACGATTCGATCTTTTCCGGCAGGCAGGAAGTCAAACTTGTCAGCCAACGTAAGAGACTGACCGTGTTTTTCTCGGACCTTGCCGGCTTCACGCAAACGACCGAGAGGCTCGAGTCCGAGGATCTGACACGGTTGCTCAATCACTACCTGACGGAAATGTCCCAGATCGCGCTCGCCCACGGCGCGACGATCGACAAATATGTAGGCGACGCAATCGTGATTTTCTTCGGCGATCCCGAGACGCGCGGCGTCAAGGAGGACGCCATCGCTTGCGTCAAGATGGCGATTGCCATGCGCAAGAGGATGAAGGAACTGGAAGGCGTTTGGAAGGAATCAGGTCTGGAGAATCCCTTACGGTGCCGGATGGGAATCAATACGGGTGTGTGCACCGTGGGAAACTTCGGCAGCGAAGATCGGATGGACTACACGATCATCGGCGGCGATGTGAACCTGGCTGCCCGGCTCGAGACGGCCTGCCCGCCGAGTGAGATCCTCATCTCCTATGAGACCCACGCCCATGTCAAAGACCAAATCTTTTGCGAGGAACACGGCCACATCGAAGTCAAGGGCATTGCCTACCCCGTCGCAACGTATCGCGTCGTCGACCTTTATGAGAATCTGGGCGAAGGCAAGCAATCTATCCGCGCCAAGTTGCCGCATTTTCAGCTCGATGTCGAGGTCGCTCTGATGTCCGCCGAGGAACAACGCGAGGCCACGGCAATGCTGCTGGAAGCGGTCGAGCGCCTTTCGAATGCCACAGCGAAGGCATAATCACGCTCATATGTCCTGAGCCCGGACAACGGCTTGCGGCAAGGATGGATTTCCTATAGAATGGTTGGCGCGCGCCGATTCAGGGCGCCATGCTGTTTCTCATTGTGAATAGCTATGCATGGCCGCGGGTCTCCGCCGCGCGCGGGAGGGCTTGACCGAGACGTCGCGGCTGCCCCAGGGCCCGCTACATCTAGTATGTCGGCGGATTTCGTCCAGCGGGGAGCCACAAGGTTCCCAGCTGCGCGCGGATTTCGTCCAGCGGGAAGCCGCAACGTTCCCCGCTGCGCATGGGGTTGATCGTTCATTTTTTCTCCTCTTCGCTGGAGCTCGCTTGGGAGCGACGCCTCGGCCCGAGGCGGTCACCCGAACCTGTTGCTCGCGGGAAAGCCGCGCGGCGGCAGGCGGCCGGCCTGGGCGCGAGCGCCCAGCCAGGGGCGCAGGTCCGTCTCGGTGCGCACCCGCTCGCCGCTCTTCCAGGTGAGGCCGTCGGCCAGCGTGAAGACCTTCACGTCCGCGAGGCCCCCCTCCTTGTGCCGCTGCAGGATGACGCCGCGCCCCCGCGCCATTCGGGGAACGTCCTTCAGCGGGAATATCAGCAGCTTGCGGTTCTTGCCTACGACGGCGACGCTGTCGCCCTCGGCGGGCACGGCCGCGAGCGCCGCGGCGTCGGCGGCGACGTTCAGCACCTGACGGCCGGCGCGGGTCTGGGCGATGGCGTCCACCTCGGCCACGACGAAGCCGCGGCCGTCGGTCGAGGCGACCAGGAGCCTGCCCCCCGGCCGGTGCAGGAGGAGCGCGGCCACGTCCCGGTCGTTGTCGAGGTCGATCATCAGGCGCAGCGGCTCGCCGTGGCCGCGCCCGCTCGGCAGCCTGTCGCAGCCGAGCGCGTAAAAACGCCCGTCGGTGCCCAGCACCAGCAGCTTGTCGGTCGTCTCGGCGCGCAGCAGGAAGCGGCCGCGGTCGCCTTCCTTGTATTTCAGGTCGGGGTCGTCCGCATGGCCCTTGAGCGCCCGGATCCAGCCTTTCTCGGAGCACACCACCGTGATCGGCTCGCGCTCGACGATCGCCTCGACCGGCACCGTCACCGGCGCCGGCGGGGCGCCCAGCTCGGTGCGCCGGGGACCGAGCTTGGGATCGGCGCCGAAGCGTTTCTTGACGGCCGCGATCTCGCCCGCGACCTGCTTCCATTGTCGCCCCTCGTCGCGCAGCAGCCGCTTCAGGTCCTGCCGCTCGGCCGCAAGCTCGGCGTACTCCTTCCGGATCGCCGCTTCCTCCAGCTTGCGCAGCGCCCTCAACCGCATGTCGAGGATGGCGTCCGCCTGCACGGCGCTGAGCTTCCAGCGCGCCACCATGAGAGGTTTGGGGTCGTCCTCCTCGCGAATGAGCCGGATCAGCGTGTCGAGGTTGCGGTAGGCGATGAGATAACCGTCCAGCACCTCGAGCCGGCGGTCGATCTGGGCGAGGCGGAAGCGAGTGCGCCGGCGCAGCACCTCGCGCCGATGGTCGAGGAAGGCGCGCAGCACCTCCGGCAGCGACATGACCCGCGGGGTCTGGTTGGCATCCACCACGTTCATGTTGACGGGGAAGCGGGTCTCCAAGTCCGTTTGGCGGAACAGCGATTCCATCAGCACCGCGGGATCGACGTTGCGGCTTCTCGGCTCCAGCACCAGGCGCACGTCGGTGGTCGATTCGTCGCGCACGTCGGCCAGCAGGACCAGTTTCCGGTCTTGCAGGAGCTGGGCGATCTTCTCCACCAGCCGCGCCTTCGGCACCTGGTACGGCAACTCGCTCACCACGGTCTGCCAGGCGCCGCCCTTCTGCCGTTCGACGGCCCAACGGGCGCGCAGGCGAAAAGACCCGCGCCCGGTGCGGTAGGTCTCCAGCACGGACGCGCGCGATTCGATGAGGATGCCGCCGGTCGGGAAGTCGGGTCCGGGCATCAGCTCGACCAGCTTGGCGACCGTCGCCTTGGGGAACTTGACGAGGTGCAGCAGCGCGTCGCACACCTCGCCCAGGTTATGCGGCGGAATGCTGGTCGCCATGCCGACCGCGATGCCTTGCGAGCCGTTGGCCAGCAGGTTCGGCGCGGCGGCCGGCAGCAATACCGGCTCGCTCCCCTCGCCGTCGTAGGTCGGCCGGAAGTCCACCGCGTCCTCGTCGATGCCTTCGAGCAGCGCTTCCGCCATCGGCGTCAACCGAACCTCGGTGTAGCGCATGGCGGCGGCGTTATCGCCGTCGATGTTGCCGAAGTTGCCTTGGCCGTCGACCAGCGGATAGCGCTGGGCGAAGTCCTGCGCCAGTCGAACCATGGCGTCGTAAATGGCGGCATCGCCGTGCGGATGGTACTTGCCCATGACCTCGCCGACGACGTGGGCGGATTTCTTGCAGCCGCCGGTCGGCGCCAGGTGAAGCTGACGCATGGCGTACAGCACCCGGCGGTGCACCGGCTTCAAGCCGTCGCGCACGTCGGGCAGCGAGCGCGACATGATTGTGGACAGCGCATAGGCGAGATAGCGCTCGCCCAAGGCGCCGGCCAGATCGACGACGCGGAACCCGCCCGGCGGCTTGTCGGCTGCCTTCTTCTTCATGCCCAAGGCATGGTAGAGCAACGATTGCCGAGGTCAATCCGTTGCGGTCGCGGTCAGAACCGGTCCGGCCGGAACGCCCCCATGTCGAGGCCCGGATCGCGGCCCGCCAAGAGGTCGGCGACGAGGCGGCCGGTGATGGCGCCGAGCGTCAATCCGAGATGACCATGCCCGAAGGCGAGGACCGCGTTGGGGTGGCGGCTCGCACGCCCGATCACCGGCAACGAATCGGGCATCGATGGACGGAACCCCATCCACCGGGTCATGCCGGCGTCGCCGAGGCCGGGGAACATGCGCCGGCCGTGGTGCAGCAGCACGTCGGCCCGCGCATAGTTGGGCGGCGACGCGAGGCCGGCGAGCTCGACGGTGCCGGCGAAGCGCAAGCCGTTCTCGAGCGGCGTCGCCACGAAACCGGCGTCGGCGGAATAGACCGGCACGCGCGGCATCACTCCGGGATCCGGCAACATCACGTGGTAGCCGCGCTCGGTGTCGAGCGGCACGAGGTCGCCGAGCCGCCGGGCGAGCGGCTTGGACCAGGCGCCGGCGGCGACGACCGCGGCATCGCACTCCTCGGGCCCGGCGTCGGTGAGCACGCGGCGCACGCCGCCGTCGGCGTACTCGAAGCCGCGCGCGGCGGCCCGCACCAGGCGTCCGCCTCGGCGCACGAAATCCTCGGCAAGCTCCTGCACCAGCCGGAAGGCGTTCGCGGTCTGCCAAGCCTCCGGATAGAAAGCGGCGTGCCGGTAAATGTGCGCCAGCGCCGGTTCCATCTGGCGGATCTCGTCGGGGCCGAGCGGCTCGATCGCGACGCCCCGGCGCCGTTGCAACTCGAAGTCGCTCCGATAGGCGGCGAACTTGGCCTCGCGCTCGAACACCAGCAGCAGGCCGGAATTGCGGAACATGGCGGCGAAGCCGGGTTGGCGTAGAAGCGGCCGGTACGCATCGACCGCCAGGCGCAGCAGGCCGGCGAGCGCGATCGAGATTTCCTCGACCCGATCCGGCCGGCTGGCGGCGAGGAACCGCCACAGCCAGGGCGCCAGCCGGGGCAGATAGGACCAGCGGATGGCGAGCGGCCCCAGGGGGTCGAGCAGCATGCCCGGCACCTTGCCGAGAATGCCGGGGGTGGCGACCGGCACCGAGGATTCGAGCGCGATGATGTTGGCGTTGCCGCGCGATGCCCCCTCGCCCGGCGCGCCCGGATCGACGATGGCGACGCGGCGCCCGTCGCGTTGCAGGTAGAGTGCCACGCACACGCCGACGATGCCGGCGCCGATGACGACGACCCGACGCGGGCCTGCGTCGTTCACGTTCAACGCCAATACCCCGTATTGGAAGAGATTCTCAAGTCTGTGGCACTGGAGATGTCCCTTGCGAATGAGCAGCTTCGTGGCGTTGACCTTGGCGCCATTCCCGCTGATCAAGTGGAGCAACTGCTTACGTTGGCCAAGGCAACCACTGTCGCCGTAAGAATCAGGTTTGAACGGATGCAAACGGTGCATCGACAAATTTTCGCGGCGTCAAAATAACCCTTCGAGGCGCCTCAGGTTGAGACGCCGAGAGCGTGGTGCATGATATGCCGCAAAGACAAGGCGTGCGGGGACACGTGCATCAGCCTCGCCGACATCTGCCACAGGCCGGTTGTCGTGCGCCAGCCAGGCAAGTCCAGCGATCTAAGGGCGCATCGCCCGGGCGATTGAGACGTTGGCCGCGACCGAGCCGTCGCCGGGTGCGCAACGGCATTAACGGAGGGGATAATCAAGCACAATGATTTCGCAAGGAACATTCCCGCGCTCTTTGGCCCAATTCACGACACGATTGTTGCCATCAATGACCAAGAGCTTGTCCTTGTAACGGACGAAGATCGGCCGTTCCTCTGTAACCGGGCGGTCGCGATCATGGCGCAGAACTGCGGTTGCGCGCAGTTCCGCGGGCCTCCATACCTCGGTGGAGATAGAGCAGTTCTCTGGCCTAAGCGTCGGTGCGTCAGCAATTTTCGCCTCGCACGCGCGCTCCGAGAACATCCGGTTCAGAAAATTTATCCAGTTGCCGTCACTGTATTTACGCTGCCGTTCGAGCTGGCGCTCGACATCGCGCCAAATCTCCTCTGGTATCTCGTTTCCGGCTTGCATCTGCGTCATCGCTCTTTGCGCAGGTCGCGCCTCTTGCATTTCGGGCAGGGAACGGGCCGCGTCGCCCTCGCTGCCCGTGTTTCGTATCGGAGAGCCTCGCGGCCCTCCGAGCCGAGCTGGCTTAGTCCGAAATTCCCCAGATGACCTCCGTGAAGTGCTAGAAATGGTAGCAGAAACCGGCTTGAAACGAAAGCGTGACCGCGTGGCGCTGTCCGCTGAGCCAATCGGCGCGCCCGAGACCCTGCCAGAGGCCCATTGGGTGCGAAAAGGCAACGGCAGGGCCAAGTGCCGAGAGCCCGGCGCCTGCCGGTTCAACCCTTTTGCAGCGATGACACGGGGCGTCATATCGGCACAGGCCGCGGTCGTGGTCGTCAATCAATCGCGGGATTGCCGCGAACAGCCGCCGTGGAATCGCCACCTCGGCAAGCTGGAACATGACGTACCGACCTTGCCGGACCACCTTGGCGCCGATCTTGACCAGCTTCTCCCGCGGCGTCGTGAGGGACCAGTGCTCCACGGCGTCGGGCAACGCCAGCGTGCGCAAGAAGTTGCCACCTTGCTTCGCCCGCCGACCTTCCTTCGCCCGCCGAAGCGGGCTTCCAGCTTTCGCAGCCGAAGCGGCTGCTTCGGCGCGGTAGGCTCGCGAAGGCGGTTGTTGTACGCCAGGGCGTGCAGCTGAAGATGCACCTCGTTGTTGCGGAAGCCGTGGCAGGAAAGCCGGGTCCAGTCGATCGCGTTCTTGCCTTCCTTGATGTGCTGCTCCGCCGTGCCGCGCCGGGTGTAGAAGGCGACGACGCGCTCGGCGGGACGGAACAAGTTGGTCACGATGAACCCGACGCGTGGATACAACTCGCGTAGCCCTCTGGCGTCCGTGCGGCAATCTAAATCTCGAAACGCCCCATCTCGCTCGTCGAAGCCGCATTCCCGTCCAGACCGCGACGGTTCACGATGATCCGCATCGCCGGGTCAAGCGAAAGCCCCTCGGCGTCGTTCACGTCCTCGTAGCCGGCGAGGCGGCCGAACACCGATTGGCCAAACAGCTCCTCGATCAAGTGCCGGATGTTTTTGCCGCGCCGCGCCTCGGTCAAGTTCGATCCGGCCAGGTCGGTGAGCCCAAGCGCGTGATCCAGTTCGCGATAGGGGAGCACGCCGGCGTCCGAGGTGATCTTGCTGCCGTGGAATTCCAGCTTCAGGCGTCAGTCGCAATCGACCCGCAGAGGCCTTGGCTTCGCTTCATCTATCGGGTAGGCCATGATCGAGCCCTCAGTGTTGCCCCAATGTTTTGATTCTTGTATCAGAATCGGCATCGAATGTCGGTGGAATTGCAATCTATCTAACAAATCCGGGTTCAAACGTCTCTCACCTCGACGCCGCGCTCGACGAGCCCGGCGCGGAGCGCGGCGAAGTCGGCGGCGCCGAGCAGGCTCATCGTTCGACCGCCGACTCGGATCGCCGGCGAGACGAGCAGCACCCGGTCTCGCGCCGGCGGCGAGCCGGTCCTCGGCTCAAGCAAGCCGGCCGCCCAGGGACGCGCCAGGCCGGCGGCGTAGGCATGAAGCCGCTCGTCCCAGGCGAAATGCCGGCGGGCGGCGGCGGCAACGCGCGCTTCGGCCGCGGGGCCGATCACCGCCGTCGTCGACTGCTTGTCCGTATAGGCGATGTCCGGCCAGCCGAGCAGCGCGATCAGCGCCCGCAGGGTTTCATCGAAGCGCTCGGCCACGCCGACGACGCCGTAACGGGTGCGCAGGTTGAGGAGCGCGGTCTCGAACGTGGCGGCGGTACAAAGTTCGCTTGCGTCCGCCATGCCCGCGATCTGCCGCGTCTGCGCGTTGTCCGCGATGCGGCGCTGGGCGATGAGGGCATTCACGTCGGCGTCCGCCAGCCAGCCGCCGCGCTGCACCCCGAAGCGAAAATGCGAGAGCAGGCGCGCCGCGGGCTCGCGCAGCAGCGTCACGTAGAAGGCGGGCCGCCCAATGCGGTCGTGCACGCCGAACGGCAGATGGCCGGTCAGGTAATCGACGCGGGCCAGCGCCGCGGCGTCCAGCTCGTCGAAGTCGCGCGAGGCTTCGCGCTTGCCGGCTCCCAGATACTGCCCGTAGATCGTGCCCATCGCCCGCCGCCGGACGAGCCCGCCGGCCTTTGTCGCCGCCTCCATGATGTGGTCGAGGGTGATGCCCGCCGCCTTCGGCACATGGGTGAAGACGATGGTCTGGCCGTCGAGGGTCGTCCGAGGCGTCAGGCGCGCGTCGAGCGTCACGTATTTGAGGACGATCGGGCGCCGGCTCGCGATCCGGACTTGCGGCGGCTCGGGCATGGCCTCTGCTAGCATGCGTGCCGCGAGCGGGCAAATCAGGCGCCGGCGAGGCGCTCGACCAGCCGATCGCGGGCCGCGGGCGACCAGAGAGAGCCGTCCGCGCGCGCTGGGCGCAGGTGCGAAAACACGTGCTGGTCGAGGAAATGACCGGTGAGCCGCAGGCCCGCCCGCAGATCGGCAACGGTGGCCGGCGCGTCGGCCAGCAGGAAGGCCGGCAAGTCCAACAGCTTGTCCCGATACCTGGCGCCCGCCGCTAGCGACACGGCGCGGCCGGTCTTGGGCGACACGTAGGCGAGGTCTTGCGTAGCACCCGTGGCGGCGCAGCGCGACAAGTCGATACCGAACCCGAGCTCCGCCAGCAGATCGGTCTCCCAGCGGACGTAGAGGGTGGCCGAGCGCATCGCGGAGGAGTCGCCGACGAGGCGCTCGAACCCCTCGAAGGCCCGGGGATGCGCCTCGCGCTCCGGCAGCGCCGCCTCGGCGACGGCGCTGGCCGCGGCAAGCACCGCCAGGCGCAGCGGGTCGTCCAGCAAGGCGGCGGCGCGGGCCTCGATCATCTCGCAGTTGTAGTGGCCGAGATGCAGGGCGAGCCGCGCCCGCCAATGGGCACGCACCAGGTTGCCCGGCTGGTAAAGGCCGCGCGCGCGCCGGCCGGCGCCGCCCCGCACCAGCCCGGCGTGGCGGCCATGCGAGCGCGTCAACAGCGTGACGATGACGGCACTCTCGCCGTGGCGGCGCGCCCCGAGGACGAAGCCTTCGTCGGTCCACTCCATTAGAGCATATTTCGGCCAGATGGAATCGCTCTGTCAGAGCGATTTTCGGCACGGGCCAGGAAGGGGCCGCAGGGCATAGCGAGCCTATGGCCAAGGTCCCTGACGCCGCCCGTGCCGAAAAGCGCCTGGCCCCAGAGGGTTTTGCCGGCGCCGCGCGCCCGCGGCGTCAGAGCGCCCTTGCTTCGCCCGCCGAAGCGGGCTTCGCGAAGGCGGGTTGCCCGATGCCCGGCATCGGGCGGCGCGTTCTTCCTGGCGGGTCGCCGCGCCGCCGAGCAAACAGAGCCGGTTCCATCTGGACGAAACATGCTCTGATCAGACGTCGAACTCGAGGCCCATGGCGCGGTAGCGCTCCGGGTCTTCCTGCCACCGCTCGCGCACCTTGACGCGCAGGAAGAGGTGGACCTTGCGCTCCAGCATGGCCGCGATCTCGCGCTGCGCCGCCTCGCGCACCGCCTTCGCCTGCCGGCCGCCCTTGCCCAGCACGATCGCCTTCTGGCTATCGCGCTGGACGAAGATCACCTGGCCGATGCGCACGCTGCCGTCCTGGAAGTCCTCCCAGCTCTCGGTTTCGACGGTGAGCGCGTAGGGCAACTCCTGGCGCAGTTGCAGGAACAAGCATTCGCGCGTCGCCTCGGCAACGAGGAAGCGCAGCGGCGCATCCGAGATCTGGTCGGCCGGGAAATACCACGGCCCCGGCGGGGCGCGCTCGACGAGCGCCTTCTGCAGGTCGGCCACTCCGTCGCCGGTGGCGGCCGAAATCATGAACACGTCGCTGAAGATGCCCTCGGCATCGAAAGCGCGCGCCAAACCGAGCAAGGTCTCGGGCCGCACCAGATCCACCTTGTTGAGCGCCACGATGGCGTGCCGGCGGTCCCGCTTCAGACCGTCGACGATGGGGCGCGCGTCGCCGCGGGGATTCCTGGCGGCGGCATCGACCAGCAGGACCACGATGTCGGCGTCGGCGGCGCCGCGCCAAGCCGCCCGCACCATGGCTCGATCGAGCCGCCGGCGCGGGGCGAAGATGCCGGGCGTATCGATGAACACGAGTTGGGTATCGCCCGCGACAGCTATGCCGAGCAGCCGGCGGCGCGTCGTCTGAACCTTCGGCGTGACGATGGCGACCTTGGCGCCCACCAGGCGGTTCACGAGCGTCGACTTGCCGGCGTTGGGCGCGCCCAGGACGGCGACGTAGGCCGAACGCGTCGCCGCCGGCTTAGAGCCTATTTCGGAACTCCTCATGAGCCGCGCTGCCGGTCGAAAATCGCCGGCGGCCAGGAGAAGCCCGCGGAGCGTATCCAGCATCCGCTCAAGGGCTTCGACGCCGCGGCCGGCGATTTTTGCCGCAGCCCGTAGGGACGCGGCGCTCTTGGCCGAATGCGTTCGTCGCCGCTTCGTCGCCGATCAATGAGATCGGCTTCCTCGCGGCTCCTGCGCCTCGGCCAAAATCGCTCGCGTCGCGGCCATGACGAGTTCCGAAATAGGCTCTTACTCATGTCGCCCGGCCCGCAGCCGCTTGAGCAGGAGAGCCGCGGCGGCGGTCGCGGCACCGCGCTTCGAGCGGCCCTTGGCCCGCGCCGGGGGATGGCCCTCGACCTCCACCTCGATCTCGAACACCGGGTCGTGCGGCGGTCCTGCCGCGTTCACGGTGCGATAGACCGGCAGCGGCAGGCCTCTTCCCTGCATCACCTCTTGCAGCGCAGTCTTGGGATCCTCGGGCGGCGCGGTGCCGGCATTGAGCAGGGGGCGCCAGTGACGGCGCACGAAGGCCTCCGCCGCCGACAACCCGCCGTCGAGATAGAGAGCGGCGATGACTGCCTCGCAGGCGTCGGCGAGAAGGCTCGCGTTGCGCCGCGCGCCGGCCTCCTCTTCATTGCGGGCCAGCAGGAGGCAACCGCCGAGGTCGAGGCGGCGCGCCACTTCGGCCAGCGTGTCGCGCCGCACCAGCACGGCGTAGCGCTTGGCAAGCGCGCCTTCCGCCTCGCGCGGAAAGGCCTCGAACAACATGTGGGCGACGACCAGGCCGAGCACCCGGTCGCCCAGGAACTCCAGCCGTTCGTAAGTGCTCGACTTCGTTGCGGCGCTTCTGTGCGTCAGCGCCTGGTGCAGCAGCGCCGGCTCAGCGAAGCGATGGTCGAGACGCTCCGCGAGCGCCCGCAGCCCGGTCTCGGTCGTTGCGTCCCCGCCGGTCACCCGATGGCGTCGAACAGCCGCGCGAAGCGGATCGCGAGCGGCCATTTCCAGACCTCCCAGAACCGGGCGGTGCCGTCGGTAGAGAAGAACAGGAACTCGGCGCGCCCGACCAGGTTCTCCTCGGGGATGAACCCGACCCGGCTCATGACGCGGCTATCCTGGGAGTTGTCCCGATTGTCGCCCATGGCGAAATAGTGCCCCGGCGGCACGGCGAAAATCTCGGTGTTGTCGAGCGCCTCGCTGTCGCTGCGCTCGATGACCCGATGCACGACTTCATTGGGCAGCGTCTCCAGATACTGCGCGTAGCGGAACGATTCGCCGCTCGGCCGTTCGTCCACATAGTCTTCGATGCGCTCGCGCCGCACCGCCGCGCCGTTGATGACGAGTAGGCCGTCGCGCACCGCGACGGTGTCGCCCGGCAGGCCGACGATGCGCTTGATGTAATCGGTGCTGCCGTCGCTCGGCAGCTTGAAGACCACGACGTCGCCCTGCCGCGGCTGATCGAACCAGACGCGCCCGTCGATGAGCGGCAGGCCGAACGGCAGCGAGTAGCGGCTGTAGCCATAGGACGCCTTGGACACGAACAGATAGTCGCCGATCAACAGCGTCGGGATCATCGAACCCGAAGGAATGTTGAACGGCTCGTAGAGGAAGGTGCGGACCGCCACCGCGATCGCGACCGCATAGAGCACCGTGCGCCCGGTTTCGGCCAACCAGCCGGTCTTCCGCGTTGCCATGAGTCTTTTCATAAGATGTTGATTTTTATTCGTTTTATTCGGATTTCCGCGACCGCCCTATCGAGCCATTGGGGCGCCCTTGCTGTCAAGGCGTTTCAACCCGCCCGGATCATTGGGGGAGCGCCTCGATGATGACGAAGGCCTGCGCCTGCGGTTGATCGTCGGCGATGGTGAGATGGATCACCGCCACCATGCCGGGCGGCGTCATCGCCTGCAAGCGGCGCAGCGCGCCGCCGGTGAGTTGCATGGTCGGTCTGCCGGACGGCAGGTTGACGACGCCGAGGTCGCGCCAGAACACGCCCGCACGCAAGCCCGTGCCCAGCGCCTTCGAGCACGCCTCCTTGGCGGCGAAGCGCCTGGCGTAGCTCGCCGCCCGGTTGGCGCGGCCGTCCGACTTCAGCCGCTCGGTCTCGGTGAAGACCCGCTCGAGGAAGCGGGCGCCGAATCGATCGAGGGTCCGCTCGATGCGCCGGATGTCGATGAGGTCGCTGCCGACGCCGAGGATCACGCGCTGCGCTCGCCGTTGGCCTCGGCACGGGCCTTGTCCATCAGCGCCCGCATCCGGCGGATGGCGCTGTCGAGCCCGCCGAAGATGGCCTCGCCGACAAGGAAGTGACCTATGTTGAGCTCGCTCAGGCTCCTTATCGCCGCCACCGGGCCGACCGTATCGAAGGCGAGCCCGTGGCCGGCATGGCATTCGAGGCCGATCGCCTCACCGTGCGCCGCCGCCTCCTGTAGCCGCCGCAAGTGGCGGGCGCGCGCCTCGCCTTCCGCCGTGCAATAGGCCCCCGTGTGCAGCTCCACCACGGGAGCGCCCAGCGCCCGGGCGGCATCGAGCTGGGCCGGATCGGGCTCGACGAACAGCGAGACCCGTATGCCGGCCTCGACCAGACGGGCCACGCAAGGGGCCAGGTGACGGCGCCCGCCCACCGCGTCGAGGCCCCCTTCGGTTGTGCGTTCTTCGCGCTTCTCGGGCACCAGGCAGGCGGCGTGCGGCCGGTGGCGCAGCGCGATGTCGAGCATCTCTTCGGTCGCGGCCATTTCGAGGTTGAGCGGCAGGTCGATCTCGCGGATCAACCGTTCGATGTCGTCGTCGGAAATGTGGCGGCGGTCCTCGCGCAGATGCGCCGTGATGCCGTCGGCGCCCGACTGCGCGGCAAGCCGCGCCGCCCGGACCGGGTCGGGATGGCGCCCGCCGCGCGCGTTGCGGATGGTCGCCACGTGGTCGATGTTCACGCCCAGTCGCAGGTGCCGCCTCATGGCGTCCTCCTTGCCGCGGGACCGGCCCCGATCAACTGCGGGCCCGTTCGACCGAGTTGATGACCGGCATCGCGCGCAACGCGGCCACGATGTTGGTCAAGTGCCGAACGTCCTTCACTTGCACGTCGATCATGATCTCGAAGAAGTCGGGCGACCGGCTCGTGATCTTCAAGTTCGAGATGTTGCCGGCGCTTCTGCCGATGACCGTTGACAGACTGCCGAGGCTGCCGGGCTCGTTGGCCACCACGACGCGCAGGCGACCGATATGTGCGCCGTCGGAGCCCGCCTCCCAGGCCACATCGAGCCAGCGCTCCGGCGAATCGGCCAAATTCGCCAGGGTCTCGCAGTCGATGGTGTGGATCGTCACCCCCTTGCCCGTGGTGACGATGCCGACGATGCGCTCGCCCGGCAACGGATGGCAGCAGCCGGCATAATGCACGGCCATGCCCGGAATGAGGCCGGTGATCGGCACCGCCAGGTCCTCGGGCTTCTTGGCGCGCCGGGCACCCAATGGCACCACCTTGCGATCGCCGTGGCGTTCGCCGGGAAAGACCGCGTTGAGCGCGTCGTGGCCGGTGACGTGGCCGGCGCCGACCGCCGCGTGGACGTCCTCGACGGTGGCGAATTTCAGCCGCTTCAACGCACCCTCGATGGCCTTGTCGCCGTAGTCGTGGCCGGCCTGGCGGAACGCCTTCTGCAGGATCGACTTGCCAAGCTCGACATACTGGGCGCGCTGCTGGGTGCGAACGAAGCGGCGGATAGAGGCGCGCGCCTTGCCGGTCACCACGAAGCGCTCCCAGGTCGGCGACGGCGTTTGCGCCCGCGAGGTCGAGATCTCGACCTGATCGCCGTTGTTGAGCGGCGTGTGCAGCGGCACCAGGCGGCCGTTGACCTTGGCGCCGACGCAGGTGTTGCCGATCTGGGAGTGGACGGCATAGGCGAAGTCCACCGGCGTCGCGCCGCGCGGCAGCGCGATCAGGTCGCCCTTGGGCGTGAAGCAGAACACCTGGTCCTGGAACATCTCGAGCTTGGTGTGCTCGAGAAACTCCTCCGGGCCCGAGGTCTGCTCCAGAATATCGAGCAGCTCGCGCAGCCACCGGTACTGGCGGCCGTCCAGGGGCGTGCCGCCGGCCTTGTACTGCCAGTGGGCGGCGACCCCGAACTCGGCCACCTCCTGCATCTCTCGGGTGCGGATCTGGACCTCGATGCGCTGGCGCTCCGGCCCGATCACGCCGGTATGCAGCGAGCGATAGTCGTTCGGCTTGGGCGTGCTGATGAAGTCCTTGAAGCGGCCCGGCACCATCGAGTAGCGGTTGTGCAGGACGCCGAGCGCCTGATAGCACTGCGCCACGTCCGCGACGACGACCCGGAACGCCATGACGTCGGAGAGCTGCTCGAAGGCGATGTTCTTGCGCTGCATCTTGCGCCAAATCGAATGCGGCGACTTTTCGCGGCCCGACACCGCGGCCTCGATCCCCCCCTCCTTGAGGACGCGCCCGATTTCCTCGATCACCCGCCCGACCACGTCACCGCCCTGCTCGCGAAGGAACTTGAGGCGCTGCGAAATCGATTCATGGGCGTCCGGATACAGCTCGGGGAAGGCCAGGTTCTCCAGCTCGTCCTTCATCTGCTGGATGCCCATGCGCTCGGCCAACGGCGCGTAAATCTCCAGCGTCTCAAGCGCGATGCGCCTGCGCTTCTCAGGGTCGCGGACGTGATCGAGCGTGCGCATGTTGTGCAGCCGGTCGGCCAACTTGACCAGGAGCACGCGGATGTCGGCCGACATGGCGAGCACCAGCTTGCGGAAGTTCTCCGCGTGCTTGCTATGGTCCGATTGCAGTTCAAGGCGTGACAGCTTGGTAACGCCGTCCACCAGCCGGGCTATCTCCGAGCCGAACTGGCGCTCGATGTCGCCCAGCGTGGTGTCGGTGTCCTCGACCGTATCGTGCAACAGCGCCGTCACGATCGAGGCGCCGTCGAGCTTCATGCGCGACAGGATCTCGGCCACCTGGAGCGGATGCGAGAAATACGGGTCGCCGGATGCGCGTTCCTGCGAGCCGTGCGCCTTCATGGAGAACACATAGGCGCGGTTGAGGGCATCCTCATCCGCGCCGGGATCGTAACCCTTCACCCGCTCGACTAGTTCGTATTGGCGGATCATTTCGGCTCATCCACGCCGCTTCGACGGCCGGCCATGCACGGCGGCGGCCACCCGCCCCGGCCGCCGGCAAGGATGCGTGCGGTCGCGCCCCGGTTATTCCTCCCCCGGGGCAAGTTCGCTCACGTCGTTCTCGGGCACCGGCGCGTCCTCCTCCGGCTCCTCCTCGACCGTCGCATCTTCCGGCTGCACGGCCGCCGCCTGGTCCTGGAGCAGGTCGTTCAGCAATTCCGACCCCGAGGCGCCGAAACCGCCCGTCTCCTCGGGCTCTTCGGTCTCGTGCTGTTTCTGCAGGCCGTGCACCAAGGTGTCGCCCAGCAGGCCGAGGTCGATGGTCTCCTCGGCAATCTCGCGCAACGCCACCACCGGGTTCTTGTCGTCGTCCCGATCGATGGTAAGCGTCGAACCGGACGATATCTCGCGGGCGCGCTGCGCCGCCAGCATGACCAGGTCGAACCGGTTGGGAACCTTGAGAATGCAGTCTTCCACGGTTACGCGCGCCATATCTTGCGACTCTCCCTCAATTCCTCAGAATCGAAGCGAACCGGGGCAATATAGGGGGTCGTGGCCCGGAAAGCAATGCATCTCAAGGCTTTCCGAGGCTTCTTTGGCCTGACCGGGATAGGCTCTAGTCGGGCAAGCGGCGCACGGCCTGGCCCGGGGAGAGAGCGGCAATGAGCTGGGCCACGCTTCGGCCGTCCGCAGGGTGCCGCCAACTGGGCAACACCTCGGCCAGCGGCAGAAGCACGAAGAGGCGCTCCCTCAGCCGCGGGTGGGGCAGCAGGGGAGGTTCCGGCCCCAGCCTCACCAGCTCGCCGTGGGCCAGAAGGTCGAGGTCGATGGACCGGGCGGCATTGCGCGCGCGAGATACTCGCCCGAACTCACGCTCGACGGCGAGCAGCAGGGCCAGCTCGCCGGCCGGGTCGAGCTCGCTTTCGCACAGCGCGACCCCGTTCACGAACCACGGCTGGTCCGAGGCCGGCACCGGCGCGCTCTCGTACCAGGAGGAGCGGGAAATCGGGCGCAGGCCGCGGCGGCCGAGCGCGGCGAGCGCCGCCTCCAGGGTCGCCCGCGGCGGCCCCACCGGGCTGGGCAAGTTGGCGCCGAGTCCGATCAGGACATTCGCCGTCATCGCCGACGCCGGGCGAATTCGCCGCGCGCCCGGCTGCGGCACGGCTTCTTTTCGCGCCCCCTCGCCCGCCGGTCTTGTTATGATGCGATCGCTTCGCAAGGGTTCACGACACCAGCAATTTCCTCCAGAAGGCCACAGCAATGAGCATGCAATTCTACCCGCAGGAACGCATCGCCTTGTTCATCGACGGCGCCAATCTCTATTCCGCCGCCCGCGCGCTGGGCTTCGACATCGACTTCAAGCGGCTGCGCGAGCGCTTTGCCGAGAAAGGCCGCCTCATCCGCGCCTACTATTATACCGCGCTGTTGGATGACCAGGAGTATTCGCCGCTTCGACCGCTGCTCGACTGGCTCGACTACAACGGCTACAGCATCGTGACCAAGCCGGCCAAGGAGTTCACCGACGCCGCCGGGCGGCGCAAGATCAAGGGCAACATGGACATCGAGCTCGCCATCGACGTCATGGAAATGGCCGAGCGCGTCGATCATATCGTGTTGTTCTCCGGCGACGGCGATTTCCGGCGCCTGGTGGAGGCGGCCCAGCGCAAGGGAGCGCGCGTGACGGTGGTGAGCACCTGCCGCTCGGTCCCGCCCATGGCGGCGGACGAACTGCGCCGCCAGGCCGATTGCTTCGTCGAGCTCGAGGACTTGGCCGCCGACATTGCGCGCGTGCGTGTCGAGCAGCCGGCCGACGGCGGCGACCGCGGGCCGCCGGGGCCGGGCCACGTCGACTTGGAGACTGCTTGAGCGGTGCCGGCCCGCCCGCGGGCGATTTCGACCCAGGTCGGAACTGTCCGCTGTGCCCGCGTCTGGTCGCCTTCCGCGCCGCCAACCGGCAGAACGAGCCGCGCTGGCACAACGCGCCGGTGCCGGCCTTCGGGCCCCTGTCGGCCCGCCTGCTGGTGGTAGGTCTCGCCCCCGGCCTGCGCGGCGCCAACAGGACCGGTCGGCCGTTCACCGGCGATTTTGCCGGCAAGCTGCTGTTCGACACCCTGCTGCGGTTCGGCTTTGCCGCAGGGACCTACGGCGGCGAAGCCGACGACGGTTTCACGCCGATCGATTGCCGGGTGACCAACGCGGTGCGCTGCGTGCCACCGCAGAACAAGCCGACGGCGGGCGAGATCAAGACGTGTCGCCGATTCCTCGCGGCCGAACTCGCCCGACTCGGCCGCCTCGAGGCGATCCTGGCGCTCGGCCGGGTAGCGCATGACCAGACGCTGGCCGCGCTGGGCGAGCGGCAGGCCCGCTGGCGTTTCCGTCACGGGGCGCGGCACAAACTGCCGGGCGGCGTGCTGTTGGCCGACAGCTATCACTGCTCGCGCTACAACACCAACACCGGACGGCTCACCCCCGCCATGTTCGAGGAGGTCGTCGCCCAACTGCGCAAACGGTTGAGAGGCCCCGGATAAGGCCCAACCTAGATCAGGATTTTTGCCGCATGAGCCGGGCATGCTCGCGCTGCCAGTCGCGGCGCTTCGCCGTCTCACGCTTGTCGCTCTTGCGCTTGCCCTTGGCGAGGCCGAGCTGCACTTTGGCAATGCCGCGCTCGTTGAAATAGATCGACAGCGGCACTAACGTCATGCCCTCGCGCTGCACGGCGCCGAGCAGCCGGTTCGCTTCGCGCCGGCGCACCAGCAGCTTGCGCGCCCGGCGGGGCGCGTGGTTGAAGCGGTTGGCGGCCTCGTACTCCGGAATGAAGGCGTTGAACAAGTAAAGCTCGCCGCCCTGCTCGCCGGCAAAAGATTCGCCAATGCTGGCGCGACCTTGGCGAAGCGACTTCACCTCCGTTCCCAGCAGCGCCAGCCCCGCCTCCAGGGTGTCCTCGATGAAATAGTCGTGCCGGGCCTTGCGGTTCTGCGCCGCGACGCGCCCTGTGGGCCCGTGTTGCGCCATGCCTAGTTGAGCAGCCCCGCCCCCTGCATCGCGCGGCGGACCTGGTCCTTCACCTGGTCCGCGATCTCGCACAACGGCAGGCGGACCTCGGGTGAGCACTTGCCGAGCAGGCTAGCCGCGTACTTGACCGGGCTGGGGCTGGTCTCGGCGAAGAGCGCGCGGTGCAACGGCATGATGCGCTCGTTGATCGACATGGCGCGGGCGACATCGCCGCCTTGCCAGGCGGCGTGCATGTCGGCGAGCGGACGCGGCGCCACGTTGGCGGTCACCGAGATGCAGCCCTGCCCGCCCTGGGCGAGGAACGGCAGGGCGGTGGCGTCCTCGCCGGAAAGCTGGCAGAACCGCGGCCCGATGGCGAGCCTGGTCAGCATCGGGCGCACCAGGTCCATGGTGGCGTCCTTGACGCCGACAATGTTGGGAAGCTTCGCCAGCCGGGCCATGGTGTCGACCGACATGTCGACGACGCAGCGCGGCGGGATGTTGTAGATGAGGATCGGCAGATCGACGGCGTCGTGGATCGCCTTGAAGTGGCGGTACTGCCCCTCGGGCGTCGGCTTGTTGTAGTACGGCATGACGACGAGCGCCGCCGCGGCCCCGGCGGCCTTGGCATGGCGCGTCAGGTCGATCGCCTCGGCGGTCGAGTTCGACCCGGTGCCGGCGATCACCGGCACGCGGCCGGCCGCCGCCTCGATGCACAGCTCCACCACGCGCTTATGTTCCGGGTGGCTCAGTGTCGGCGATTCGCCGGTGGTGCCGCAGGGCATCAGCGCGCTTGTGCCCTCGACGATCTGCCAGTCCACCAAGGCGCGAAACGCCGATTCGTCCACCGCTCCGTTGCGGAACGGCGTGATGAGGGCGACGATCGACCCTTGGAACATCTTACGGCTCCGGGCGCGATGGCAGGTGTCGGCACGGGAACATAGCCAGCCTCGCCTCGCCGGGCAAGGCGAGGGTTGACCGCACAGGCGCCATCGCCGATGCTGGCCTCTCGCCCGCGCAACCGGTCGGCCGCGAAAGGGGGGTCGCCTTGTCGAGAGTTCTGGCGTCGCTCCTCGCTCTGTCGTTGATCGCCGGACCGACGGCAGCGGCGGAGAGCGCGTCGCTCTCGTCCAAGGACAAGAAGCTTTACCGCGCGGCCTTTGTGGCGGTCGACAAGGAGCGCTGGCAGGAGGCGCGCCGGCTTGCGGCCCAGGCCAAGAACCCGCTGCCGGCCAAGGTCATCCAGTGGCTCGACCTTGCCCGCCCAGGCCCCGGCCGGGCGTTCGAGGAGTATGCGACCTTCCTCGTCGCCAATCCGGACTGGCCGGACCGGGCGACGCTGCTGGCCCAGGCGGAGCGGGCCATGCCGGACGGGCTGCCGACGGCGAGGATCATCGCCTGGTTCGGCCCGCGCCCGCCGGCGACCCTGGAGGGCGCCACCCAGCTCGCCCAGGCGCTGACCGAGCGCCGGCAGGCGGAGCAAGCGCGCCAGATCGCACGCGACGGCTGGGTGCGGCTCGACGGCGGCGAGGCAGGCGAGCGGAAGTTCCTGGGAAGCCTCGCCAGCAGCCTCACGCCCGCCGATCATGTCGCGCGGCTCGACCGGCTGCTATGGGAGGAGAAGGACGAGGCCGCGAAGCGCATGCTGCCGCTGGTCGATGCGGGACACAGGGCGCTGGCGATCGCGCGGCTGCGCCTGATGCAAGGGACGCCGGGCGTGGATGCGGCGCTCGCCAAGATTCCGGAGGCGCTGCGCGGCGATCCAGGCCTGCTGTACGACCGCGCCCGTTGGCATCGGCGCAGCGGCAACTTCCCGGCGGCCGCCGACTTGCTCGACGAGTTTCCCGCCGTGCCCTGGCGAGAGAAGCTGTGGCCGGAGTTGGAAGACGCGGCGCGGCGCGCGCTCGACCGGGGCGACATCTCACTCGCCTATCGCCTGGCAAGCGCGCATGGCACCAACGCCGGCACGCCTTTCCTGGAAGGCGAATGGCTGGCTGGCTGGGTTGCTCTCCGCTTCCTGCAAGAGCACCAAACCGCTCTCGACCACTTCCAGCGCCTCCACAAAGGCGCCACGTCGAGCATCAGCAAGTCGCGCGGCGCCTACTGGGCCGGGCGCGCCGCGGAGGAACTGGGCGACAAGGAGCAGGCGCGGCAATCCTACTTGGCGGCGGCCGAGAGCCTGACCGCCTACTACGGACAGCTCGCCGCCCACCGATTGGGCCGCGCCGAGCAGGTCCGCTTCGCCGCCATGCCCAGCCCCACGGGACAGGAGACGGCGGCGTTCGAACAGCGCGAACTGGTGCGCGCCGCGCGTCTTCTCGGCGTTCTCGGCCGAAGCGACCAGGCGAAGCCGCTGGTGATGCACTTACAAGAGCTGGCCCGGACACCGGCCGAGAGCCGGTTAGCGGCGGACTTGGCCAAGGACCTCAACCGCGACGATGTCGCGCACGCCGTGGCGAAGCTGGCGCGCCAAAGGGGCGGCGTCGAGATGATCGATCACCTGTTCCCATTGCGCCGCCTGCCCAAGGGCGGGCCGCTCGAGGATCCCTTGATTCTGTCGGTGCTGCGCCAGGAAAGCGGCTTCGAGACGGATGCGGTAAGCCCGGCCGGGGCGCTCGGCCTCATGCAACTCATGCCGGCCACGGCGAGACAGGTGGCCAAGGCGATCGGCGTCAAGTACAAGAAATCCCGCCTCACCGCCGACGCCGACTACAACATCAGGCTCGGGCGGGCCTATCTCGACCAGTTGGTGCGGCAGTACGGGGGATCGTATGTGCTGGCCCTCGCCGCGTACAATGCCGGGCCGACGCGCGTCGCCGAGTGGCGTGCGCGCCATGGCGACCCGCGCGACCCGGGGGTCGACGTGATCGATTGGGTGGAAAGCATCCCGCTGTCGGAGACGAGGAACTATGTGCAGCGGGTGATGGAAGGCCTGCAGGTCTATCGCCAGCGCGTCGCCAAGACCCAGGTGGCGCTGCGGCTCGAGCAAGACCTCAACCGCGCGGCGCCCTGAGCGGCCCCATGATCTCGCCCGTCGCGGCCTGCGTGTTCGACGCCTATGGCACGCTGTTCGACGTCGCCTCGGCCGCGGCCAAGTGCCGCGGCGCGCTCGGCGACAAGGCGACGGCCCTGGCGGCGCTGTGGCGCCAGAAGCAGCTCGAATACACATGGTTGCGCAGTCTGATGGGGGCGCACGCCGATTTCCGGCAGGTGACGGAAGACGGGCTCGATTTCGCGCTCTCGCACCTCGGCATCGACGGCGAGAGCGGGCGGATACGCGAGCGGCTACTGCAGCTCTACATGACCCTCGACGCTTTTCCCGAAGTTCCGGCGACGCTCGCGGCCTTGCGCCGCGCCGGCGTCGTTTCGGCCATCCTGTCGAACGGCAGCCCCGCCATGCTGGCCGCCGCCGTGAGGAGCGCCGGCATCGAAGGATATCTCGATCATGTGCTGTCGGTCGAAGAGGTCGGCATATACAAGCCGCATCCCTCGGTCTACCGCCTGGCGGCCGACCGCCTGCGCCAGCCGCCTGCCCGCATCTGCTTCATTAGCGCCAACGGATGGGACGCGGCGGGCGCCGCCCGCTTCGGCTTTCGCACCGTGCTGATCGGTCGTACCCGGCAGACCCGCGAACGGCTGCCCGCCGCGCCCGAGGCGGAGATTGCGTCGCTGGCGGAGCTGCCCGCGCTGATCGGCGTCGCGAGCGCCCATTGACGATCACGCCCGAGAATGGCGAGGGATATGTTGGCCGCACCTATCGGGCGCAGGACGACCTCCAGCTCTATTACCGTGAATACGGCGATGCGCGATCGAAGCGCACGCCGCTGCTGTGCCTCGCCGGTCTCACGCGCAACTGCCGCGATTACCACGCGCTCGCGCGCCGATTGTGCGGCGCGCGCCGGATCGTGTGCCCGGACTATCGCGGGCGCGGGCTCTCGGCGCGCGACGCGAACTGGCGCAACTACCAGCCTCACGTCTACGTCGAAGATATCCGGCACTTGATGGCCGTCGCCGACCTCTGCCGCGTGGTCGTCCTGGGCACTTCGCTTGGCGGGCTGCTCGCCATGGCTCTCGCGGTGGCGCGGCCCGGCGCGATTGCCGGCGCGATCATCAACGACATCGGGCCGGACGTGGCCGGCACCGGGCTCGGGCGCATTCGCGACTATATCGGCCGCGATCGTCCGCAGCGCGATTGGCCGGGCGCCGTCGCGGAGCTGAAACGGCTGTTCCCCAACATGGCCTACGACAGCGAAGCCAAGTGGCGCGGCTTCGCGGAGCGCACCTATCGGCGCGGCCGCGACGACCTGCTGCATTTCGACTGGGACGTGGCGTTGGTGCGCTCGCTCGACCGGCCCGGCCGGCTGCCCGACCTTTGGCCCATGTTCCGCGCGCTCCGCCCACTGCCGGTGCTGGCTTTACGCGGCGAGCACTCCGACGTGCTGTCGGCGGCGACCTTCGAGCGAATGGCGCGGGAACACCCGCGACTCGACACCGCCATCATTGCCGACGCGGGCCATGCACCCGAGCTGAACGAGCCGGAATCGGTGCACGCGATCGATGGCTACCTTACCCAGGTCTGACGACGTGCCGCCGGCCATGCTGCCCGACGCGGCCGCGATCGCCGCCGCCGCCGAGCGCATCAGGGGACGCGCGGTCGAGACGCCCCTCCTGGAATCGGCCGAGCTCAACGCGCGCTGTGGCGGGCGCCTACTGTTGAAGGCGGAGACATTGCAACGCACCGGCTCCTTCAAGTTCCGCGGCGCCTACAACAAGGTGGCACTCCTCGCCGCCGCCACACCGAGGCCCAACGCCATCATCGCCTACTCCTCGGGCAATCATGCCCAAGGCGTGGCGGCGGCGGCGGCGCTGGTCGGCATACCGGCGGCGATCGTCATGCCGTCGGACGCGCCGGCGATCAAGCTCGCCAATACCCGGGCGCTGGGAGCCGAAGTGGTGCTCTACGATCGCCGCCGCGAGAAGCGCGAGGAGGTAGCTGAAACCTTGCTGGCCGAACGCGGCGGCGCGCTGGTGCGTCCGTACGACGATCCCGACGTGATCGCCGGCCAGGGCACCGTGGGCCGCGAGATGGCGGCGCAGGCCGCGGCGCGGGGCGCCGCCTTCGACAGCGTGCTGGTGCCGTGCGGCGGCGGCGGGCTGATCGCCGGCGTGGCGCTGGCGCTCGGCGCGGCGAGCCCGGCCGCCCGTGTCTATGCGGTCGAGCCGGAAGGCTTCGACGACACAGGGCGCTCGTTGGCGGCCGGCGAGCGCCTCGGCAATGCCGTCGGCGCGCTCACCTCGTGCGACGCGCTGATGGCGGCGACGCCGGGCCGGCTCACATTCGCCATCAATCGCCGGCTGCTGGCGGGAGGCATCGCGGTCGGCGACGACGAGGTGGCCGCCGCCATGGCCTACGCGTTCCGCGTCCTCAAGCTGGTGATCGAGCCGGGCGGCGCCGTCGGTCTGGCCGCGGCGCTGGCGGGCAGGATCGACTGCCGCGGCCAAACCGTCGGCATCGTCTGTTCGGGCGCCAACGTGGACCCCGAGCGCTTCTGCCGCGCCATCAGAGAGGACCGTTAGGCGCCGAGCACCGCTTCCGGACGAGCCTAGAGCCTATCTCGGCCAGATGGGATCGCTCTGCCAGAGCGATTTTCGGCAAGGGCCAGAAAGGGGCCGCAGGGCATAGCGAGCTACGGCCAAGGCCCCTGACGCCGCCCTTGCCGAAAAGCGCCTGGCCCCGAAGGGGTTTGCCGGCGGCGGGCGCCCGCGGCGTCAGAGCGTTTGCCCGATGCCCGGCATCGGGCGGCGCGCTCTTCCTGGCGGGTCGCCGCGCCGCCGAGCAAACAGAGCCGGTTCCATCTGGCCGAGATAGGCTCTGGGTCAGCGTTACTTGCGCCCGACGGTCTGCATGCCGGGGAGCGTCTGCACGCTTGCCAGCGGTGGCATCGTTACCGGCTGCGGCCCGGCCTTGTCCTTCACCAGCGCCATCTTCGGGTCGACGCCCTCGCTCCGCTTGATATCGCCTTCGACATAGGCGCCCGCCTCGATCGACAGGGTCTGATGCATGATGTTCGACAGCACCCGGGCGGTCTTAGCGAGCGTCACGGTGGTCGCCTTCACCGTCCCGCCGGAGACGGTGCCGTAGATGCGTACCGTGTCCGCCGAAAGCGAGCCGCGCACCTCGGCGCCCTCGCCCACCGTGATGCTGCGGCTGTGAATGTCGCCTTCGACGATGCCATCCACCTGGATGTCGCCGCTGCCGACGACGTCGCCGGTAATCCGCAGGTCAGCGCTGATAATCGTCGGTGCTTGATTCTTGGCCGGCGTCTTCGCTGCATCGGGAGGAGGGGCCATGGGTCTGCTAACCTTTGAAAACGTATCTGCCAGCCTTGAGGAACGGCATCGGATCGCGGGGTACGCCATCCACCAGGATTTCGAAGTGGATGTGCGGCCCGGTGCTGCGGCCCGAACTGCCGAGAAGCCCGATCTTCTGCCGGTAGTCGACCACTTGTCCAGCCTTTACCGAGATTGCCTTCATGTGGCCGTAGACGGTGCGAATCCCGAGACCATGATCGATCGTCACCGTACGGCCGTAATTGCCGCGCCATCCGGCGAACACGACCTTGCCCGGCGCCGTGCTCAAAATCGGCGTGCCGGCCGCGGCCGACAAATCGAGGCCCTCATGCACGCCCAGCCGACCGTTGAACGGGTCCTTGCGCTTACCGAACAGGCTGCTGATCGAATAATGGTCGATGGGCGCCGTCAGCGGCAACGAGCGCAGCACGAACTGCAGGCGCTCCCAACGCTCGACTTCGTCGTCGAGGCTGGCGACGCTGGCCAGCATGAGTTGCGAGAGCCCGCCCTCGGCCGCCAGAGCCGCCGGCACGAACGGACCGCCCCGGCCGGGCAGCTCGTCGGCGGCGCGGCCCAGCAGTTTGTCGACCTCGAGCCCGGTCATGGCCACCGTCTTCTCGATCAGATTGACGCCGTCGCGCGTGCGCTCGACGATGCTTTGAACGAAGTCGTCCTGCGCGCTCTCGATCACCGTCAGTCGCTCCTCGAGCTCGCCGACGCGGCCGTTCAATTCCGTGCGCGCCGCGTGCAGGGCATTGCGCTGGCCGATGACCGCGGCCAGCGCTTGCTGCGCCGCTTCGCCCTCCTGTTCCAATGTCTTCTTGTCGCCGCGGACGGCTTCCAGCTCGACGGTGAGCTGGGCCACCTGCTGTTCGAGCTGCGACTTGTCGCCGCCGACCGCGTCGAGCTGCTGCGACAGCGTCTCGGCACGCTGCTCGAGATTGGCGCGCACGTCGCGCGTGGTGTCGAGCTGGCGGCCTAGGCTGGCGATCTGGTCGTTCAGCCGCGCCTGGTTGGCAATGAAAGTGCCCTCGCTGCGCTCGGCATCGGCGAGGCGCTCGCGCAGGCTCACCAAGGTCATGGCCAGGCTGCCGTGCTGATTCGAGGCATTGTCGAGACGGCCCTGCACGTCCTCCAGTTGGCCGGCGATGCGACGGCGCATCTCGACGACACGATCGGCCTCGTCCTCCGACAGGCGAAGGCGCTCCTTCAGCTCGGCAAGGTTGCCCGTGAGCGCCTGCTCGGAAGTCTTCAGCTTATTCTTGAATTCGGCCGGGTCGGCGTTCGTCTGCCCGCTGAGGTCGAGCAGCCTGCGCAGCCCCGCCTCGTACGCCAGCGTGCCGTCGACCGACGGCGCCGTCGGATCCGACTGGATCAGCTTGCGCAGCGGGTTGGACTCCTGACGCCCGGCGGCGTCGCCGAACAGGCCCAACACGTCCGACTGCTTCTCGCCCAAGCCATCGGCCAGCCGGGCAAACTGGTCGTAGTAGTCGGCCAACTCGTTCAGCATTCCGATGTACGCCGTCTTCGCCTGATCCCGTTCGGCGTCGAGCGCGACGAGGCGGTGATCCTCGAGGATGACGCCCACCGAGGAGAAGGCCACCCAACCGACGGCGCCGACCATAGCACCGGCGAGCGCCACCTGCAGGCGCGGGGTCAAGGTGAGATAGCGAACCCGGCCTTCGGAGCGGATGAGGATTTCCCGCGCGGCGAAGACCCTTTGGACAAGACCGGACATGGTTCCCCACGTCTTCCGGATTGTCATGCTTCGCCGTCTCCCCCGTTGCACTGGCCTCGACGCTATCGGCCGAGACGCCGCCTCGATGACGCTAAGCTACCTGCGGCCGGTCGCGGTCGTATAAACGAACTTCCCTTTTCGATGCCACCCTGGCTTGCATCGTCGGGTCAATGCAGCCGTCGCCGTGCGGCGCCGGCCCGAGAGATCGACGGTAGCCGCACTACCGCCGACATGCAAGCCAAAATGCTCGTTACAACTCAGTCGGTTAACGAGTGGGATCTGGTCAGCGGCCGCCACTCTGTCCGAGGCCGCCGGGCGCCGCGAAGGTGCGCTCGATGTAGGCGACGATGCGCGCCACGCACTCGGCCACCGACGAATGCGCGGTATCGACCGCCAGTTCGGGCGCTTCGGGTGCCTCATAAGGGGCCGATACGCCGGTGAACTCCGCGATCTCCCCGCGGCGCGCCTTCTTGTACAGGCCCTTGGGGTCGCGCCGCTCGCAGGTCTCCAAGTCGGCTTCCACGTAGACTTCGTGAAACAGGTCCTGGGCCGCTTCCCGGGCGCGCCGGCGGTCGGCACGGTAGGGCGAGATGAACGCGGTTATCGCGATCATGCCGGCGCCGGCGAACAGCGCGGCCACCTCGCCCACCCGGCGGATGTTCTCGGCCCGATCGTCGGGCGAGAACCCGAGATTGGCGTTGAGCCCGTGGCGGACGTTGTCGCCGTCGAGCACGTAGACCTGGAAGCCGCGCCGGAACAGCTCCTGCTCGACCGCCATGGCGAGGGTCGACTTGCCGGCGCCCGACAGGCCGGTGAACCACAGGACGCCGCCACGGTGGCCGTTGCGGGCGTTGCGCGCCTCGAACGTCACGCGATGCTCGACCCAGTGCAGGTTGCTCGAACGCACCGTTACCTGCTCGCGCTGGTCGGGATAGCCCTGCATGTTGATGAGGCCGCCGGCCACGATGTTGTGGCCATCCGTCAGCACGAAGCGCCCGGTGCGCGGCATGACGTGGCCCTCGTCGAGGGCGAGCAACGGGCGGGCGCGCAACACCACGTCGGCCACGCCGTTGTGCGGCACCTCGCTGGCGGGCCGTCCGACGAGCGCGTCGGCGTCGAACGCCCGCTCGATCTCCTGGACCTCGACCGACGTCTCGCGCGTCAGCACCCGCAGCCGGTACTCCTGGCCGACCTTGAGCGGCGCCCGGCCCAGCCAGAACAGCCGGCCGCGGAACACATTGGTTTCGATCGGCGGATGATCCTCGCGGCTCGCCAACTCGCCGCGCTCGACGAACAAAGGCTCGTCGAGGGTAATGCCGATCGACTGCCCGGCGCCGGCCTCGACGAGCGGCTGCGGCCGGTTCCACGACTCGATGCTGGCGACCCGCGCCGACTTGTTGGAGGGCGAGAACATGAGGCGGTCGCCGACGCCGAGCCGCCCGCTCTCGACGCGCCCCACCAGGATGCGCCGCTCGTCGAACTTGTAGACGTCCTGGATGGGAAGGCGCAGCGGCAAGTCCGTGGGCCGCGGCGCGGCGCGGAACCCGTCGAGCGCCTCGATGACGGTCGGCCCGTCGTACCAGCCCATGGCCGCCGAGCGATGCACGATGTTGTCGCCCTCGCGCGCCGACACCGGAATGAAATGGTCGGCGTCGACGCCGATCCCCGCCAGGTACTTCGCGTAGGCGCCGCGGATGTCGTCGAAGCGCGCGGCGGAATGGCCCACCAAATCCATCTTGTTGACCACGACGGCGATCTGGCGGATGCCGAGCAGATGCAAGAGGAAGCCGTGCACGCGCGACTGCTGCTGCACGCCCTGTCCCGCGTCGATCAACAGCAGCGCGGCCTCGGCGCTCGACGCGCCGGTGATCATGTTCTTGAGGAACTCGCGGTGGCCGGGCGCGTCGATGACGACGTAGTCGCGGGCCGCGGTGCGAAACCAGATCTGCGCGGTGTCGATGGTGATGCCCTGGTCGCGCTCGGCCTGGAAAGCGTCCATCAGGAAGGCCCATTCGAACGGCATGCCGCGCCGATCGCACATGGCCTGGATCGCCTCGAGCTTGCCGTCGGGCAGCGAGCCGGTGTCGTGGAACAGGCGGCCGACGAGCGTCGACTTGCCGTGGTCGACGTGACCCACGATGACGAGGCGCAGCGGCTCGCGCGGGCGGACCGCGACCGACAGCTCGACGGGGCGCGTCATCACATGTACCCCGCCGCGCGCAGGCGCTCGAAGGCGTCCTCGGTCTCGCGGTCCATGGCGCGCCCGGCGCGCTCCGGCGTGCGCGTCGATTCGAGCTCGGCGAGGATCTGCTCCAGGGTGGCGGCCTCGCTCGGCACCGGAAACGTTATGTCCATGTCGCCCAGCGAACGATACCGCTTGCCGTTCCTGGCGAAGTAGAGATCGACCACCGGAACGCCCTCGCGCTGCACGTAACGCCAGACGTCGAGCTCGGTCCAGTGCAGTAGCGGATGCACGCGCAGGTGCGTTCCCGCCGGCAGGTCGGTGTTGAAGTGGTCCCAGAACTCGGGCGGCTGGTCGCGGAAATCCCACTGGCCCGCGTCACCGCGCGGGCTGAAGACGCGCTCCTTGGCGCGGACGCTCTCCTCGTCGCGCCGGATGCCGGCGATGATGCCGGTGAACTTGTGCTTGGCGATCGCGGCCTTGAGCCCCCCCGTCTTGCGCGCCGCCGAGCGCGCATTGGGCGGCAGGGTCGGATCGACGGCCTCGACCGGCGGGCACGGCTCGACGACAAGGTTGAGGCCCCATTCCCCCGCGCAGCGATCGCGCAGCGCGTACATCTCCGGGAACTTCTTGCCGGTGTCGATGTGCATGACCGGGAACGGCACGCGCCCGAAGAACGCCTTCAGCCCGAGCCAGACCATGACATTGCTGTCCTTGCCCAACGACCACAGCATGGCCAGCCGCTCGACGCGGCTGAACGCCTCGCGCAAGATGTAGACGCTCTGCGATTCGAGCTGGTCGAGATGATCCATCGAGCGAGGCGCCTGATTTGCCGGGCGGCTGCGGCGTTTACCCGCTTCGCGGCGGAAAATCAACCGCCTCGCCCGGGCGGGGGCCGGCGCCATTCAAGCACGGCGAGAAGGCAGCCGGTGTCGGTGCGCGAGTTGTGCCGGGTGCCTGGGCTGTAGCTCACGAAGTCGCCTGTGCGGAACACCGTGCCGTCGTCGTCGATGAGCTCGCCTTCGAGGACGACGAAATCCTCCATGCCCGCATGGTCGTGGGCGATGGTGACGGCGCCCGGCTGCATGCGCATGAGATAGCAGCCGTTGCCGGCGGCCCTGTCGTAGCTCACCGGCAGCCAGCCGATCTCCGGCTGCAGCGGACCTTCGAGGTCGTAGGGCAGGAACGCGGTCGAATCGGCTCTCACCACCTTCCGCCCCGCCACTTTCCTCTCCATCCCATGACCCCCGTCGGCTGCCCAAGCTCACGCCATCATCACGCAGGAGTGATTATGCTCGCATCGAAATCTTGTCGAGTATGGCGGTGCGTGAATCGATGCCCCCCAACGAATGAGGTAATCAGATGAACCGCATGCATGTAAGCGCTGCGCTGGCCACGGCCGTCACCCTCGCATTGGCAATGCCGAGCGGGCCGGCCCGCGCGGATGCCGCCATGGACGAGATGATGAAGCAGGGCGAGATGGACATGAAGGCCGGCAAGATCGAAAAATGTTACGGCGTAAACGTCGCGGGCAAGAACGACTGCCAGACCGCGACGGCCTCCTGTGCCGGCTCCGCGACGAAGGACTTCGACAAGTCCGCGTTCATCATCGTGCCGTCGGGTACCTGCGGGAAGATCGCCGGCGGCAGCCCGTCGCCGTCCTGATCGCCTCGGCGGTCGCCGCACCGCCATCCGCGCCGGCGCTCCCGAGCGCCCGTCGATAGCCGCCGGGCATGAATCCCATAGGCAAATCATAGTTCCCCGGCGGCTCGCCGGATTGCTATGAGTGCCGGCGACCGCTGGCACGTCGCGCGGCCGGAAATCGGTACGTCAAATCTTCGTGAAACCAAGATGTTGCAGGCCGCCGACGATTGCCAAGCCATGTTAGCGTCGCCACGTCTGTCGGCGTCGCGACAATCCAACAAACTCTCAGGAGGACCGAACATGAAGACCCCGATTCTTGTCTCTACCGCCATGGCCGCGGCGATCACGATTGCCAGCATGGCCGGCGCCCAGGCCGGCAAGGCCCCGGTGCCGAGCTACGAGAACGAGAAGTGTTTCGGCATCGCCTATGCCGGCAAGAACGACTGCCAGACCGCCAACAGCTCCTGCGCGGGAACCTCGAAGAAGGACCAGCAGGTCGACGCCTGGATCTACGTCCCGGCGGGGACCTGCGACAAGATCGTTGGCGGCAGCCTGCCAAAGACCTGACCGGCGCCATCGTCGAGTGGATGTCCCTAGGATGTCGCGCATCGGCTCGACGACGTTCAAGCGGGGCCCGATCTCGGCCGCGGCCGGGATCGGGCTTCGCCAAGTTCACCACCGCGACGTCCTCGATGCCCGGCCGTCGGTGGGTTTCCTCGAGGTGCACCCGGAGAACTACCTGGGCGGCGGAGCCAATCTGCATTACCTGACCGAGCTGCGCCGCGACTACCCGATCAGCCTGCACGCCGTCGGGATCTCGCTCGGCACCGACGGGCCGCTCGACCGCGAGCATCTGTCCCGCCTGGCGGAACTGGCGGAGCGCATCGAGCCGGCGCTGGTGTCGGAGCACTTGTCCTGGAGCATCGCCGACGGCGTCTACCTCAACGACCTTCTGCCGTTGCCCTACACGGAGGAAGCCCTTGGCGTCGTGGCGCGCCACGTGGACGAGGTGCAGGAGTACCTGGGGCGCAAGATTCTGCTGGAGAATCCGTCCACCTACCTGCGCTTCGTCCATTCCAGCCTAAGCGAGCAGGAGTTCCTGGCCGAGGTCGCGCGCCGCACCGGCTGCGGCGTGCTCTTGGATGTGAACAATCTGTACGTCAGCGCGATGAACCACGGGTTCGAGCCCGATGCGTACCTGCGCGGACTGCCCGCGGCGATAGGCGAAATCCATCTCGCCGGCCACAGCGTGAAACGGGTCGACGGCGTCAGCCTGCGCATCGACGACCACGGCTCGGCGGTCGATGCCGCCGTCTGGCGGTTGTACGAGAAGGCGCTCGCCAGGTTCGGGCCGCTGCCTACCCTCATCGAATGGGACACCGACATCCCGCCGCTGCCGGTTCTGGTCGGCGAAGCGGAAAAGGCGGCGGACGCGCTGGCGAAGGCAGCGCGACGGGAGGCAGTCCATGCCGTCACTGCGTGAGCTGCAGGGCGCGATCCGCGCCGGCATCCTGGGCGCGGGCGGCGACAGCGTATTGCCGCTGATCGTCCCCGATGGACTCAAGCCCGAGGGCCGGCTCGCGGTCTACCGCAACAACACGTTCATCAGTCTCACCGCGGCCCTGAAAGCCACCTTCCCCGTGGTCTGCCGCCTGGTCGACGAGCGTTTCTTCGCCTATGCCGCGGCCGCTTATGTTCGCGAGCGGCCGCCGACGCGGCCTTGCGTTGCCGAATACGGCGCCGACTTCGCCGATTTCCTGGCCGCCTTCGAGCCGGCCCGTCGGCTTGTCTATCTGCCCGACGTGGCGCGGCTCGAATGGGCCATCAACCTCGCCCGTCACGCCCCCGACGCCGCGATATTCGACCCGGCGCGGCTCGCGGCCGTGCCCGCCGAGCGGCAAGGGGCTGTCGCCTTCATCCTGCATCCCGCCTGCCGCCTCGTCACGTCAGGCTACCCGATCGAGCCGATCTGGCGGGCCAACCAGCCGGATGGCGATGGCGCGGCCGACCTTGCCGCCGGCCCGAGCCGCCTCATCGTCTATCGCCGGGTCCTCGACGTTCATCTCGCCGACCTCGGTGCCGCCGGTTACGCCTTCGCGGCGGCGCTCGCCCTGGGCCGGGCGTTGCAACGGGCCTACGAGGCCGCCACCGCCGTCGATCTCGATTTCGATCTTGCCGTGGCGCTGCATTGGCATTTCGCCCGCGGGACCATCGCGGGCTTCATCCTTCCCGACAGAGACGATGGAGGCCACTCATGAGTACCACGCTGCCCGAACGCACCGCCGTCACCGGGATTCCGGCGTTGATCGCCGCGATCATCGGCGCCGTGGAGAGGGTTCCCATCGCCATCCCGGCCTTCGTGCTGCGCCTTGGGGTGGCGCTCGTGTTCTGGCGCTCCGCCAAGACCAAGCTCGCCAACTGGGACCTGACCGTCCAGCTCTTCGCCGACGAGTACAAGGTGCCGGTGCTGCCGCCCGAGGTCGCCGCCTTTCTGGCGACCTCGGTGGAGCTCGCCGCGCCCATCATGCTGCTCGTCGGGCTCGCGACGCGCCTCGGCGCCGCGGCCATGCTGGGCATGACGCTGGTGATCCAAATCTTCGTCTATCCGACGAGCTATCCGGATCACCTGCTGTGGGCGGGTCCGCTGCTGTACCTGGTCCTGCGCGGACCGGGCGCCATCTCGATCGATCACTTGATCCGCGGGCGTTACATCGGCGCGTGACGGGCACGGCGCCGGCGCCGGTGTCCATGCCGGCACACCGCCGTTTTTCGGCCGCCTCCAGCGAGCCTCCAGCGAGAGGGAGAAAATTCGACGATCAACCCCACGCGCAGCGGGGCGCCGCTAGGCCCCGCTTGGCGAGGGCCGGGCCAACCACAACAGGTAGGGGGGTCCGCCGGGCTGCGCCCCGTGGGCCGGACGGCGCCGCAGCGGCAAGGGGATCGGCGGCGTCATGCGTAAGCAAGGTGTCCAGGCATCGATTTTTCGAGGAACGACCCGAATCGCCGCGGGACGGCGCCGTTTTTCGGGCCACCTGAAGGTGCTTCACGATTTCAAACAGCGCCCGCCCGGAGGCGGGGCGGCCCAAGGGCCTTCGCCCGCGGACCGCAAGTCGGTTCCATTTTAGGAACTTTTTCACGCGTGTCAAGGGAGTCGTAGCGGGCTCGCGCTCGGCGCATAGCCGGCGCGCCGGCTATTTGCCCCGCGCCGCCGCTGGGCTATGCTGGCGGATTCGTGCCGTCGGCCGAAGGGGAAGACCATGGCAACGCGGAAGCCGCCGCGCTCCGGCGGAGCGGGCAAGCAGCAGTTCCGGGGCAATCGCAACCTCGAACGCTTGTCGCGCATCTCCCAGACCAAGCAATCGGAGGAGGTGAAGCGTTCTCTTAAACTCGGCCTGGAGGCCGCCGGGTCCGTCGTCGACCGCACCATCTCGTGCTTCAGCCGCGGCCACCAGCCGGCCTTCGCCGGCATCAACACCTTCATGAAGGCGCCGTACTGCGAGGACGTGCGCAAGGTGCGGAAGTACGAGGCCGCGTTCGTCGGCGTCCCCTTCGACACCGCCACCACCTACCGGCCGGGCGCCCGCTTCGGCCCGCAGGCGGTGCGCCGCATCTCGGCGCTTTACGACGGCTATTCGGTGGACGGCGCGGTCGACATCTACGAAGAGCTCGACTTGTGCGACATCGGCGACGTGTTCGTCATTCCGGGTAACATCGAAAAGACGTTCGATCAGGTGACCAAGGCCGTGTCGCACATCTTCACCGCGGGCGTGTTCCCGATCATCTGCGGCGGCGACCACAGCCTCGGATTTCCCAACCTGCGCGGCATCGCGCCCCACATCGAGGGCAACGTCGGCATCATCCACATCGACCGCCACCTGGACATCCAGGAAAAGGACATGGACGAGCGGATGCACACCACGCCGTGGTACTGGACCACGCACGAGCCCGCCTCGACCACCCATCGCGACCACAGCCACATGCACGACGTGGGCCTGCCCAACTGCCTCCCTGTGAACCTGGTGCAGATGGGCATCGGCGGCTGGTACGGCTCGCGCCCCGGCGCCATCGTCGCCAAACGCCGCGGCACCTCGGTCCTCACCATGACGGACATCACGGAGCGCGGGCCGGCGGGGGCGGCGGAGGTGGCGCTGGAGCTCGCCTGGAAGGGCTGCAAGGCGGTCTATCTCTCGTTCGACATCGATTCGATCGACCCCGGCTTCGCGCCGGGCACCGGGTCGCCGGAGCCGGGCGGCCTGTTGCCGCGCGAGGCCCTGGAGATGGTGCGGATCATCGCCCGCGAGGGCTTGTGCGGCATGGAGGTGGTCGAGGTGTCGCCGCCCTACGACGTGAACGACAACACCGCCCAGCTCGCCTGCCGCGTGATGCTCGACGCGCTGGGGAGCATGTGCGTCGAGGGCAAGCTCGGGCACCGCTCCCGCGTCATGAAGCGCGGCCGCTGAGGCGGGCCCTATGACCGACCACGAGGTGTTCGCCGCGGGCGACGTGGTGTTGCAGTGCGGGCTGACGCTGCGCGAGGCCAAGCTCGCCTACAAGTGCCATGGCACGCTGAACAAGGACAAAACGAACGCCGTCGTCTTTCCGACCCGCTTCTCCGGCCGGCACGCCGACAACGAGTACCTGATCGGCGAGGGCATGGCGCTCGACCCGAAGCGCTACTTCATCGTCGTCCCCAACCTGCTCGGCAACGGGCTTTCATCCTCGCCCAGCAATACGCCGCCGCCGTTCGACAAGGCGCGGTTCCCCAATGTCACCATCCATGACAACGTCATGCTCCAGCGCCGCCTGCTGACCGAGCGCTTCGGCGTCGAGCGCGTGGCGCTGGCGGTCGGCTGGTCGATGGGGGCGCAGCAGGCGTACCACTGGGCGGCCCTCTTCCCCACCTGTGTCGAGCGGCTGGCGGCGATCGGCGGCTCGGCGCGCACCTCCGACCATAACTTCGTGTTCCTCGAGGGTGTGAAATCGGCGCTCACCGCCGACGCCGCCTGGAACGGCGGCTGGTACGACAAGCCGCCCGCCGTCGGCCTCAGGGCGATGGCGCGGGTGTGGGCCGGCTGGGGGCTGTCGCAGGCCTTCTACCGGGAGAAGCTCTACAAGACGATGGGCTACGCCACGGTCGAGGACTTCCTCGTGGGCTGGTGGGAGGGGCTGTTCCTGCAGCGCGACGCCAACAACCTGCTGGCGTTGATCTGGACCTGGCAGCACGGCGACGTGAGCGCCAATGACCTCTACAAGGGCGATTTCGAGAAGGCACTGGCGGCCATCGAGGCCAAGGCGATCGTCATGCCGGGCGCGACCGATCTCTACTTCCCGCCCGAGGACAACGCCAACGAGGTGCGGCACATGCGCCGGGCCGAGCTGCGCCCCATCCCCTCGATCTGGGGCCACTACGCCGGCGGCGGGCGCGACGCCGCCGCGGCCCGGTTCATCGACGCGGCGCTCAAGGAGTTGTTGGCGGGCTGACGGAGGTTCATTGTCATGAGCGACTTCAAACCGATTCACGGGCGTTGCCAGTGCGGGGCCGTGCGCTACCGGGTCGATGCGCCCGCCATCGAGCTGTACCATTGCCACTGCTCGATGTGCCGGCGCTGCCACGGCACGCTGTTCGCCACCTACGCCACCGTCCCGCGCCAAAGCCTGGTGATCGAAGCCGGAGCCGACAATCTCGCCACCTACGACAGTTCGCCCCCGGTGCACCGGCATTTCTGCCGCACCTGCGGCTGCCAACTGCTGCTCGACGACGACCGCTGGCCGGACCTCAAGTGGTACACGCCCGGCACCTGCGACGGCCATCCGGGGCACCGGCCCGAGGTCGAGGCGCACATTTTCACCAACTCGAAGGTGGCATGGTACCGCATCTCGGACGGGCTGCCGCAATACCCGGAGTTCGCGCCGCAGGTGTGATTAATACCAAGGGCCGATGACGGCGACCTCTTGCCTCGTGCTTCGAGACGCCGGCTTCGCCGGCTCCTCAGCATGAGGCAAGGGGTTGTTTTTGTGAACAAAACCTCGTCCTGAGGAGCGCCCGAAGGGCGCGTCTCGAAGGACGGGCTACGAGTCGATCTCAGAGGCTCTTGGTATAACTGGATCGCAGGTGCGCCAGCACCTCGCGGGCGAAGGGCTCGGGCGCGTCCTGCTGCAGCCAGTGCGAGGCGTTCTCCAGCCGCACCAAGCGGGCGCCCGGAATCTCGGCCGCCAATCGTTCGCCGTCGCCGATGGTCTGCCACGGATCGTGCACGCCCCACAGCACCAACGTGGGGGCGCGGATGTCCTGGTGGCGATCCACCAGCATCATGGTGTGGTTGGTGTTGAGTGCGCTGGCGTTGCGGATGAGGCTGATCTTGCCCTCCTCGTCGCTGTAGGGGGCGATGATGCCGGCGCGGAACCGCGGCGTGAGGCGCTCTCGGTTGTGCAGCCCGTCCGGCAGCCCGGAGGCCACGAACTCCGCCACCTCCGCCGGCGTCTTGGCGCGCCATGCGGGGTCGCCCAGCGCCACCATGTCGCCGATCGGCCAGGAATCGTAGGCCACGACGTTGCACAGCACGAGACGCCGCACTCGTTCGGCGTGCTCGATCGCCAAGATGAGTGCGACGCCGCCGCCGGTGTCGTGCCCGACGACGTTGGCCCGCTCGATCCCGAGTGCATCCATGAATCGCAGGATCATCGCCGTTTGCGCCACCAGCGAGCGGTCGAAGCGGTCGCGGCGATCCGAGTATCCGTGGCCGAGGAAGTCCGGCGCGATGACCCGGCAATGCGGCGCCAATAACGGGATCGCGTCGTCGTAAAGAAACGACCAGGTCGGGATGCCGTGCAGCAGCAGCACCGGCTCGCCGTCGCCGACGTCCGTGTAGGCGACCTTGAGCGGCTGGTAGGAGAGCCCGTCCAGGAAGAGGGTCTTCTGACGGGCCCGGAAGGCTTCGTGGGACGCGGTCATGGACGCCCGCCGCGGCCGGGGGACCCGCGAGGGGTCCCCCCTGCCCACCCGCCGATGCTACTCGATCGGGATCTCCTTGAAGGCCAGCGAAACATCGACCCCCTGCGAGCGCCGGATCGTCTTCATGACGAAGTAGAAGACGACGCCGATCGCGAACACGCCGCCGACGATTTTCATCTGCGTCGGATCGTGGCCGGCCGCCACCGGATCGGCGTACGCCGCCCAGAAGTAGAACTGCGAGCCGATGAAGCCCAGCGCGCAGGCCACCGTCATCATCGGCAGCCCAAAAATCTTCTTCCCGTAGATCGGCGATTTCTCGTAGATCTGCGGCCGGATGTAGGGGAAGAAAACACCGGCCAGCAGAATGATGCTCCAGGCCAGCAGCGCCGCCTCGATCAGGATGATGATGGTGGAGAAGAAGCTGGTGAACACGAACAGCGCCATGAAGATGATCGTGATGACGACCGACACCACGACCGCCACCGTCGGCGTGTGACGGGTGGGCGAGATTTCCCCCAGCGCCGCCGGGGCTATGCGGTCGAAGGCCCAGGCCACCATGGCGCGCACGCCGAAGGTGTGCATGCCGGGAATCCACATCCAGATCCAGGTGACGAAGCCGATCGACACCAGAAGCGTGACGATCCAGGAGCCGGTGAGGATGCCGGCCATCAGCGTGATCGCCGGCGAGGTCGGCGTGGTTACGCCGCCTTCGAAGGAATTGAACACGGCGGAGCCGAGGAATTCCCAGCCGAACACGCTGTTGGCGAGCGGGATGGTGATGAGCCAGATCACCAGGGTGCCGGCGATGGCGCCCAGCATGCCGTAAGTCTGCGACCGTTCGACGGATTTGATTTCGCCGGCGATGCAGATCGAGAACGCGGCGCCCAGGAGCGGTAGGAACGCCCAGTTCGACAGCTTGACGGTGGTGAGCCAGTCGGCCCCCTCGGTGGTCCAGCCTTTTTCCGCGCCCGAGGCGATGATGGCGTTATAGGCGTCCTCGACGCCCATGACCGGCCCCATCAACCCGTTGAACGCCGTCACGAAATCCTCGCGCGAGTACATCGCCAGCACCAGGATGAGGAGCGCCGAGCCCGCCAAGGAGGTGACGAAGACGATCTTCTGGCTCAGCAGATATCGCTTCATGCCGGAATTGATGATGATCCCCGACAGCACGAGGATGGCGGAGCCGATGATGAACATGGGCCAAGGAGTCAGCACCCACGCCGCGGCGTCGAGCGCCCACTGGGCTCCGGCCACGTAGCCGATGGTGGCGAGCGTCGGATTGATCCCAAGGAGCACGATCCAGTAGGCGGCGATGGCGCAATAGAAGAGCCAGGCCACGATCTCAACCAGGCTCAAGGTCAGCGCCAGGAACGGCGGCAGGCTGCGCGAGCCGAACACGTAGATGCCGCCCGAGCGCGGCAGGGTCACCGACCAGGTGATCATGCCGAACGAGATCAGCGCCATCATGAAACCGGCCAGCAGGCATCCGACCACTAAATTGCCGCCGGGATAGAAGGCAGGGCCGTAATACATCATGGTGCCGACCCCGAGGCCGACGCTGACGAGGCCGATGTTGTAGATGAACGTATCGAAGGGGCTCGCCGCGCGTATGAGGCCCGACGCCTTGCGCAAGAAAATTCTCTGCTCGCCCCCGCTGCCCGATGTCGTGCTCATGACGCTCCTCCCCCAGATTGCCCGGTCGACCGCCAACGAGGCCGCCAGAAGCGCCGCCTCGCCTCGACCGCAATGATAACGCTTTCCATCGGCATTAAGCGATACGAATCTCCCCTGGCGCCAGAGCCAGGTTTTCGCCTGCCGGACAGGCCGGCGCCTAAAAAATGTCCCCCTTCTCCGAGACCTCCTGATACCAGCGCGCGCGCGTGCCCACCTTGGAGCGAATCTTCCACTTCATCGATTTTGGCGCATTCTCGATCTTGTGCAACAGCTTGCCCACCCGGCCGCGGATCACGTCGGATTCGTGCGCGCCGATCGCGGGAAACGCCGGCAGATGGCCGGGGATGCTCCGCAGGTTGTTCGTGAACGTGTAATAGAACCCCCAGTCGCTCGCCATGATGGCGGCGACGTAATTCTCGTCGATGTTCTCGCGCCCCGCCGCCGGCTCGCCCACCGGATGCTCGAGCAGGAGGACCATGGTGTCCTTGATGTCCTTAAGGTTGATTTGCACGATCTGCATCTTCTCCAGCAGCAGATCCGTCGTGGTGATGGTGGGCGAATCGAGATGCAAGCGTCCCTTGAACGGGATCGGGTGGCAGAAGTAGAGCTCGTCGGTGAACACGTCGACGTGCAGCGGCCATTGCGGATGCCGATAAATGTGGCGGGCGCCCTCGGTGCCGACGATGACGCCCTCGTCCGCCCGGTAGCCCTGCCCGGCCATGAATTCCCTGATCGCCTGGGTCTGGCGGCGCTCCGCCGCGAAATCGATGTCGGTGAGTTCGCGGTCCATCTCGGTGAACAGGTGCAGGTACTTCGGGGAATGCAGCCGATAGGCGATGGAGCCGAGAATGCGGAGTTGGATTCCCCTCTCCTCTCCCTTGTGCACGAGACGCATCGCCTCATCGACGAAATGCAGATTCTGCAACGCCATTGGATCGATGCCCCCGGGCCGGCGCGGTCCCCCTACCCTTGCGTGAGCTGCACGCCCTTGACCGCGCCGTCCTCGAGGGTCACCAGCACGCCTTGCAGCAGGCCCTCCGGATAGACGCTGCCCGGGTTGACGCACACCGTCCGCCCGATGCGAATGTTGCCCCGCCCCTCGTGGATATGCCCATGCAATCCCAGCATCGGCTGGTGCTTCTCGATGGCGGCGTACAGCGTGGTGCTGCCGGCGTGCATCTGCACCGGGTTGCCCATCTCGAACACCACCTGCAGATTCTGGTCGAGCTTCGGGCACTGGTCGAGCACCGTGCCGTGCGGCGGCACGTGGACGTTGAAGATGCAGCGGCTCATGTCCTTGACCTGCGGCAGCAGCTTGGCGAAACGCTCCTCGTACTGCGGCTCGGTGTATTCGCGCTCGGTGTTCCACGGCGTCAGCGTCGAGCCGCCGCAGTGCAGCACTTCATAACCGCGCAGCTCCGTCACCTCCATCTCGTAGAACCGCACGTGCGGCGACAGGCGCAGCACGTCGTCGATTTCGAGGAAGTCGTCGTTGCCGGGCGCGGTAATGAACGGCACGTCCTTGCCGTGCAGCCTCTGGCCCGCGTACTCGCACCACTCCTTCACCCGATCCAGCACCAGCTTCTTGAACAACTCATGGCGCATGTGCTCGTCCTCGCGCAGCCGGCGGTATTCTCCCTCCGACATGACGGCAGGATAAAAGCCCATGTTGGTCGTGCGGTTCATGTATTCGTCGACCTCCGCCTGGCTGCCGAGCTCGGTGGTGGCGCCGGCGGAGAACGCCAGGTAGCCGCCGTCGGGCTGTTCGGCGATCGGCATCACCGCCTTGCCGGTCATGTCGCCGCCCATGACCAGAACATTGGCGCCGTAGAACTGCGCGGCAGAGATGAACTTCTTGAAGCACACGGTGGAGCCGTGCAGGTCGGAGGCAAAGAAGATCACTAGCCTCTCGCCGCCGCCCGATTTCTTTTTCCAGAACATCGGCTTAGGTCCTTGCTTCGTCCGGCGGCCGGCATCATCCGCGCCATAGCCGGGCAAATCCTCGCCCATCCGACGGGCTGGCGCAATCAGAACTGCTTCAGGTAGCGCGCCTTCTCCCAATCGGTCACGTGATTGCAGAAGCTCTGCCACTCGTCCTTCTTGTAGTCGAGCCAGGCGCGCCGCATGGCCGGGCCGAACACGCGCTCGGCCAAGGGATCGGCCGCGAAGGCCTCGATCGCCTCGCCCAGGCTGCGCGGCAGGTAGCCCACGCCGAGCTTTTTCAGCTCCTCATCGGTCTTGATATACATGTTGTCCGTGTGCGGCTCGCCGGGGTCGAGCTCCTGCTCGATGCCTTCGAGGCCCGCCGCCAGCACCATGGCGGCGCCGAGGTAGGGATTGCAGGCGCTGTCGGTGGCGCGCAATTCGATGCGTCCGCCCGCCAGCGGGATGCGCACCGTATTGGTTCGGTTGTTGTCGCCGTAACACACGAACACCGGCGCCCAGGTGAAGCCCGACTGGCTGCCCTTCAGGATCAGCCGCTTGTAGCTGTTCACGGTCGGCGCCACCACGGCGCAGATCGCGCCCAGGTGGCGCAGCACGCCGGCGATGAACTGGTAGCCGAGCCTGGACAGCTTGCAGCCGCGCGGGTCCTTGGCGTCGAAAAACAGGTTCCGCCCCGTCTTGCCGTCCGCGATCGAGATATTGAAGTGCGAGCCGCTGCCGGCGCGGTCGGCGAACGGCTTCGGCATGAAGCTGGCGAAGTAGCCGTGCTGGCGCGCGATCTCATGCGCCATCATGCGGAAGAACACGTAGCGGTCCGCCATGGTCTGCATGTCGAAATAGTTGAAATCGACCTCGAACTGGCCGATGCCGTCCTCGTGGTCGAGCGAATACACGTCCCAGCCGAGGCCGTTCATGGCGTCGACCAGCTCGTGCATCCAGTGCAGGTTGTCGAGCAGGCGGGCGGAATCGTACGCCGGCTTGTCCAGGTGCCCACGGCTCGACACCGGCGCGTAGCCGCCGTCCTCGGTGTCCTTCAGCACGAAGAACTCCGCCTCCATGCCCATCTGCGGCACCAAGCCCAGCTTGGCGGCGCGCTCCATCTGGCGCCCGAGGGTCGTGCGCGAGCAGGCCGCAAACGGCTTGCCGCGGGTCCACAGGTTGCTGGCGAACCACGCCACGTCGCGCCGCCACGGCAGCACGATGCAGGATGCCGGATCGGGGTGGGCGGAAACTTCCTCCTCGCTCACCTCCTGCGGCACTCCTTCGAGCGCCGCCCCCGTGAACAACTCGGAGCCGCCGAGCATCTGGCGCAGGTGCGTGATCGGCACCATCTTGGCCTTGGGGATGCCGTGCAGGTCGACATAGCCCGCCAGCATGTACTTGACGCCCTGCTTCTCGAGGTCACGGCCGAGCGCCTCGGTCTTGCTCGATCCGGCGCCGGCCGCCACGGCCCGCTCGGCGCCCGCTTCGTGGGCTGTCATGATGCTCCTGCCATGCTCGGCGTCGAATCGAATTCCCGTTGGCAGCGATCATGGCAGATGCTAACTAATCGGTCAATTAGTGGCGCGACCGCGGCGACGGCAGCGGGACTGGAAGCTCAACGCCAATGAAGGCAAGCGGCGCTCGACTCGAAGGATCGCGGCGCCGGGACGCCAACGCCGAGGCGTTCCGGCGCCTGTGCGCGTCCGAGCCCGTCCTCTTCGACATCCTGCCCGCCATCGAGGCGCTGCCCGGCATGACGCCTCGGACCATCCTCACCTCCGGGCCGCCCCTGCCCTGGCCGGCATACAGCGGCGGCCAACGCCAGGCCATCATCGGCGGCGCCCTCTACGAGGGATTGGCGGGCGACGCCGACGGCGCCGCCCGAAGCCTGGCGGCCGGCGAGATCAAGGTGGCGGGCTGCCACGCGCATGCTTGCGTCGGATCGCTCGCCGGCATCTATACGGCCTCGATGCCGGTGTTCGCGGTCCGCAACGCCGCATTCGGCAACATCGGCTACTGCAACTTCTACGAGGGCACCAACCCGCGCCGCCTCAACTACGGCGTCTACGACGAGGGCGTGCGCGACCGGCTGAATTACATCCGAGACGTGGTGGCGCCCGTGGTGCGCGACGCCGTACGGCTGTCGGGCGGCGTGCCGTTGAAGCCGATCATGCGGCGCGCGCTGCACATGGGCGACGAGCTGCACAGCCGCAACACCGCGGCCTCGCTGCTGTTCACCCGCGAGCTCTTTCCGCACCTGCTGACGCTGGCCCAGACCTCGCGCGACGCCGTGGCTGAAGCTGTGCAGGCGCTTACCGAGGACCACTACTTCTTCCTGCGCCTGTCGATGGCGGCGGCCAAGGCGACCGCGGACGCCGCCCACGGCATCGAGGCGTCGAGCGTGGTGACGGCGATGGCCTTCAATTGCCAGGGCTTCGCCATTCGCGTGAGCGGCCTGGGCGACCGCTGGTTCGAGGGACCGCATGCCACGGTCGCCGCCAAGCTGTTCGACGGCCACGGCGAGGACGAGATCGCCTGGATGGGCGGCGAGAGCATCATCGCCGAGACGATAGGTCTCGGCGGCTTCGCCCAGGCCGCCGCGTTCGCGCTGCAGACCTATCAAGGCGGCTCGCCCGAGGCCATGGTGGAGCGCAACCTGGCGCTCTACAAGATCACGGTCGGCGAGCATACGGACTTTCATATCCCGTTCCTCGGCTACCGCGGTACGCCAACCGGCATCGACATCTTCAAGGTGGTCGAGACCGGCGTGGCGCCCGTCATGGACATTGGCATCGCCGGGCGCGACGGCGGCCAGATCGGCGCCGGAATTGTCAGCGCGCCTATGGTTTGCTTCGAGCGCGCGCTCGACGCCTACGAGGCCCGCTACGGCCGCTCCGCGGCCGGTGGCCGAGATGGTTCCAGAACATGCGCTTGAGGTCGGCCATGGCGCCGGCCAGATCGAAATCCCGGTGGATCATCGAGCGCACCATGACGCCGTCGAGATGGGTCGAGGCGAACTTCGCGGCCTGATCCGCGTCCACCGGCCGGAACCGTCCCTCGGCGATCCCCCGGCGCACGCCCCCGGAGATGATGGCGCACTCCTCGTCGTAGAAGCGCTTGATGACGCGGTCGACCACCGGTTTCTGCGCGCGCGAACTCGCGTAGTCGAGCATGATCTTGACGAGCTGGCGAATCGGCTCCGAGAGCTGCAGATTGGTCTCGAACCAGTCATCGATCAGGTCTACCGGATCGCTGTGGCGCTCGCGCAGACGCCGGTAGTTGTCGAGTGCCTGCGCCACCGCGTACTCGACGGCGGCGCGAAACAGCGCCTCCTTGCTGTCGAAATAGTAATAGATGAGCGCCGTGTTGACGCCCGCCGCCTTGGCGATGTCCTTGATCGTGACCGCGGCGAAGTCGCTGCGCGCGAACAGCTTTAAGGCGATCGTCATCAGCGCCTCGGCCCGCGCCGGCAGCGGCTTAATGGGGATGTTCCTCGTCTGAAGGCGGTCCGTCAGCCGACGATCTCCAGGCCGCCGAAGAAGAATGCGATCTCGACGCCGGCCGTGGCCGGCGAATCGGAGCCGTGCACCGAATTGGCCTCGATCGATTGGGCAAAGTCCTTGCGGATGGTGCCGGCATCGGCCTTGGCCGGATCGGTCGCCCCCATGACGGCGCGGTTGCGGGCGACGGCGTCCTCGCCCTCCAGCACCTGAACCACAACCGGAGCGCTGCACATGAACCTGCACAGGCGGTCGTAGAACGGCCTGCCGGCATGCACCTCGTAGAACTTCTCGGCCTGGGCGCGGGTCATCCGAATGCGCCTCTGCGCCACGATGCGCAGGCCCGCCGCCTCGAGGCGCGCGTTGATGCTGCCGGTGAGATTGCGCCCCGTGGCGTCCGGCTTGATGATCGACAAGGTGCGCTCGATGGCCATCGGCATGCCTCTTTGCCAGTCCTCGGGTCGGCGGCCTTATAGCCGGCCTGTCCCGGGGGTCAAGGCATTTGCCGGGCCGCGCGCGCATGCTATGAGGCGCCCGCCATGCTGCACATCCGGGACCTCACCTATCGCATCGCCGGCCGCCCCCTGTTCGAGGGCGCCTCGCTGACGCTGCCCGGCGGCCATCACGCCGGCTTGGTCGGGCGCAACGGCACCGGCAAGACGACGCTGCTGAGGCTGATCGCCGGCGAGCTCCATGCCGACGGCGGCAGCATCGGGCTGCCCAACCATTGCCGCATCGGAATGGTGGCGCAAGAGGCGCCGGACGGGCCGCGGAGCCTGCTCGACGCCGTGCTCGCCGCCGATGCCGAGCGCAGCCGCCTGCTGGCGGAAGCCGCCAGCGCCAAGGACCATCACCGCATCGCCGAGATGCACGACCGCCTTACCGACATCGGCGCGCACAGTGCGCCGGCGCGCGCCGCCAGCATCCTCGCCGGCCTCGGCTTCGACGCCGAGGCCCAAGCGCGGCCGTGCGGCGACCTCTCCGGCGGCTGGCGCATGCGCGTGGCGCTGGCGGCCGTGCTGTTCGCCGAGCCGGACCTGCTGCTGCTGGACGAGCCCACCAACCACCTCGACTTGGAAGCGACCCTGTGGCTCGAGAGCTACCTGAAGAGCTACCCGCACACGCTGCTTCTGGTGAGCCACGACCGCGACCTGCTGAACCGGGCGGTCGACAAGATCGTGCACCTGGAGGGCGGCCGGCTTGCTGTCTACAGCGGGGGGTACGATCGCTTCGAGCGCACCCGCAACGAGCGGCTGGCGCACCAGACGGCGCGCGCGTCTAGGCAGCTCGCTCAGCGCCGCCACATGCAGACCTTCATCGACCGCTTCCGCTACAAGGCCAGCAAGGCGCGCCAGGCGCAGTCGCGCCTCAAGGCGCTGGTGCGCATGGAGCCGATCGCCTCGGTGAGCGAGGCGCGGACGGCGACCTTCGGTTTCCCGACGCCCGAGCCGTTGGCCTCGCCGATCCTGGCGCTCGACGACGCGGCGGTCGGCTACCAGCCGGGCCGGGCGGTGCTGAGCCGGCTCACCTTGCGCCTCGACAGCGACGACCGCATCGCCCTCATCGGCGCCAACGGCAACGGCAAATCGACCCTGGTCAAGCTGCTGTCCGGGCGGCTTGCGGCGCAGTCGGGGGAGGTGCGCAAGTCGCCGAAGCTCCGGGTCGGCTACTTCGCCCAGCACCAGGCCGACGAGCTCGACCTCGACGCCACGCCCCTGCAGCTCATGGAACGCCTCGACCCCAGGGCCGCCGAGCAGATGCGGCGCGGCCATCTCGGGCGCTTCGGCTTCGGTGCGAACCTGGCGGCGACCGCCGTGCGCGCGTTATCGGGTGGCGAGAAGGCGCGTTTGCTGCTGGCGCTGATGAGCCGCGCGGCCCCGCACGTGCTGATGCTGGACGAGCCCAGCAACCACCTCGACGTTGATGCGCGCCAGGCGCTGGTGCAGGCCGTCAACAGCTTCGAGGGCGCGGTCGTGCTGATCACCCACGATGCGCATCTGATCGAGCTCACCGCCGACCGATTGTGGCTGGTGGCCAACGGCGGAGCCAGCACGTTCGAAGGCGATCTCGACGACTACCGCCGCTTGCTGCGGGACGAACAGCGCGAGCGCAAAGCCGGCAACGGCCGGCCGTCGACGCCGAGCCGCAAGCAGGAGCGCCGCCAGGCCGCTGATGCGCGCGCCGCGGTCGCCCACCTGAAGCGGGCCGCCATCGACGCCGAGAAACGGCTGCTGCGGTTGCAGGCGCGCCGGGCGGCGCTCGAGCAGCGCCTGGCCGACCCCGCCGTCTACCGGGGGCCGACACGCGAACTCCTCGAGCTGCAGGTCGAGCTGAGTCAGCTCAAGAAGGACAACGCCGCGGCCGAGGAGGCTTGGCTGCAAGCGCAGCAGGTGCTGGAGACGGGGGATGCGTGAGGGCGACCCTCCGCCACCGGCTCGCGGCGCGGTCGAAGCGGCTGCCTAATTGGTGACCCGGCCGCGCGGCACGTAGCGGCCGGCCTCGATGTGCGAGAACATCTGGCCGATGGCGGGATGCGATACCGGCTTGCCGCTGTCGTCGAGCAGCAGGTTTTGCTCGGATACATACGCGATGTAGGTCGTCTCGGCGTTTTCGGCCAGCAGGTGGTAGAACGGCTGGTCCTTGTGCGGCCGCATCGCCTCGGGGATCGACAGCCACCACTCCTCGGTGTTGGCGAACACCGGGTCCACGTCGAAGATCACGCCGCGGAACGAGAACCGGCGGTGACGCACGATCTGGCCGAGGTGAAACTTAGCGTGGCGCATGAGCCATGTCCTTCGGCGCCGGCTCGCCGCCGGCCACATGGTATTGTAGCACGGGCCGGCGGCCGGTCGATCCCGTCTCCCCTTCGCGCCGGCCCCCGCCATGGGTAGACTGCCGGGCGTATCCGACGAACGGGCCCCATGTCGGCGCACGACTTCTCCTTCACCTCGATCGACGGCGAGCCGCTGCCGCTTCAGCGCTTCAAGGGGCGCCTGCTGCTGGTCGTCAACACCGCTTCCGAATGCGGCTTCACGTCGCAATACGCCGCGCTCGAGAGCCTGTGGCGGCAGTACCGCGCGCGCGGTCTTGCGGTGCTGGGCGTGCCCTCGAACGATTTCGGCGACCAGGAGCCGGGCGACGAAGCCGCGATCAAAAGGTTCTGCGCGACGTACTACGCCATCGACTTCCCGCTGACCGATAAGCAGCGGGTGATCGGGGCGGACGCCCATCCGTTCTTTCGCTGGCTGGTCGATGAGCTCGGCGAAGCGGCGGCGCCGAAATGGAACTTCCACAAGTACCTGGTGGGGCCGGACGGCGAACTCGCCGGGTTGTGGCCGTCCAAGGTGGCGCCGCTCGATCGGCAGATCGTCGACGCCATCGAGGCGATGCTGCCTTGACGCCGCCGGTGCGCGTTTACTGCCGGGTCGTCGAGATCGCGGAGGCGACGCACGATATCCGCATCGTTCGATTGGCGCCCGAGGGCGGCGAGCGGTTCCTGTTCCTTGCCGGCCAGTATGCGAGCGTCAGCTTCGCCGACCTGCCGGCGCGCGACTACTCCATGGCCAATCGCCCCGACGAGGCCATGCTTGAATTCCACATCCGCCGGGTGCGCGAGGACGGCGCCAGCGGGTTCGCCACGCGCGGCCTCAAGCCCGGCGATCGAGTGACGATCGAGGGACCCTTCGGCAACGCTTGGCTGCGCCAGGACGCCGGCCCGATCCTCGCCGTGGCCGGCGGCTCGGGCCTGGCGCCGTTGAAGTCGATCGTGGAAACCGCACTCCATCTCGGCATGCGCCAGGACATCCGCCTCTACCTCGCGGCGCGGGACGAGCGGGACATCTACTTGGAGGACCATTTCGCCCGCTTGGTGCGCCGGCACCCCAATCTCCGCTTCGTGCCGGTGCTCCAGCACCCGGCGGCGGGCCGGCGCAGCGGCACGCCGGCCGAGGCGGTGGCCGAGGACATCCCCAATCTCCACGGTTTCCAGGCCTATCTGGCCGGACCGCCGCCGCTGGTCGAGGCCATGGCGCGCTCGCTCGGCGAGCGCGGCCTCAGGGACGCCGACATCCACGCCGACCCGTTCTACACCGTGGCGGAAAAGGCCGCGGCGCGCGCCGCCGGCCGGACGCTGCTCGGCTGACGGCGCCAGCCGAGGTCTATCCGCGCGCCTTCTCCTCCCAGCGCCCGGCGGCGGTCTGCTGGTAATAGACGAGACGGTGGCCGGCCGCCTGGTAGTCCTGCCAGCGCCGACGGGCCGCCGCCACCGCCGCCCCGTCGTTGCCGTCGAACAGCTCGACGCAGATGGTGTAGCGATCGATCGTGTTCGAGGCGGCGCCGTCGGTGAGGAACAGCACCTCGGCCGCGTTCGGATTCTCGTCGACTTCGGAGAGCCAGATCGGCTGGTGGGCGGCGTGGCCGTCGCGGGCGTTGCCGTGCGGCACGAAGCCGCGCTCGTTGTAGGTCCAGAGATGCGCGGTCAGCGCCTCGACGCGCTCCGGCGAGCCGGCGAGCACGACCGCGCGCTGGCCGCGTTCCAGCGTGCGCTCCAGCATCCGCGGCAGCACCGATTCCAGCGCGCTGCGCTGCAGATGGTAGAAGCGCACCTCGGTCATGGGCTCACGGCGCCTCGTAGTTGTCGGCGACGAAGCGGTCGAGCAGGCGCACGCCGAAGGCGCTGGCGCCCTTGGGCACGGTCGGCAGGTCCTTGTCGGCCCAGGCCATGCCGGCGATGTCGAGGTGCGCCCACGGCGTGTCCTTGACGAAGCGCTTGAGGAAATGCGCCGCCGTGATGCTGCCGGCCCACCGATTGCCGACGTTCTTCACGTCGGCGATGTCGGAGTCGATCGCCTTCTCATAGGCATCGTCGAGCGGCATGCGCCACAGCTTCTCGCCCACGGCCTTGCCGGCGCCGGCGAGCCGCCCGGCCAACTCGTCATCGGTGGCAAACAGCCCGGCGTACTCCTTGCCGAGCGCCACGATGATCGCCCCGGTGAGTGTCGCCAGGTCGATCATCAGGCGGGGCTTGAAGCGGTCGCGGCAGTACCACAGCGCATCGGCCAGCACCAGGCGTCCTTCGGCGTCGGTGTTGATGACCTCGATGGTCTGGCCCGACATCGACGTGACGACGTCGCCCGGGCGCTGGGCCGTGCCCGACGGCATGTTCTCGACCAGGCCGATGACGCCCACGGCATTGACCCGAGCGTTGCGGGCGGCCAGCGCCCGCATCGTGCCGATGACGGCGGCCGAGCCGGCCATATCCCATTTCATCTCTTCCATGCCGCTGGCCGGCTTGATGGAGATGCCCCCGGTATCGAAGGTGACGCCCTTGCCGACGAAGGCGATCGGTCGGCGGTCCTTGGCGTCCGGGTCGCCGCGCCACTGCATGACCACGAGCTGCGATTCCCGCTCGCTGCCCTGGCCGACGCCGAGCAGAGCGTTCATGCCGAGTTGCCGCATCTTCTTTTCGCCCAAGACCTCCACCTCGACGCCGAGCTCGGCAAGCGTCTTGGCGTGCGCCGCCAGCGTCTCGGGGTGCATGACGTTGGCCGGCTCGGAGACGAGGTCGCGCGCGAACGACACCGCCTCGGCCACCTTGTCGAGGCGCTGGAACGCGCCCCGCGCGGCCCCGGGGTCGGCGACGGCGATCGACAACCTCTTCAGGCTCGGCTTCTTGTCCGGCTTCTCGGTGGTGCGATATTTGTCGAATCTGTAGCTGCGCAGTAGCGCCCCATAGCCGATGTGCGCCGCAAGCTCGCTCGCGGGCAGCTTGGCCCCGGCGATCTCGTCGACAAGCACGACCGCGGCCGGCTCGCCGGTAGTGGCGAGATCGGCGTACATGCGCCCCCCGATCGCCTGCGCCGCGAGGGCGTCGAGATTGGCCGCCTTGCCCATCCCCGCCAACATGACGCGCCCGATCCTGACGCCGGGCGGCACAAGCACGGACAGCGTTTGTTCGGACTTACCCCTGAACCGGCTGGCGGACATGGCGCGGCTCAAGGCGCCCCGACAGCGGCGATCGAGCGCGGCCGCGCTCGCCGTCAAGCGACGGTTGGCCAGCACGCCGACGACGACGGCGCCAGTTTTCGGCAGTTCCGGTTTGGCAAACGTGACCTTCATGGGCGCTCCTCCGATCGCAAGGCGCAAGGCGGCGACGGGACGCCGCCGCGGGCGCGCGAGCGCACCGCGGCGCAGATCTAGCACGCCGGCATGCCGCGATAAAGCCGCCAGCCAACGGCAATGCCCGCCTTTTCAAGTCGTTGCGCGGGACCCGATTTCCTGCTGTAGTCGCGAGGCATCTTGGGGTTAGGATGCAATCGCATCGGCGGCAGGGTTGGGGGCGATGCGCGGCTGGTTTTGGGGCGGTGTCGTGGCGGTGGCGGTGCTGTGGGGGCAGCCCTCCGGCGGCGTGGAACTGCCGCGCGCCGAGGACCAGTTCCTGTTCAGCGCGGACGAGGTAACGCACGACAGCGACTTAGGCTTGACCGTCGCGTCCGGGCACGTCGTGGTCTGGCAGGGCGACTTCATCCTGTTCGCCGACACGCTCAGCTACAACGAGCGTAGCCGCGTCGTGGCGGCCTCGGGCAATGTCAGCTTGATCGAGCCAAGCGGCAACGTGCTGTTCGCCGACTACATGGAGCTGAGCGACAATCTGCGCGAGGGCGTCATCCGCGACGTGAAGTTGCTGCTGTCGGACCGATCGCGCGCCGCCGCGGCCGGCGGCAAACGCACCGGCGGCAATCGCACTGAGCTCGACCGCGTCGTCTACTCGCCTTGCGATCTATGCCCCGAGGATCCGACACACCCGCCGTTGTGGCAGATCAAGGCGGTCAAGGTGGTGCATGACCAGGAGAGGAAGATCATCGAGTACGAGGACGCCTGGCTGGAATTGTACGGCGTGCCGGTCTTCTATACGCCGTATTTCTGGCACGCCGATCCGTCGGTCAAGCGCAAGACCGGCTTCCTGGCGCCCTCCATCAGCGTCTCGAACAATCTCGGCTTCGCGGTCCGCACGCCGTTCTACTGGAGCCTCGGCCCCGACCGCGACGTCACGTTTCGGCCGCTGTTCTCGACCGGCGCAGGGGTGGTGTTCGACGCCGAGTACCGCCAGCGCATGGTCGATGGCAAGCTCGCGCTGCGCGGCAGCGCCACGGTCGGCGACCGCACCCAGGAGGAGGGCGGCGTCGAGGTGACGGATGAAAACGTGTTCCGCGGCCACTTGGCCGGCATGGGCCGTTTCGATGTCGACGAGCATTGGCGTTGGGGGTTCGACGTCAATGCCGCGAGCGACAAGTCCTATATGAGACTGTTCAACCTGTCGGACGAGAGGACGCTGGTGAGCCGGCTCTACGCCGAGGGCTTCCACCGCCGCAACTACGGCGCGGCGCAGGGGCTTCTCTTCCAGGGCCTGCGCGACGAGGACGAGTTCAAGGAAGGGCCGATCGTTTTCCCCAAGATCGACTACAATTTCGTCGGCGATCCGGACGCGTACGGCGGCTATTATACCCTAGACGCCAACGTCATGGCGCTCCACCGCATCGACGGCCGGCAGAGCCGGCGAGCGTCGTTGGCGGTCGGCTGGACGCTGCCCTACACGGCGCCGGCGGGCGACATTTATACCTTCTCCGCGTCGCTGCGAGGCGATCTGTACAATTTCGAGGACGTCGATCCCAACTCGGACGACCCGGACCCGCCGACCGCCATGGCCGAAAGCGGCGTCACCGGGCGCATATTCCCGCAGATCGCCTTCGAATGGCGCTATCCGTTCGTCCGCCAGCACGGCAGCAGTCAGGAGGTGCTGGAGCCGATCGCCGCGATCGTCGTATCGCCCAGCGGCTTGAACTCGGGCAAAATTCCGAACGAGGACAGCCTCGACGTGGAGTTCGATGACACCAACCTGTTCAGCACGAACCGCTTCGGCGGGCTCGACCGGGCGGACAGCGGACAACGCGTGTCCTACGGCCTCAAATGGAGTCTGTTCGGCGACATGGGCGGCCATACCAGCGTGTTCCTCGGCCAGAGCTACCAGTTCAACGACAACAACAAGTTCGCCGACGACACCGGGCTCGAAGGCAATCTCACGGACGTGGTCGGGCGCGTCGAGGTATCGCCCAGCAAGTACCTCGACCTGCTGTATCGCTTCCGTTTCGACATCGGGGACCTGCACGTGGGACGCAACGAGATCAACCTGCACGCCGGTGTGCCGGCGCTCAATGCGGACCTGTCGTATTTCTTCCTGCGCGGCGACGCCGGCGCCGGCATGGAATTCGGCAATCGCGAGGAGGTTGCCGGGCGCCTGTCCTCGCAGCTCACCGATTATTGGTCGAGCTTCACGGCCGCGCGTTACGATCTGCGGCACGACCGCCTGCTGTCCGTCGGTCTGGGCCTCGCTTACGAGGACGAGTGTTTCGAGATCCGCGGCTTGGTGACCGAGTCCCGCTACCGCGACGAGGAGATCGACCCGGACACTCGATTCGAGCTCGAGATCGCATTCAAGAATCTCGGCGACATCGACGTCGGATTCTGACGCCGCAAGGGCGGCGGCGCGGTCTATCGCATCAGCCGCGTCATCGGCGATTGCCGCCAGCGGCCGCGTTCCATATATTGTGCCGCTCCTTCTCTGGTACCGACACCCATGCCTGCAATACCGAAGCTCTTGCGTCTGGTGGCGTTCGCCCTGGCAGTGACCGCCGCGGCGCCGGTCGAAGGCCAGGACCAATTGGGCGTCGCCGCCGTGGTGAACGATGACGTCGTCACCGTGCTCGATCTGGTAAGCCGCATGCGCCTGGTCATGTTGGCCTCGCAAACACCGGACACGCCCGAGGCGCGCGAACGGCTGGTGCCGCAGGTCCTGCGCGCGCTGATCGACGATCGCTTGAAACTGCAAGAGGCGAAACGGCTCGGCATTGCCGTCGGCGAGGACGACATCGACAACCGTCTGGATCAGATAGCGAAGCAGGCCGGCACGTCGGCCGACCAGTTCGTCGCGGGGCTAACGGACCGCGGCATACCTGCCGAGACGCTGCGCGCACAGTTGCAGGCCGACATCGCTTGGGTGCGCGCGGTGCGTCGGGCGCTTCAGCCGCGGATCACCGTCACCGAGGAACTTGTCGACGAGACCGTGGCGCAAATCGAGAGCGAGCGGAGCGAGCCGGCCTATCTCGTTTCGGAAATCTTTCTCGCGGTCGACGACGTCGATGCGGAGGACGAGGTCCGTCAGGCCGCCGAGCGCCTGGTCGTCCAGCTTCGCGGCGGTGCGGACTTCGCCGCCGTGGCGCGACAGTTCTCGGAGGCCTCCAGCGCCGCCGCCGGGGGCGACCTCGGCTGGGTAAGTGCGAGCCAGCTCGATCCCCCGCTCGCCCAGGCGGTGCAAGCCTTGGCGCCCGGTCTCGTCAGCGACCCCGTTCGCGACATCGGCGGTTATAGCATTCTCGCGCTGCGCGATCGGCGGGACAGCCGCGGCGAGGACGATACCAGGGCGACGCTGGCCCAGGTCTTCTTTCCGCTGGCGGACGACGCCGGCGCCGAACAGGCTGAGCAGGCGCGCGCCGAAGCGCGCGCGGCCACCAAGGACTTGGCCAGTTGCGAGGAGATGGCCGATCTTGCGCAAAGGGTGAGCCCGCCCGACACGCAAACGATGCTGCGGGACGTTCCTCTCTCCGAAATGCCACCCGACTTGCGCGCCATTGCCGTCGACGCGCCGGTCGGCGAGGCAGTCGATCCGATGCGCATCACGGGCGGGCACACCGTGCTCATGGTGTGCGACCGCAGCGGCACCGGCGGCCTGCCGAGCCGCAGCGACGTGCGTGAGCGGCTTGGACGCGACCGGCTCGAGGTGCTGGCCCGCGGCTACCTGCGCGACCTGCGGCGCTCCGCCATCGTCGACATCCGGCTATGACCGGCGCGCTCACCGCCAGCGCAACCGAAGCGCTGCCGCCGCTAGGCGAGGTCATCGCCCGTTACGGTCTCGGCGCCCGGCGATCGCTGGGCCAGCACTTCCTGCTCGACCGCAACCTGACGGCGCGCATCGCGCGGGCCGCGGGCGACCTATCTTGCGCCACGGTCATCGAAGTGGGCCCGGGGCCGGGCGGCCTCACCCGCGCGCTGCTGCAGGCAGGAGCCCGACGCGTCGTCGCCATCGAGCGCGACCGGCGCTGCGCCGGTGCGCTCGCCGAACTGGCGGGTGCGTACCCGGGGCGCTTTGAGATTGTCATCGCCGACGCCCTCCGGGTCGACGTTGCCGGTCTTGGTCCGCCGCCGCTGAAGATCGTCGCCAACTTGCCGTACAACGTGGGCACGGAGCTGCTGCTGCGCTGGTTGGCGCGGGTCGAGGCGTTCGAGAGCCTGACGCTGATGTTCCAGAAGGAGGTCGCGCTGCGACTCGTGGCCGGGCCGCGCAGCAAGGACTATGGGCGGCTGTCCATATTGACCCAGTGGTTGACCGAGGCGCGCCGGCTGTTCGATATCGCGCCGCGGGCCTTCACGCCGCCGCCCAAGGTGACGTCCACGCTGGTGCGGTTGGTTCCCCGGCGCCAAGTCCTTTACCCGGCGGACCGCGCCGCCCTGGAGCGGGTCACCGCCGCCGCATTCGGACAGCGGCGCAAGATGCTGCGCCAAAGTTTGCGCAGCCTGGGCGGCGATCCGCTCGCCCTTTTGGCCGATGCCGAGATTGCCGAGACGGCGCGGGCCGAGGAGTTGACGGTGGCGCAGTTCTGCGCGCTCGCCCGCGCGTTCAAGCGGCGCGACGACAGTTAGCCCGTATCCCGGTCAGTTGGAACCGGCGCGCAAGCACGAAACGAACTCATGCAGCCCGACCTGCCGCTGGCGGCGCAAGCGCTCGGCGGCGACGATCGCCTGCACTTGGCGCACGCTGTCCTCGAGATCGCGGTTGACGACGATGTAGTCGTACTCGGCCCAGTGGCTCATCTCGTCGGCCGCCTTGATCATGCGCCGTGCCACCTCGGCGGCGCTGTCCTGGGCGCGCGTCCGCAGCCGCCGCTCGAGCTCGACCGTGGAGGGCGGCAGCACGAAGACGCTCACCAAGTCGTCGCGTGCCGCCTCGACAAGCTGCTGGGTGCCCTGCCAGTCGATATCGAACATGACGTCGCGCCCGGCCGCGAGCGCCGCATCGACCGGTGCGCGAGGCGTGCCGTAGGCGTGGCCGAACACGAGGGCGTGCTCCAGGAAGTCGCCGCGCCGGGCGCGCCGGTCGAACTCCGCCTGGTCGATGAAGTGGTAGTCGCGGCCGGCCACCTCGCCGCGGCGTTGCGGGCGGGTGGTGGCCGAGACCGACATTTCGAATTTGCCGTCCAACTCGATCAGGCGGCGCGAGATGCTGGTCTTGCCGGCGCCCGAGGGCGACGACAGCACCAGCATCAGGCCGCGCCGCAGGATATTGCCGACGCCGTTGGCTACCGATTCATCTCCCATGTCCCGCTACTCGATGTTCTGCACTTGCTCGCGCAACTGTTCGATGGCCGCCTTGAGCCCGAGCCCGAGCGAAGTCAACTCCACGTCCGCCGACTTGCTGCACAGCGTGTTCGCCTCGCGGTTGAGCTCCTGGCACAGAAAGTCGAGCTTGCGGCCGGCGGGGCCGCCGCCTTCGATCAATGCGAGGGCCGCCGCGCCGTGGGCGGCAAGCCGGTCGAGCTCCTCGCGAATGTCGCCCCTGGCAACGACCAGCGCGGCCTCCTGCGCCAAACGCTCCTCCGAGAGCGCCGGCAGCCCTTCGAGGAGGACTTGAAGCTGGCTCTTGAGGCGCAGCTTCAGCGCCTCGGGCAGCGCCGCCGCCGTCGCCGCCGCGGCGGCGCGGAGAAGCGCGATCTCTTCGAGCTGGCCCTGGGCGAGCGCCACCAAGCGCGCGCCCTCGTGTCGGCGCATGGCAGCCAACTGGTCGAGCGCGCGACCGAGGTCGCCCGCCATGCGTTCGCGGCGCTCGGCAGAAGCCGTCGGGTTCTCGTCCTCGGCGACCAGCTCGACGACGCCCGGCACAATCAAGAGAGCGTCGAGATGCGGCGGCGCCGACGCCGGCAGACGATCGCGCAACTCGGTTACGACGCCGATGAGTTGATCGAGTGCCTCGCGGTTGACGCGCACGCGCGCGCCCGGCGCGCCGCGCGAGACGGTAAGCGCGACGTTGACGTGGCCGCGTCGGCACCGTTCGCCGACCGCCGCCCGAATGACAGGCTCCAGCAAGTCCAGCCCCGCCGGCAGCCGGCAGCGCACCTCCAGATTGCGGCCGTTGACGCTTTTTACCTCCCAAACCCAATGGTCCCCATCGGCGCCGCCCTCGACGCGCGCAAAGCCGGTCATGCTGGCGATGGGCATCTGGCTCAAGGAATCGCTCGGCAGGCTGTGGTCGGATGGGCGCGGGCCACCTTATACTTCGCCCGCCGGCCTGCAAAGGCGCCGCCAAGGCCATGGGGGAGACCAGATGCGGAACCCGCGATCCATCCTGATCACCGGCGCCAGCAGCGGCATCGGCGAGGCCCTGGCCAAGGCTTACGCGGCTCCCGGCGTGTCGCTGGCGCTGGGGGGACGCGATGCGGCCCGTCTCGAGGCGGTGGCGGCCGCCTGCCGGTCCCAGGGCGCCGCGGCGAGCCACGCCGCCCTCGACGTGGTCGATCGGGACGCGATGGCCGATTGGACCGAGGAGGCGGATCGCGCTGCGCCTCTCGAGTTGGTGGTCGCTAATGCGGGCATATCCGCCGGCACCTGGCGGGGCGGCGAGAGCGCCGAGCAGGCGCGCAGGATCCTTGCAATCAATCTCGACGGCGCGCTCAACACCGTGCTGCCGGCGATCGCGGCTCTCAGGCGCCGGGGCCGCGGCCAGATCGCGCTCATGAGTTCGCTCGCTTCGTTCCGCGGCTGGCCGGGCGCACCCGCCTACTGCGCCAGCAAGGCTGCCTTGCGGGTGTGGGGCGAGGCGTTGCGCGGCGAGCTTCGGGCGCACGGCGTCAGCGTGTCGGTGGTCTGCCCTGGCTTCGTCGTTAGCCGCATGACCGCCGGCAACCATTTCCCGATGCCCATGCTGATGAGCGCCGAGCGCGCGGCCGACACCATCGTGCGCGGGCTGGCCGCCGACCGGGCGCGGATCGCGTTTCCCTGGCCCATGTATGCCGGTGCGTGGCTGCTCTCGATGCTGCCGCCGGGCTGGACCGACGGGCTGATGGTCCGGCTGCCGAAGAAGAACTGATCCGCTATTGCGCCTGCAACTCGCGCCATTTGGCGACGTTGCGGTTGTGCTCCGCCAGCGTCGCGGCGAAGGCGTGCCCACCGCTGCCGTCGGCGACGAAGTAGAGCTCGGCGCCTTCCGCCGGGTGCAGCACGGCCTCGAGCGCGGCGCGGCCGGGATTGCCGATCGGCCCCGGGGGAAGGCCCGGATTGATGTAAGTGTTGTACGGGCTCTCGGCGGCGAGGTCGGCTCGGGTGAGCGCCCGGCCGAGCTCCATCTTGCCCTGCGTCAAGGCGTAGATGACCGTGGGGTCGGATTGCAGCGCTATTCCTCTGCTCAGGCGGTTGAGGAACACGCGGGCGATGCGCGGGCGCTCGGCCGGCACGCCGGTCTCCTTTTCCACGATCGAGGCGAGGATCGTCACTTCCTCCGGCCCGTCGAGCGGCAGACCCGAGGCGCGCAACGTCCACAGCTCGGCCAGAGTCTCCCGCATCGCCGCGGCCATGCGCAGAACGATGTCGGCGCGCCGGTCCCCGAGGCTGAAGAAATAGGTGTCCGGCAGCAGCGAGCCTTCGGCGAGTTGGCCTATGTCCGGCGGCAGTTCGCCCGCGAGCCCGTCGGCGGTGGCGACGAGGGCAATCACCGCCGCGACACTCAGGCCCTCGGCCACCGTGAACCGGCGCTTCAACGTGCGCCCTTCGATCATCGCCGCGAGCGCGTCGCCGGCGCTCGCCCTGGCCGGGAACGAGTATTCGCCCGCTTGCACCCCCCGATCGCGGGCGAGCAGCCGGGCGCCGAGTTGGAACAGGGTGGGATTGTCCACCACGCCGGCCTCGTAAAGCCGCTCGCCGATTTCGGCGAGAGAGGCGCCGCGCGGGATCACGACGGTCGTCTCCGCCGCGGACGGCCCCGGTGCGTGGAAGCGGTTGTAACCCCAAAGACCCAGCCCCGCCATCGTCGCCGCGGCCAGGATCGAGAGAGCGACAACGCCGAAGAGGACGCGCGCCATGCCTAGTACCGACCTTCACGGATAGGCGGTACGCCTGACGGCCTGCCGCAATCGCCGGCCAGGCGCGAAGGCGCCGCCGATGCCAGCATCGGCAAGCCTTCGCAACGCCGCCGGCGGCCGCGGCAGGCCGCCCGAAGGGTCGCCGCCCGCAGGCCCCCGGTTCGTCGCCGACGCTCGCCGATGCTGGCATCGCCTTCGCGTCGGCTCCTACCGGTCATCCTGCGGGCGGCGATCATGCGTGCTACCTATCCATGAAGGTCGATACTAGGGCGGGCCGACGAAGATCAGGCTGGCGTTGGTGCCGCCGAAGCCGAAGGAGTTGGAGAGCGCGGCCCGCACCTTGCGTTCCTTGGCCTGCTTCGCCACCAAATCGATGTCGCAGCCGGGCGAGGGGTTGTCGAGATTGAGGGTAGGCGGGCACACACCGTCGCGGATCGCCAACATGGAGAAGATCGCCTCGACGCTGCCGGCCGCCCCCAGGAGATGGCCGATCGCCGACTTGGTCGACGACATCGAAAGCTTGTACGCGGCCGGGCCGAACACGCGCTTTACCGCCGCCAGCTCGATCTCGTCGCCGAGCGGCGTCGAGGTACCGTGGGCGTTGACGTAGTCGATGTCCTCCGGGCCCATCTTGGCGCGCCGCAGCGCCGCCTTCATGGCCCGATACGCGCCGTCGCCGTCCTCGGCGGGTGCCGTCATGTGGTAGGCGTCGCCGGAAAGCCCGTAGCCGACGATCTCGGCGTAGATGCGGGCGCCGCGCTTGCGCGCGTGCTCGAGGTCCTCCAGCACCACGATGCCGGCGCCCTCGCCCATGACGAAGCCGTCGCGATCCCGGTCCCAAGGGCGCGAGGCCCGCTCCGGCGTGTCGTTGAAGCCGGTCGACAGCGCCCGGGCCGCCGCGAAGCCGGCGATCCCGATTCGGCTGATGGTCGACTCCGCGCCGCCCGCGACCATGACGTCGGCGTCGTCGAGCCCGATCAGGCGCGCCGCGTCGCCGATGGCGTGCGCGCCCGAGGAACAGGCGGTCACGACGGCGTGATTGGGTCCCTTGAAGCCGAACTTGATCGAGACGTGGCCGGAGGCGAGGTTAATAAGGCAGGAGGGAATGAAGAACGGGCTTACTCGTCGCGGCCCGCGCTCGTGCAGGGTGACCGACGCCTCGTAGATGCCTTGCAACCCGCCGACGCCCGAGCCGATCATGACGCCGGTGCGTTCGCGGCCCTCGTCGTCCCGCGGCAGCCAGCCCGCGTCGTTCACCGCCTCGCTCGCCGCGCCCAGGGCGTAATGTATGAAGATGTCCGATTTGCGCTGGTCCTTCGGCAGGACGTAGTCGTCGGCGTTGAAATGGCCGCTGGCGGTATCCCCGCGCGGCACCTGGCCGGCGACTTTACACGGCAAATCGGAGACGTCGAACGACTGCACGGCCCGCACGCCCGAGCCGCCGGCTATCAGTCGCCGCCATACGTTCTCGGTCCCGATACCAAGCGGCGTGACCAGGCCCAGACCGGTGACGACGACCCGTCGCATGGCGCTGCTCTGAATCTCGCGGCGGTGAGGCCCGCGCGAACCCGACGGCGCGCCGGGCTGGTTCAGGCGTTGGATTCGATGAAGGCGATGGCGTCCTTCACCGTCAGGATCTTCTCGGCCGCATCGTCCGGAATCTCGCAGCCGAATTCCTCCTCGAACGCCATGACCAGCTCGACCGTATCCAGGCTGTCGGCCCCCAGATCATCGATAAAGCTGGCGCCATCCGAGACTTTCGACTCGTCCACCCCGAGATGCTCGACGACGATCTTCTTCACGCGCTCGGCGATGTCACTCATGGTGCGCAACCCTCAACCGCGACAACAGAGACGAATAAGGTTCACCACTAGCGCCGGTGTTGGCAATCCCACTCTCCAGCCGGCGCGACCCGAATTCGGGCGTCCCTTAACACAGCCGCTTCCCTTTGGCCAGCGCTTCCCCGGCGACCTCATATCATGGCCATTCCGCCGTTGACATGCAAGGTCTGCCCGGTCACGTACCCGGCCTCGACACTGGCGAGAAAGACGACGCAGGCCGACACGTCCTCGGGGGTACCCAGCCGCCCGGCCGGAATCGCCGCGTTCAACTTGTCGCGCTGCTCGGGGCCCAGCGCCTCGGTCATCGCCGTCGCTATGAAGCCCGGCGCGACGCAGTTCACCGTGATGCCGCGCGAGGCCACCTCCGCCGCCAGCGCCTTGGACATGCCGATCATGCCCGCCTTCGAAGCCGCATAATTGGCCTGGCCCGGATTGCCGGTGACGCCGACGATCGACGAAATCCCGATGATGCGGCCCCAGCGGCGCTTCATCATGCCGCGCAGAGAGGCACGGGCCAGGCGAAAACCGGCGGTGAGGTTGACGTCGAGAACCATCTGCCAGTCTTCGTCCTTCATGCGCACCGCCAGCATGTCGCGGGTAAGCCCGGCGTTGTTGACCAGAATGTCGATCTGACCCATGGCCGCCTCGGCGTCGCGCGCCAGGCGCTCGACCGCGGCGGCCTCCGCCAAGTTGGCCGGCAACACGTGACAGCGGCCGCCCAATGCCTGGGCGAGCGCGGCGAGCGCCGTCTCGCGCGTGCCCGAGAGGGCCACCGTAGCGCCCGCTGCGTGCAACGCTCGCGCGATCGCCGCCCCGATGGCGCCCGAGGCACCGGTGACAAGCGCCCGTTTGCCCGTCAGATCGAACATCATTCGCCTCATCCGTCTACAGCAGCTTCAGAACCGCCTCGAGCTCGGCCGGCTCGCCGGCGGCAAGCGCTTCGAGGTCGCGGTCGATGCGTCGGACCAGGCCGGTCAGCACCTTGCCGGCGCCGAGCTCGACGATGCGCGTGACGCCCTTCTCCTTCAGGTAGAGCACGCTCTCGCGCCAACGCACCCTGGCGGTCACCTGCTCAATCAGCAAGCGGCGAATGGTTTCCGGGTTGGCGACCTCGCGCGCGGTCACGTTGGCGACCAGCGGGATTCCCGGCGGCGCCATCGGCGCGGCGGCAAGCACTTCGGCCATCTCCTCGGCGGCGGGCGCCATCAGGGCGCAATGAAACGGCGCGCTCACCGGCAGCAAGACGCCGCGACTGCCGCGCCCGGCGGCAATGGCGATCGCCCGCTCGACCGCGGCGCGCGTGCCGCTGACGACCACCTGGCTCGGCGAGTTGTCGTTGGCGACGGCGCACACCGCCTCGCCGCCCACCTCCTCGGCGGCGGCGGCGGCGACCGCCTCGCCGCCGGCGAGATCGAGGCCGAGAAGGGCGGCCATCGCCCCCTCGCCCGGGGGCACGGCCCGCTGCATGGCCTGGCCGCGCCGCTTCAGCAGGCGCGCCGCGTCGGCGACGGCGAAGGCGCCGGCCGCGGCAAGGGCCGAATACTCGCCCAGCGAGTGGCCCGCGACGTACGCCCCCTTCGCCGCCAGCTTGAAACCACCCTCGCCTTCGATCGCCCGCGCCGCCGCCAGGCTCGCCGCCATCAGGGCCGGCTGCGCGTTTTCGGTCAGCGTGAGCTCGGAATCAGGTCCCTCGAACATGAGCCGCGTCAGGCGCTGCTTGAGGGCCTCGTCCACCTCCTCGAACACCGCGCGCGCGGCAGGAAAGGCTTCCGCCAGCGCGCGCCCCATGCCGACGGCCTGCGAGCCCTGGCCGGGAAACACGAAGGCGGTGGGCATGATGGCTCCCCTCGCGGCTCATTGCGGGCGCTTTCCGAAGGCGCGCATTGATGGCGCGGGGCGTCCCGCTGTCAAGCACAGGCGGCCATCGCACAGACGGACAGCCACCTTGACGGTTCGCGAATTTTCCTTACTGTAAGGACGAAAGGAGCAGGAGACTCGCCCGTGATCACCAGTCGCATCACCAGCAAGGCGCAGACCACGGTCCCGAAGGAGGTCCGCAAGGCGCTCGGCGCGGGACCCGGCGACGTGCTCGCCTACGAGATCGAGGGCCGGCGCATCACCGTGAGGAAACTCCAGCCGATCGAGCGCGCGCATCTCCGGGCGCTCCAGGAGACGCTTTCGGAATGGGCTTCCCCTGCCGACGCGGAAGCCTATGACGACCTTTGAGCGTTGGGCGGTGGCGATCGTGCCCTTTCCGTTCGTCGATGCGCCGATTTCCAAGCCGCGGCCGGCCCTTGTCTTGTCGCCGCGCGCATTCAATACACAGAACCGCCACACGATCCTCGCGATGATCACTCGCGGGATCGATACGCGCTGGTCGAGCGACGTCGTGATCCAACGGTATCGCGAGGCCGGGCTTCCACTACCCTCGGTGGTGAGGTGGAAGCTGTTCACACTCGACAACCGTTTGTTCTTGCGAGCCATCGGGCTCCTCGCGCCGATCGACCGCCGGGCCTGCGCCACGGCCCTGAAGCGCATTCTTGCAGGCTGAGGAAATCGGCGCCGGCCTGCCGGGCCGGGGTCCCTCGCTGCGCTCGGGACGACACCCTTGCCGGGTCGGTGGATTTGTGTATAGTGCGCCGCCTCGTGAAAACTCCTTGCCGGCGCCGACATCGACGGGGCCGGCTTGGTCCGGGCGGCCGATAGCGGATGCGAGATCGAGCGACATCCCCGGCGCCGGACAGCGGACAGCCAGAAGGAGCCGAAATCGATGTTGCTCTACGAGAACGTCTTCATTGCGCGCCAGGACATCTCCTCCACCCAGGTGGAGGCGCTGGCGGACGGTTTTTCCAGCATTCTCGCCGAGCACGGCGGCAAGGTCGCCAAGCGGGAGATGTGGGGCCTGAAGAACCTGGCCTTTCGGGTGAAGAAGAACCGCAAGGGACACTTCGTCCTGTTCAATATCGATGCGCCGCCGGCGGCCGTGACCGAAATGGAGCGCAACATGCGCATCAACGAGGATGTGCTGCGCTACCTCACGGTCAGAGTCGAGGAACTGGAAGAGGGGCCGTCCGCCATGCTGGTGAGCCGCCATCGCGACCGAGAAGGGGGACGCGGACGCGACCGGGACGACCGGCCGCGGCGCGAGCGTGAGCGCGCCCCCGACGCCGGCCCGGAGGTCGTTGCCGTGCCCGCACAGGAGACCGCGTGATGGAAACCACCGCCTCCGGCGCGGGCCGGTCGCCTGGCCGCCGCCCGTTCTTTCGCCGCCGCAAGACCTGCCCGTTTACCGGGACGCATGCGCCGAAGATCGACTACAAGGACGTGAAGCTGTTGCAACGCTTCCTGTCCGAGCGCGGCAAGATGGTGCCGAGCCGCATCACGGCCGTGTCGGCCAAGAAGCAGCGGCTGCTGTCCCAGGCCATCAAGCGGGCGCGCTTCCTCGCTCTGCTGCCCTACGCGATCAAGTAGGAGACCCGCCATGCAAGTCATCCTGCTCGAGCGCATCGAAAAGCTCGGCCAGATGGGCGACGTGGTGAAGGTGAAGCCCGGCTTCGCGCGCAACTACCTGCTGCCGCAGAAGAAGGCGCTCAGGGCCACCGAGGTCAATATGGCGCGCTTCGCCGAACAGCGCGCCCAGCTCGAGGCCGCCAACCTGCAGCGCCGCCAGGAGGCCGAGGCGATTTCCGGCAAGGTGGACGGCATCGCCGTCGTCCTCATCCGCCAGGCTGGCGAGACCGGCCAGCTGTACGGCTCGGTCAGCCCGCGCGACATCGCCGAGGCGGTGACGGCGGCGGGCGTTACCATCCAGCGCCGCCAGGTGATGATGGATCGCCCGATCAAGCAGCTCGGCCTCAACACGGTGCGCGTCGCGCTCCATCCCGAGGTGATTGTGACGATCACCGCCAACATCGCCAAGTCCGAGGAAGAGGCCGCGCAGCAACAAAAATCCGGCGGCTACGTCGCGCGCGCCGAGGCGCCGGCCCCGACGCTGGAAGAAATACTGGCCGAAGCGGACGCCAAGGCCGGCGAGGAAGCGGAGACGCCGCCGGCCGCCTGATTTCCGCGTGCCCGGAGGCGCGCCCCGGACCATGTTGGCATCCCATCTTCTGCGCCGGCTGATCTCGGAAGGGCGGCTTACCGTCATCGATGCCGCGGGCCGCTCGCACGAGTTCGGCGGCGACGGCCAGCACTTCGCCATCCGCCTGCACGACCGAACCCTCGATCGCCGCCTGCTCACGAACCCGAGGTTGGCGATCGGCGAAGGCTACATGGAGGGCGGGCTCACCATCGAGGACGGAGGAAGCCTGTACGACTTCCTCGAGTTCGCCGCGCGCAACCTGGCCGCCTACGAGCGCCGTCCGGCGCAGCGGCTGCAGAACTCGCTGGCGAGTCTGTTGCGATTCGTGCACGCGCACAATCCGGTGCCGCGCGCCAGGCGCAACGCGGCGCATCACTACGACCTGTCGGATGCCCTCTACGACCTTTTCCTCGACCGGGACCGCCAATACTCCTGCGCCTACTTCACCACCGACAACGACAGCCTGGAAGCGGCGCAGGACAACAAGAAGCTGCACATCGCCGCCAAGCTGCTGCTGGCGCCGGGCCAGAAGGTGCTCGACATCGGCAGCGGCTGGGGCGGACTGGCGCTCTATCTGGCACGGCTCGCCGGCGTGGACGTGACCGGGGTCACGCTGTCGGATCACCAGCACGCCGTGTCCCTGATGCGCGCCAAGGAGGCGGGGCTGGCCGACCGCGTGCGGTTCCGCCTCAACGACTACCGCGAGGAAAACGGGCGTTACGACCGCATCGTCTCGGTCGGCATGTTCGAGCATGTCGGCGCCGGCCATTACCGCGAGTTTTTCGACAAGGTACGCGACCTGCTGACCGAGAACGGGATCATGCTGCTGCACTCGATCGGACGCATAGACCCGCCCGGCGTCACCAACCCTTGGCTGCGCAAGTATATCTTTCCGGGCGGCTACACGCCGGCGCTGTCCGAGGTGTTCACCGCCGTCGAGGGCGCCGGGCTGTGGGTCACGGACGTGGAAATCCTGCGCCTGCACTACGCCAAGACGCTCCGCGAGTGGCGCCGGCGCTTCGAGGCCAACCGCAGCAGAATCCGCGAGCTGTATGACGAGCGCTTCTGCCGCATGTGGGAGTTCTATCTGGCCGGCAGCGAGGTCGCGTTCCTGCATCTGGGCCAGATGGTTTTCCAGATGCAACTCGCGCGCCGGCAGGACACGGTGCCGCTTACCCGCGACTACATCGGCGATTACGAGCGCGAGCACGCGGTCCGCGCGACGCTCGCCGCCTGACGGCGGCGAAACTTACTCCCAGGGCAATTGCATTTGACTGCGTCGGCTTTCCTCCTCTTTCGAGACGCGCCCTCTCGGGCGCTCCTCAAGATGAGGAAAGCCAACAACGAGCCTCATGGTGAGGAGGCCGCGACAGCGGCCGTCTCGAACCATGAGGCCGCAATCCGCCAAATGCGATTCCCCTGTACTTACTCCCACTATTCACCTTTCCCACCGACGAATCGCTTATAGTGCGCGGCCGCATTCTGGTACGGTCGCGCAGATGGATCGCAGCCTGTCCCAGCCGTCGAACGTCACGCCGCTGCGCGGCGGCGAGGCGTCCGCGGCGCGCGTGCCGCCGCACAACTACGAGGCGGAGCAGGCGCTGTTGGGCGCCATCCTCGCCAACAACCTGGCGTTCGACAAGGTCAACGAGTTCCTGCGCCCCGAGCACTTCGCCGATCCGCTGCACGGCCGCGTCTACGAGGCCGCCGGCAAGCTGATCCAGCGCGGGCAGAGCGCCAATTTCCTCACCCTCAAGAATCTGTTCGACCAGGACCCGGCGCTGACCGATGTCGGCGGCGCGCAGTACCTGGAGCGGCTCGCGGGCGCCATTGTCACCATCATCAACGCCGAGGACTACGGGCGCGCCGTCCACGATCTCTTTCTGCGCCGAATGCTCATCAATCTGGGCGAAGAGGTGGTCAACGACGCCTTCAAGCACGACCTCGACCTCGCAGCGCGCGACCAGATCGAGAAGGCGGAGCAACAGCTTTACCTGCTGGCCGAGAGCGGCGATACGGAGGCCCGCTTGGTGCCGCTCGCCCGCGCCATGGAACGCGCGCTGAAGATGGCCGAGACGGCGCACAAGCGCTCGAGCCACGTCACCGGCGTCACCACCGGCCTTGTGGATCTGGACAAGCGGCTAGGCGGGCTGCACCCTTCGGACCTAGTGATCATTGCCGGCCGGCCGGGCATGGGCAAGACGGCGCTCGCCACCAACATCGCGTTCAACGCGGCCGAGGCCTACAAGGAGCTGCGCGAGGAGAGCGGCGCGGTCAAGGTGCTGGAGGGCGCCAAGGTGGCGTTCTTCTCGCTCGAAATGTCGTCCGAGCAGTTGGCGACCCGCATCCTGGCCGAGCAGACCGGCGTTTCCTCCGACCGCATCCGTCGCGGCGAGGTCAAGAACGAGGATTTCCCGCGCTTCGTCCAGGCGGCGCAGAAATTGGAGCGCCTGGCGCTGTTCATCGACGACACGCCGGCCCTGAGCGTGCCCACGCTGCGCACCCGGGCGCGGCGCCTGAAGCGCCAGCACGGACTGGGGCTGATTGTCGTGGACTACCTGCAACTGATGCGCCCCGCCGGCTATTCCAGGCCCGACAACCGGGTGCAGGAAGTCAGCGAGATCACCCGCGGGCTCAAGGCGATCGCCAAGGAACTCGACGTGCCGGTGCTCGCGCTGTCGCAGCTTTCCCGCGCCGTCGAGCAGCGCGACGACAAGCGCCCGCAGCTCTCCGACTTGCGCGAATCGGGCTCCATCGAGCAGGACGCCGACGTGGTCATGTTCATTTATAGAGAGGAATACTATCACGAACGCACAATTCCGAAAGAAACAAACTATGACTTGACTAACGAAGATGAAAAGATAAGAAAAGAAGAAAATGCAAAATACGATAGGGAAATGCGCAAGTGGCACAATAAGATGGAAAAGATTCACAACGCCGCCGAGCTCGACATCGCCAAGCAGCGCCATGGGCCGACCGGCATGGTTCGCCTGTTCTTCGACGGGCACGTGACGAAGTTCGGCAATCTGGTGCGGGACGATCAACTTCCCGATGCCATCTACTGACGCCGGCAGCGAAGGCACCGGCGCCTTGCTCACCATCGACTTGGCGGCGCTCGCCGCCAACTATCGGCTGCTGCGCGCGCGGGCGCCCGCGGCCGAATGCGCCGCCGTCGTGAAGGCCGACGCCTACGGCCTCGGCATGGCGGCGGTGGCGCCGGAACTGGCGGCGGCCGGGTGCCGGACCTTCTTCGTCGCCACGCTCGACGAGGGCATGGCGCTGCGCCGCCTGCTGCCGCAGGCCGTCGTTTACGTGCTCAACGGCACCGCCTGTGGCGGCGGCGAGGAGATGGCGCAGAGCGCGCTCCGCCCCGTGCTCAACAGCCTTCCGGAGATGGACGAGTGGGCGGCGCAACCCGGCCGACCGGCGGCCGCGCTGCACATCGACACCGGGCTCAATCGCCTCGGGCTGTCGGACCAGGAGGTGACGGTCCTGGCGGGCGACCGCCGCGGCCTCGATCGCGTGGCCGTCGACCTCGTGCTCAGTCACCTGGCGGCGGCGGACGAGCCGTCGCATCCCTTGAACCGCGCCCAGCTCACGCGCTTCGAGGCGGCGCTAGCCCGGCTGTTCCCGGACCCGGCCCGCCGACCGCGGCTGAGCCTCGCCGCTTCCTCGGGCATCTTTCTCGGAGCGGACTACTGTTTCGAGCTGACCCGGCCGGGAGCCTCGATGTACGGCATCTCGCCCTTCGCAGAGGGCGCGAACCCGATGGCGCAAGTCGCGCGTCTGCAAGGAAGAATCCTCCAGACGCGCGACATTGACACAGGCGGGACCGTTGGCTATGGTGCGACCTACCGCGCGACCCGCGCGACGCGCGTGGCGACGGTGGCCGTCGGTTACGCCGACGGCTATTTTCGTTCGCTCGGCAATCGGGGGGGAGCCCATATCGGCGGACAGCGGTTTCCCGTCGTAGGGCGCGTATCCATGGATTTGATCACCCTCGATGTGACGGACGCGCCGCAAGCCTGTCCGGGCGCGTTCGTAGACCTAATCGGACCCGATAACCCGGTCGACGCCGTGGCCGCCGAGGCAGGCACCAACGGATACGAACTGTTGGCGCGCATGGGCGTCCGCATTCGGCGCCGCTACGTGAACGCCGGCACGCCGTGACCGCCCTCCTGCAACCGATCGGCCGCGCCTTTCTGGGCGGCCTCGAGGCGGCCGGGCGGCTTGCAATCTTTTCCGCTTCGGCGGTGCGGCATTGCTGCCAGCCGCCGTTCTATCCGCGCCTCATCCTGCAGCAGATGATTGAGATCGGGTACTACTCCCTGCCGGTGGTAGGCCTGGTCGCGATCTTCACCGGCATGGTGCTGGCGTTGCAGAGCAGCACCGGCTTCGGTCGGTTCAACGCCGAGTCGGCGATCCCCAACGTGGTGGTGATCTCGATCACGCGCGAATTGGGGCCGGTGCTGACCGCCCTTATGGTGGCCGGGCGGGTGGGCTCGGCGATGGCTGCCGAGATCGGCACCATGCGGGTGACCGAGCAGATCGACGCACTCACCACGCTGTCGACCAACCCGATGAAGTACCTGGTCGTCCCGCGGCTCATCGCCGCGGTCGCCATGCTGCCGCTTCTGGTCGTGATCGCGGACATCATCGGCGTGTTCGGGGGCTACCTGGTCAGCATCTACAAGCTCGGCTTCAACCCCGGCACGTACCTGCACAATACTTGGGATTTCCTGGAGACGATCGACGTCGTGTCCGGCCTCGCCAAGGCCGCCGTGTTCGGTTTCCTGGTGGCGCTGCTGGGCTGCTATCACGGCTATCATTCGCGCGGCGGCGCCCAGGGCGTGGGCGGCGCCACCATCAACGCCGTCACCATCTCCTTCATCCTGATCTTCATCTTCGACTACGCCATCACCGAGATGTTCTTCGCCCAATGAATGAGCGTGCCCCGAAGATCGCGATCCGCGGCCTGCATAAGTCCTTCGGCGAGAAAAGGGTGCTGAACGGCCTCGACATCGACATCGCGGTCGGCGAATCGATGGTGGTCATCGGCGGCTCCGGCACCGGCAAGTCGGTGATGATCAAGTGCGTGCTGGGCCTGCTGCAGCCCGACGCCGGCAGCATCAAGGTGGACGGCGAAGAGGTGATCGGCATGCCGGCGCGCGAGCGCGAGCGCGTCTTGCGCAAGTTCGGCATGCTGTTCCAGGGCGCCGCCCTGTTCGACAGCCTGAATGTTTGGGAGAACGTCGCCTTCGGCCTGATCGAGGGGCGCGGGATGAAGCGCGCCGAGGCAAAGGAAATCGCGCTACACAAGTTGGGCGCCGTCGGCCTCGGCCCGGAAGTGGGCGAGATCTGGCCTGCCGAGCTGTCCGGCGGCATGCAGAAGCGCGTGGCACTCGCCCGCGCGATTGCCACCGAGCCCGAGATCATCTTTTTCGACGAGCCGACCACCGGCCTCGACCCCATCATGGGCGACGTGATCAACGATCTGGTCAAGAAATGCGTGGACGGGCTCGGCGCCACGGCCCTCTCGATCACCCACGACATGGCGAGCGTGCGCCGCATCGCCGACCGGGTAGCCATGATCTACAACGGCCGGATCGTCTGGTCGGGGCCGGCCGAGACAATCGACAAGTCCGGCAACGCCTACGTGGACCAGTTCATCCACGGCCGGGCCGAGGGACCGATCCAGATGCCGATCAGGCCCTTGTGAGCGGGGAGGCGGCGTGGCACGAGCGAACGCGATCTACGCCTGCCAGGCCTGCGGCGCCAGCTACCCGCGCTGGTGGGGGCGCTGCGAGGCGTGCGGCGCGGGGGGTACCATCGTCGAAGAGGCGCCCCGCGAGGTGACGCCGAAGGGTGTCGCCGGCCGCGGCCGGCGGCTCCAGCTCGAAAGCCTGGCCGGCCCGGTGGAGGATCGCGAGTTGCGTCTCTCCACGGGGATCGGCGAGCTCGACCGGGTAGTGGGCGGCGGGCTGGTCCGCGGCTCGACCGTGCTGGTCGGCGGCGATCCGGGGATCGGCAAGTCGACGCTGCTGCTGCAGGTCGCGGCGGCGCTTAGCGGCACCGCGCGCTGCGTCTATATCTCCGGCGAGGAATCGGTGGCGCAAATCCGCCTGCGCGCGCGCCGGCTGGGGCTTGGCGCGCCGGCACTGGAGCTTGCCAGCGCCACCAGCCTGCGCGACATCCTGACGAGTCTAGAGGAGGGCGAAGCGCCAGCGCTCGCGGTCATCGATTCGATCCAGACCATGTACGTCGACACCCTCGATTCGGCGCCCGGCACCGTCGCCCAGGTGCGGGCCAGCGCCGGCGAGCTGATCCGCCTCGCCAAGCGGCGCGACACGACCATGTTCCTGGTCGGCCACGTCACGAAGGAGGGTCTGATCGCGGGGCCGCGCGTGCTCGAACACATGGTCGACACCGTGCTCTACTTCGAGGGCGAGCGCGGGCACCATTTCCGCATCCTCAGAGCGGTGAAGAATCGCTTCGGTCCCACCGACGAGATCGGCGTGTTCGAGATGACCGATGCCGGGCTGGCGGAGGTTGCGAACCCGTCCGCCTTGTTCCTTGCCGAGCGGCGCGCCGACGCGAGCGGCGCCTCGGTGTTCGCCGGCATCGAGGGCACGCGCCCGTTGCTGGTCGAGATCCAGGCGTTGCTGGCGCCCTCCCCGCTTGCCGCGCCGCGCCGCGCCGTGGTCGGCTGGGACAGCGGGCGGCTCGCCATGGTGATGGCGGTCCTGGAAGCGCGTTGCGGGCTCTCGCTCGGCGGGCGCGACGTCTATCTCAACGTCGCCGGCGGTCTCAGGATCGCCGAACCGGCGGCGGACCTGGCGGTGGCGGCGGCGCTCGTCTCCTCGCTGGCCGACGCCCCGGTGCCGACCGACATGGTAGTATTCGGCGAGGTCGGCCTGAGCGGCGAGGTGCGCGCGGTGGCGCAGCGCGACCAACGGCTCAAGGAGGCGGCGAAACTGGGCTTCGCCCGCGCGCTGACGCCGCGACGGATGAAGGCCGCGGCGGGCCCGGAGGGAATCTCGGTGCTGGAGATCGCGCATCTCGGCGACTTGCTGGCGCTGTTCCCGGTCAAGCCCTCGAACGCGCGGCACCGGGAGCGGACGCAGCGCCAGCCCTACGCCGCCGACAGCGCATGAGGGAACGCCATGGATAACCTGCCCGCCAATGCGATCGACCTCGGCGTCGCGGCGGTGCTGCTCGTATCGGCGCTGCTGGCCTTCGCGCTCGGTCTCCTGCGCGGCGCCCTCATGGTGGCGGCATGGATCGCCGCGGCGGTGGCGACCGTCGTCGGCTTCGACCCGCTGAAGCCGCTTCTGCGCCAGCACATCGCGCTCACCATCCTGGCCGATGCCGTCACGGCGGGGGCCATATTCGTCGTCACCCTGCTGGTCGTCACCGCGATCTGCCACGTGCTGTCGCGCGCCGTGCCGCGCGGCGGCGCCTTCGGCGCGCTCGATAGGTCGTTGGGGCTCGTGTTCGGCTTCGGGCTCGGCGTCGTCCTCGTCTGCCTCGCCTATCTGGGCTTCACCTGGGTGGTGCCCGAGAAGGATCGCCCGGCCTGGGTAAGCGAGGCGCGCAGCCTGCCGTACTTGGCCCAAGGCGCCGAGCAGTTGCGCCTGATCTTCGGCCGCTACTTGCGCCGGGACGCCGACGCCGAAAGCGGCGCCGCCGGCGGCGCCGCGCCCGGCCCCGGTCAGCCCGCCGAATCCTCTGGATCGGCCGAGGGATCGGGCTATAAGGATGCCGAACGCAACGAGCTCGACCGGCTGATCCAAGGCACGCAGTGAGGCTCGGAGCCACGGTGTTCACCACCCATCCCTTCGACGACGACCACTTGCGCGAGGAATGCGGAGTGTTCGGCATCCATGGCGTCGGCGAGGCGGCCGCCCACACGGTGCTGGGACTGCACGCCTTGCAGCATCGCGGGCAGGAGGCGGCCGGCATCGTTTCTTTCGACGGCCAGCAGTTCCACGCCCATCGGGCGCTCGGCCACGTGGCGGACCATTTCTCGTCCGAGGCGGCATTGGCGCGCCTCAAGGGGCACTCAGCCGTCGGCCATGTGCGCTACTCCACGACCGGCGAGACGGTCATGCGCAACGTCCAGCCGCTGTTCGCCGACCTCGAGTTCGGCGGCTTCGCCATCGCGCCCAACGGCAACCTCACCAACGCGTACGCCTTGCGCCGGGAGCTGGTGCAGCGCGGCTCGCTCTTTCAGTCCACCACCGACACGGAAGTGATCACCCACCTGATGGCGACCTGCCCCAAGGGTGACGCGGTCGAGCGCCTGATCCACGCGCTCCGCCAAGTTGAGGGCGCCTACGCGCTGGTGGCGCTCGCCGACGACATAGTGATCGGCGTGCGCGATCCCCTGGGCGTGCGGCCGCTGGTGCTGGGTCGGCTCGGTCAGGCCCACATCCTCGCCTCGGAGACCTGCGCCCTCGACATCATCGGCGCCCAGTTCGTGCGCGACGTGGAGGCGGGCGAGCTCGTCGTGCTGGGTCCGGACGGCGTGCGGTCGCTGCGCCCGTTCGGCCGGGCGCGGCAGCGCTTCTGCGTCTTCGAGTACATTTACTTCGCCCGCCCCGACAGCCTGGTGGAGGGAGAGAGCGTCTACGACGCGCGCAAGCGCATCGGGGCCGAACTCGCCCGCGAGGCGCCGGTCGCCGCCGACGTCGTGATTCCGGTGCCCGATTCGGGCGTGCCGGCGGCGCTCGGATTCGCCGCCGAGGCCGGAATTCCGTTCGAGTTCGGTATCGTCCGCAATCACTACGTCGGGCGCACCTTCATCGAGCCCACCGACCACATTCGCAACTTCGGCGTCAAGCTCAAGCACAACGCCAGCCGGGCGGTGATGGAGGGGCGCCGCGTGGTGCTGGTGGACGACAGCATCGTGCGCGGCACCACCTCGCGCAAGATCGTCGAGATGGTGCGCAATGTGGGCGCCCGTGAGGTGCACTTGCGCATCTCGAGCCCGCCCACCGCACACTCCTGCTTCTACGGCATCGACACCCCAGAGCGGTCCGAGCTGCTGGCTGCGTGCCACGACGTTCCGGCCATGGCGCGTCTGATCGGCGTCGACAGCCTGGCGTTCATCTCGATCGACGGCCTCTACCGCGCCATGGGGCACGCCGGCCGCGACCCAGAGCGTCCGCAGTTCTGCGACGCCTGCTTCTCCGGCGACTATCCGACGCCCTTGACCGACGCGAACGGCCCGGCGGTCCCCGCTCAGCTGTCGCTGCTGGCCGAGCTCGGGTGACGGCTGGGACGAGGCTCTCGGATCGCATCGCGTTGGTGACCGGCGCTTCGCGCGGCATCGGGGCGGCGGTCGCCAAGCGCTTCGCGGCCGAGGGCGCCCATGTGGTGCTGACCGCCCGCACCGTGGGCGGGCTCGAGGAGGTGGATGACGCGGTGCGCGCCCTCGGCGGGACCGCGACCCTCGTCCCTCTCGACCTCACCGACGGGGACGCCATCGACCGGCTGGGCCAGGCGCTACACGAGCGCTATCGCCGGCTCGACGTGCTCGCGGCCTGCGCCGGCGACCTCGGCACGTTGACGCCCATCGCGCACATCACGCCGAAAGATTGGGAGCGAGTGCTGGCGGTGAATCTGACCGCCAACTACCGCCTCATCCGCGGCCTCGATCCGCTGTTGCGCGCCGGCCCGGCGGGACGCGCCATCTTCGTCACCTCGGGCGCGGGGCGAACCCCGCGCGCCTTCTGGGGAACCTATGCCGTGAGCAAGGCCGCGCTCGACATGCTCGTGGGCCTCTACGCCGCCGAGACGCGGCAGACGAACTTGCGCGTCAACTTGGTCGACCCCGGGGCGGTGCGCACCGCCATGCGCGCGCGGGCCTATCCGGGCGAGGACCCGGCGAGCCTGCCGCACCCGGACGAGGTGATGGAGAGCTTCGTCGAGCTGGCCGAGGTTTCCTCTACCCGCCACGGCGAGACCGTGGCAGCAAAGGCGACGGCCGGCCGATAAATCGCCTCAGTCCTGCTTCACGTAAGGGTTCGCCCCTGCGCGCGGCACGATGCGGATCGGCACGCCGGGCAGGTCGAAGGCCTGGCGCATGCCGCCCACCAAGTACCGCAAGTAGGCCTCTGGCAGGCGGCCAGTGCGGCCGCCGAACAGCGCGAAGGTGGGGGGCCGGGTCTTGATCTGCGTCATGTAACGCAGCTTGAGCCGGCGTCCGTCGACGAGTGGGGGCGGATGCGCCTCGACCGCCGCGGCGAGCCAGCGATTGAGCGCCGCCGTGGCGATACGGCGCCCCCATCGATCGTAGGTCGACAACACCGCTTCCATCAATCGGTCCAGGTTGTGGCCGGTGAGCGCCGAGATCGGCACCATGGCGAGGCCGCGGGCCTGCGACAGCGAGGTCTCCAGCCGGTCGGAAATGCGGGCGAGCGCCGCCCGCCTGTCTTCGACCAGGTCCCACTTGTTGGCCGCCAGCACCAGAGCGCGCCCCTCCTCCAGCACGCGCCGCGCGATGGCGAGGTCCTGCTTCTCCAGGCCGTCCTCGGCGTCCAGCACGAGCACCGCGACATGGGCGAAGCGGATGGCGCGGAGAGCGTCCTCGCTCGAGATGCGCTCCATCTTCTCGGCCACCTTGGCGCGCCGGCGCAGCCCGGCCGTGTCGATGAGCCGCACCGGCCGGCCCTGGAAGTTCCACTCCACGGCGATCGCGTCGCGGGTGATCCCCGATTCCGGGCCGGTCAGCACCCGTTCCTCGCCGATCAGGTTGTTGACCAGCGTCGACTTGCCCACATTGGGCCGTCCGACCACGGCGAGGTGAATGACCTCGGCCACGGTATCCGCCTCCGCGCCGGCGTCGGCGGGCCGCAGGCGGTCGGCCAGCGCGCGATACAGGTCGGCCATGCCTTCGCCGTGCTCGGCCGAAATCGGCACCGGCTCGCCGAAGCCGAGCGCGTAGGCCTCGATCAGCCCCAGGGCGCCCCCCGCGCCCTCGCATTTGTTGGCGACGAGCACGATGGGCCGGCTCAGCTTGCGCAGCCAGCGGGCGAAATCCCGGTCGAGCGGCGTCACGCCGGCGCGCGCGTCGATGAGCAGCAGGGCAACGTCGGCGCCTTCGACCGCCATCTCCGTCTGACGGCGCATGCGCGCCGCGAGGGCCGCTCCGCTCGCGTCCTCGAAGCCGGCGGTATCGACCACCCGGAAGCGCAGGTCGCCGAGGCGCCCTTGCGCTTCCCGCCGGTCGCGGGTGACGCCCGGCGCATCGTCCACCAGCGCCAGCCGGCGCCCGGCCAGGCGGTTGAACAGCGTCGACTTGCCGACGTTGGGCCGGCCGACGATCGCCACCGTGGGGGCCATGCGTTTAGCGCAGCGCGATCAGGTCGGCGCTGTCGGAGACGAAGAAGAGCGTGTCGCCGGCGACCACGGGCGGCAATTGCGCCGGCGCCGGCAGCTCGATCCGGCCGAGGATTTTGCCCGTATAGGGCGAGACCGAGAGCGCCTCGCCGCTGCTGCCGGTGACGATCAGGCGGTCGCCGGCGAGCACGGGGCCGTGCCAAAGAATCGGGCCCTCGCGCTCCTCCTCGTCCTCGTAAGCCGGCAGCGCCTGGATCCATTTGATGCGCCCGTTCTGCCGCGTCAGGCAAATGAGCTCGCCGTTGTTGTCGAGCACGAACACGAAGTCGCCGGCCACCCAGGGGCTCTCGGTGCCGCCGATATCGCGCTGCCACACCCGATCGCCCCCCCTGAGGTCGATGGCGGCGAGCGTGCCGCTGTTGCTGATCGCCACGACAAGCTCGCGGTCGATCGCCGGCCGGCCCCGGATGTCGCTCAACGCCGCCGCGGCGCTGGTGCGCGCGATGCCGGCGAGGTTCTCGCTCCACAGGGTTCGCCCGGTCTCCGCGCGCAGCGCGTAGATGTCGCCCGAGCTGTAGGCGACGACCACCGTGCTGCCGAGCACCGCCGGGGACGCCCCGCCCAGCAACCCGGCGCTTTCCAGCACGGCGCCGGCCTGCGACCACAACCGCCGTCCGTCGTCGGCGGCCAGCGTGAACAACTGGTTGTCGATGGAGACGACGAACACCCGGCCATCGCTGACCGTCGGCGGGGTACGTATCGGCCCCTCGACGCGGCTCCGCCACACTTCCGCGCCCGAGGCGGCGTCAAGCCGAAACACGAGCGCGAACGGCGTTGTCACGTATAGACCGCCGTCGGCCAGCGCAAGGCCGCCGCCGAACAGGTCGTCGTCCTCCTCCTCGGGCGTGAGATCGACCTGCCACAACTGACTGCCGCTGCCGGCGTCGAACGCGCTCACCGTGTTGGCGGTGTCGAGCGTATAGATGCGGCCGCCGGCCACCACGGGCTCGGCCATCATGCGCTCCGAATCGCTGGCCGCGGCGCCGATGTCCGCGCTCCACCGCACGGCCACGGACTCCGGCAAGGCCAGGTGATGCATGGCGTGCGCCGTGTTGCCGCCCGCCTGCGGCCAGTCGGGATTGCTGTATGGTTGCGGCAGACGGACGCGCAGATCCGCGAGCTCGTCGTCGGGCACCAAGGACCGATCGAGCCGCAGGACCGAAATGCGCTCGCCCGGCAGCGGCGGGGCTTCAGGCGCGCCGAGGAAGTCGAGGCCCAAGCTCTCGCAGCCGCCCAGCAGCAGGACGAGGGCGAGCCATATCGGCGCCACGCGTTTCGCGGGCATTACAGCGCGTTGAGCAGCTCGGCCGCCCGCTGGCGCAACGCCGGCGGCGCGTGTTCGTCGGCCGCGAGCTTGGCGAACGCCTCGCGCGCCTTGGCCGTGTCGCCGGCGCGTTTGGCCAACAGCCCGGTGAATTCCAGCGCCGAGTGTCGCCAGGGATGGTCCTCGGCGGTGAGCGGCGCCAGGCGCGCGGATAGGGCCGCCGGATCGGCCGTGTCGATGGTGTGGAGCGCGATCAGGACGACCGCCAGGTCGCGGAACGCCCGGTCGACGCCGACGTCCGCGGCCAGCGCCTCGTACATGTCGAGCGCCGCCGCCACGTCCCCCGCCTCTGCCTTCATGGCCGCCTGCTGCAATCGGGCCAGCGCGGCATAGCCGTCGCCGCCTTCGGCCAACGCGGCGAAACCTGCGGCGGCGCCGAGTTCGCCGCGCTCTATGAGGTCGCTCGCGCTCGCGTATTGTGTGCCGCGATCGAGGCGCTGCGCCTCGCGATACTGCTTCCAGGCGACATAGCCGCCGGTGCCCAGCACGATCGCCACCGCGGCGGCGATGAGGTGCTTGCTATGGCGGCGCCACAGCTTCTCGTATCTCTCGCGCCTTAGATCCTCGTCGACTTCGCGAAAGATGTCCGTCACGACCGGGCTCCGGCTGCGAAACGCGGGCTACCATAACCGGGCGCCCCGGCGTTGGCAAACCTGGGGCGGCGCCGCTAACGAAGTCTTCAGGGACGATGAACTAGGCTACGCCGATCCGTTGTCGAGCCCTTGCGCTCGTAACCCTCGATCGGCGCCCCGTGTCCCGTCTCTGTTTCGTTGGCGTGCTGCTGCCCTCGCTGCTCGCCGCGTGCGGCGGGCCGGTCGAGCTCGCGGCCTTGGGCGCCAGTGCTGTGAGCCTCGCCGTCACCGGCAAGAGCCCTACGGACCACGCAATGTCGTTCGCGACCGGGCGGGACTGCTCCATTCTCGCCCAATTCGACGCACGGCCGTACTGCGGCGAGGCGGAGCGCGCCTCCCTGGCAGGCGACGGCCCCCCCGCCATGCCGCGCTACTGCTATCGCACCCTGGCCGACATCGTCTGTTACGAGGAGCCCGACCGGGACGTCAGCGCCGAGCGGCGCGTCCAATAGCGGCGCCATGCCGCATGAGCTGCTGGACGGGCCGCGCGATTTGCGGAACAATCCCCCATTCCATCGTGGCCCCGACGGAAGGATGTTTCCGCAGCAACCGATTCGCCTCGCCGAGATAAGGCGCCGACGCCTCGTGTTCTTCAGCAGGCGCGAAATCAATCGCCTGTTGTCGCTGTACGGCCGGCAAGTGGCGCGCGGCCACTGGCGCGACTACGCCATCGACGTGAGCACGGAGATGGCGGTCTTCGCCGTGTACCGGCACTCTTACGAAAGCCCGCTGTTCCGGATCGTCAAGCGCGCCGGCCCCGCCGAGCGCAATGCCGCCTACCAGCTTCTGTCCGGCGGCCGGCGGCTCAGAAGCGGCGCCACCATCGACGACGTGCTGGACGTATTCGATACCCGGCTGCGCGTCGTCCGCTGACGGCCGCGGACAAGAAAGCCTGGACTTAGTTCCGCTTTTGTTTCATAAATGTCGGGGCCGGCCGCCTCGCACGATGGCGACGGCCAAATTAAGTCTTGAACTCCAACATATGGTGGGTTGTAATGGCCACAACCTCTATATGTCGGCTTTGAAGCACGAAGGTTTCTCGTCATGGAGTGGACCAACGACCGAGTCGAGATGCTGCGCGGCCTGTGGCTGCACGGTCGAACGGCAAGCCAGATCGCGGCCCAGCTCGGCGGCGTCACGCGTAATGCCGTGATCGGCAAGGCGCACCGCATGGGCCTGTCGGGCCGCCCGTCTCCGATCAGGCAGCCGATGGCCAGCCAGCCGACGGCCAGCCGGCCGATGCCGAGCGCGCCGCTGCCACCTCGGCCCATCGCCGTCGGCGGCGGCGGGCGTACCTGCATGTGGCCCGTGGGCGATCCCAAGCAGCCGGATTTCCACTTCTGCGGCGCGGCGGTGGAGGTGGGGCGGCCGTATTGCGCCACGCACTGCGCCCTTGCGTACCATCGCAAGACCGAGGTCGCGGCCTGACCCCTGCCGCCCGGCGGTGGGCCAGGACTACTGCGGGGGCGCCGCCAGCCGGTGCGGCTCCAAGGCGCGCACCAGGGATTCGGCGGCCGTCGCGAAGAGCTGGTCGGGATTGCGGCGGCAGTAGTTCTCGAGGCCCAGCATGATCTGGTCGCCGGTGACTATGCCGCCGATGCTGTAGGTGTCCGGCCGCGTCTCGTTGATCGCCGTCAGATAGCCGGTCATCCACGAGGCATAGAGATGGTCGCCGGCGCCCTCCTTGGCGGCGATGAAGTCGTGGCACGGCGCCTTGCCCGGCCCGAGGATGAAATAGCGGCCGTCGCCGTCCGCCGCCTGGCCGGCCGCCGCCCACAGGCACAGCACCGCGATCGCCATCGAACGTCCGCGCATCGTCGATGTCCCTCCGCGAGCGCATTGTCGTCCCGGCATGGTTAACGAAGCGTGAGCGCTACTCCCACTCGATGGTTCCGGGCGGCTTGGCGGTCACGTCGTAGACCACGCGGTTGATGCCGCGCACTTCGTTGACGATGCGAGTGGCGACGCGGCCCAGGAACTCGTGCGGCAATGGAAAGTAGTCCGCCGTCATGCCGTCCACGGAGCCTACGGCGCGCAGCGCGCAGACGTGGTCGTAGGTGCGCGCGTCGCCCATGACGCCCACCGTGCGCACCGGCAGCAGCACGGCGAAGGCCTGCCAGATGGCGTCGTACAGGCCGGCCTGCTCGATCTCCTCGAGAAAGATCGCGTCGGCCTTGCGCAGCATCGCCAGCTTGTCGGGCGTCACCGGGCCCGGCATGCGGATAGCGAGCCCCGGCCCCGGGAACGGATGGCGGCGCACCAGCCGCTCGGGCAGGGCAAGCTCGCGGCCAAGCGCGCGCACCTCGTCCTTGAACAACTCGCGCAACGGCTCCACCAACTTCAAATTCATGCGCTCGGGCAGGCCGCCCACGTTGTGGTGCGACTTGATGGTGACGCTGGGGCCGCCGGCGAAGGAGACCGATTCGATGACGTCGGGGTAGAGCGTGCCCTGGGCAAGAAACTCGACGCCGCCGAGCTGCCGCGCCTCCTCCTCGAACACGTCGATGAACAGGCCGCCGATGATCTTGCGCTTCAGCTCCGGGTCGCCCACCCCGTCGAGCGCGCCGAGGAACCGCCCGCCGGCGTCGCGATGGACGAGCGGAATGTTGTAGTGGTCGCGGAACAGGTGCACGACCTCGCCCGCCTCGCCCTCGCGCAGCAGCCCGTGGTCGACGAAGATGCAGGTCAGCCGCTCGCCTATCGCCTCGTGGATCAGCACGGCCGCCACCGACGAATCGACGCCGCCGCTGAGGCCGCACACGACGCGCCCCCGCCCCACTTGGCGCCGGATCGCCGCCACCGCCTGGGCGCGAAACGCCGCCATGCTCCAGTCGCCGGCGCACCCCGCCACCCGGCGCACGAAATTGGCCAGCAGCCGGCCGCCCTGTGGGGTGTGCGCCACCTCCGGATGGAACATGACGCCGTAGATGCGCCGCTCGTCGTCGGCGGCCGCGGCGAACGGCGCCCCCTCGCTCACGCCCACCGGGCTGAAGCCGGGCGGCAGGCGGACCACGCGGTCGCCATGGCTCATCCACACCTGCTCGCGGTCGCCGGGCCGCCACAACCCGTCGAACAGCGCGCAAGCCCCGGTCACGTCCAGGAAGGCGCGCCCGAACTCGCGGTGCTCGGACGGCTCCACGACCCCGCCCAGTTGCGCGCAGATGGTCTGGAAGCCGTAACAGATGCCGAGCAGCGGCACGCCCAGCTCGAAGGCCTGCCGCGGCGCCCGCGGCGTGTCGCCGGCGACCACCGAGGCTGGGCCGCCGGAGAACACGATGGCTTTAGGTTCGAATTCCCTGATGCGGTCCCCGCCCGCGTTGTACGGCGCGATCTCGCAATAGACGCCGCTCTCGCGCACGCGGCGCGCGATGAGCTGGGTCGTCTGCGAGCCGAAATCGAGGATGAGGACACGGTCGCTCATAGAGCGCGAATCGCCGGTAACCGCCGCATCATTCCGGTTTCCCCGCCGCCGCGCAAGGCCGTGTCCGGGCTCACCGCCGGCCGCGTTTCTCGAGCCAGTCCTTGAGGTCGGACCAGGCATAGGCGTGCTCGTGCAGCGCGGTACCCCAGATATTCTCGTCGCGGTGGCCCACGCGCCGCCCGCCCATGGCCTCATAGAAGAACCGGGACGGATTGTCGGCCAGGACCCAGAGGAACGCCGAGTCCATGCCCTGCGCGAGCAGCCGGCGGAGGCTCGCCCGGAGCAGCGCCCGCCCGATGCCCTGGTTCTGCCAGTCCGACTGCACGTAGAGCGTGTAGATCTCACCGGCGTAGTCGAGCGCCGTTGCGGGCCCGAAGCTGGAGAATCCGACCACCCTCTCCGGCGCGGGCAGGACGGCGACCACAACGCCCTCGCGCCGGCTCGGCCGCTCCAATTGCCGGCGCCATTCGGCGGCCTTGCGATCGACCGAGAGCCCCACCATCACCGCGTCCGGCAGGATGCCCGGATAGGCGGAGCGCCAAGTCTCGACGTAGACATGGGCGATGGCGCGCGCGTCGGCCGGGGCCGCGGGGCGGATGCTGGCGCCGGCGGTCATGTCGCGGCCGGCCCCGCGCGCTGCAAGACCGCGACGAAGAACCCGTCGGTGCCGTGGCCCGCCGGGGTGAGCGAGAGGCAGGCATCGGAGCCCGGAGCGGCGCCACCGATGGTCGAGCGCCAAACCTCGTCGATCGGCAACAGCGCGAAGTCCGGCTTCGAGGCGAGGAACCAGTCCACCTGCTCCTGGTTCTCCGCCGGCAGCAGCGAGCACGTCGCGTAGACGAGCCGGCCGCCCGGGGCGACCAGCCGGCAGGCGCCGGCGAGGATGCGCCGCTGCAGCAGGATCAGCTCGCCGAGGCCGGCCGGCGTGAGGCGCCATCTCGCATCGGGGTTGCGCCGCCAAGTGCCGATGCCGGAGCACGGCACGTCGACCAGCACGCGCGCGAAGCCGCCGGCATGGCGCTTGATCCACGGATCGCGTTCGCTCTCCAGCGCGCGCCGCGTGGCGTTGTGCACGCCGGCGCGCCGCAACCGCGTTCCGGCCCGCTCGACCCGGCCGGCGAGCACGTCGCAGGCGACGATCTTGCCCTTGTTGCGCATGGCGGCGGCGAGCGCCAGGGTCTTGCCTCCGGCGCCGGCGCAGAAATCGACCACCCGCATGCCGGGCCGCGCATCGCTCAGCAGGGCGACGAGCTGCGAGCCTTCGTCCTGCACCTCGACGAGGCCTCGCCGGAAGCTGTCGGCGGCCGCCAGGGGTGGCCGGCCGCGCGCGCGCAGGCCCACGGGCGACAGTGGCGTGGGCCGGGCCTCGACGCCGTCGCGGGCGAGCGCCGCCAGCGCCTCCTCTCGCGTCGCCTTCAGCGTGTTGACGCGCAGATCGAGCGCCGATTCCGAGTTGAGCGCGCTCAACTCGAGGACCAGCCGGTCGCCGAAGGCCGCGGCCAACGCCTCGGCCATCCAGGGCGGAAATTCGAGGCGCACGCACTGGGGCTGCGCTGCATGTCGCAGGGCCTGCCCCGCCAGCGCCTGCGCGAGCCGGCGTTCCTCCGGGTCCAGCGCCGCCGGACGATAACGGCCGCCGTCGAAACCGCCGGCGATGCGGTCGGGCGACCAGCCCTCGACGAGCGCAAGGGCCGCGATCATGCGCAGGCGCTCCGACGGTGCGGCAGGCGAATCGCCTACTCGCTGGATCCACCAATCGAGCGCGGCGCGGGCGCGCAGGACCGCATAGACGTGCTCCACGGTGGCGCGCCGGTCCAGGCCGCCCATGTAGCGGCGGCGGCGGAAGTACGCGGCCACGGCGCGGTCGGCCGGGGCGCTGCCGGCGTGGATGTCGCTCAGCAGCTCGATCGCCGCTTGCAGGCGCGCGCCGGGGGTCATGGCAACGTGGAGGGCGCCACGACGCCCCGATCAGAGGTCGGGGCGATAGTTCGGCGACTCGCGCGTCAACTGTACGTCGTGCACGTGGCTTTCACGCAGGCCGGCGTTGGTGATGCGCTGGAACGTGCACTTGCGCTGCATCTCGGCGATGGTGGCGTTGCCGGTATAGCCCATTCCCGCCTTGAGGCCGCCGACGAGCTGGTGAATGACGTTGCCGACCGGACCCTTGTAGGGAACGCGGCCCTCGACCCCCTCCGGCACCAGCTTGAGGCTGTCGGAGATCTCCTGCTGGAAGTAGCGGTCGGCGGAGCCGCGCGCCATGGCGCCGAGCGAGCCCATGCCCCGGTAGGACTTGTAGGAGCGCCCTTGAAAGAGGAATACCTCGCCGGGGCTTTCGTCGGTGCCGGCCAGGAGCGCCCCGATCATCGCGCCGTCGGCCCCCGCCGCGATGGCCTTGGCGAGGTCGCCCGAATGCTTGATGCCGCCGTCGGAAATCACCGGCGTGTCGCTGCGCCTGGCCCGCTCGACCGCATCGAGCACGGCGGTGAGCTGCGGCACGCCCACGCCGGCGACGACGCGCGTGGTGCAGATCGAGCCCGGTCCGATGCCGATCTTGACCGCGTCGGCACCGGCGTCGATCAGCGCCTGCGTGCCGTCGGCCGTGGCGACGTTGCCGCCGATGACTTGGCAGGCGTTGCTCAGCCGCTTCACGGCGGCCACGGCGGCTAGTACCGCCTTGGAGTGCCCGTGCGCGGTGTCGACCACGATCACGTCGACCTCGGCCTCGATAAGCGATTCCGCCCGTCTGAGGCCGTCCGCGCCGACCCCGACGGCGGCCGCCACGCGCAGGCGCCCTTTCTCGTCCTTGCAGGCGCCGGGGAACGCCTGCGCCTTCTCCATGTCCTTGACCGTGATGAGGCCGATGCATCGATAGGCGTCGTCCACCACCAGCAGCTTCTCGATGCGGTACTGGTGCAGCAGGCGCTTGGCTTCCTCGCGATCGACGCCGTCGCGCACGGTGACGAGCCGCTCCTTGGTCATCAGCTCGCGCACGGGCTCGGCGGGGTTGTCGGCGAAGCGCACGTCGCGGTTGGTCAGGATGCCGACCAGCTTGCCGGTGCCGCGCTCCACCACCGGGATGCCGGAAATCTGATGCGCGGCCATCGAGCGCAGCGCATCCGCCAGCGTCTGGTCGGGATGGATGGTGACCGGGTTCACCACCATGCCCGATTCGAACTTTTTGACCTTGCGCACCTCGTCGGCTTGGCGCTTGGCGTCGAGGTTCTTGTGGATGACGCCCATGCCGCCGGCCTGCGCCATGGCGATCGCGAGCCGGCTTTCGGTCACCGTGTCCATGGCCGCCGACAGCAGCGGGATACCCAGCTCGATCGTGCGGGTAAGGCGCGTGCGGGTGTTGGTCTCGGCCGGCAAGACGGCCGATGCCGCGGGCAGCAGCAGCACGTCGTCGAAGGTAAGCGCCTCGCGGAACTGCATGCCAAACCCCCGGGGTCTGCCCGCCGCGGTGAATGGCGCGCCATCATACACAGCGCCAGGGCATTGCCAAGAGGCAACGGGACGCATTTCGCGCCCGCCGCCGCCGGTTCCGAGCTTGCGCTTTGCCCGCGTTTCGACTTTGCTGCCGGCGACCGCCGATCGACGGGAGCGCGTTGCGCATGAAGAAGATCGTGACCTGGATTCTGGTGGGCGACGGCAAACGCGCCCGCATCCTCAGCAACGATGGACCGGGCAAGGGCCTCCGTCCGAGGGACGGCGAGTTTTCCACCGAGCTGCACCCGAACCGCGAAATCGTCAGCGACAAGCCGGGCCGCGTGCAGGAAAGCGCCACGTCGGCGCGTCACGCGGTGACGCCCAGGATCGACTGGCACCGCTTCGAGAAGACGAAGTTCGCCCGCAGCATGGCCAAACTGCTCGACGAGGCGGCCGTCAAGGGCAGCTTCGACCGGCTCGTGCTGGTGGCGCCCCCGCGCACGCTGGGCGACCTGCGTGCCGCTCTAGGGCCGCACGCGCGCGAGCGGATCACGGCCGAAATCGACAAGGACCTGACGCACGAGAGCCTGGACCGGCTCGCCGCCCATCTCGGCAGCATGCTGCCGCTTTAGGGCGCGTTCCGCTTGCCGCGAAATCCCTGCGCCAGGACGTAGACCTCGGCCGACTCGCTGCGGCTGGCCGGCGGCTTGATATGCCGCACGTTGGCGAACGCGCGCTTGAGTGCCACCAGCAACTCGCGCTCGCTGCCGCCGCGCAGCACCTTGGCGAGGAAGCCGCCGCCGGGCGCGAGCATGGCCCGCGCCAGGTCGAAGGCCGCCTCCGCCAGCGCCATGGTGCGCAGGTGATCGGTGCGGGCATGCCCGGTCGCCGGCGCCGCCATGTCGCTCAAGACCGCGTCGGCGGGCCCGCCGAGCGCCTCCATGATGAGCGCGGGTGCTTCCTCGGCCAGGACGTCCTGCCGCAGCAGGGTTGCGCCCGGCACCGGGTCGACGGGCAGCAGGTCGATGCCGACCACCCGGCCGCGCGGGCCTACGCGCTCGGCCGCGACCTGCGTCCAGCCGCCCGGGGCGGCGCCGAGATCGACGACGCGCTGGCCCGGCCCGAGCAGTCCGAATCGGTCGGCGATCTGGATTAGCTTGAAGGCGGCGCGCGAGCGGTAACCGAGCCGGCGGGCTTCCGCCACGTATGGATCGTTGAGTTGGCGCTCGAGCCAGCGGGCCGAGGACGGCTTGCGGCGCCCGGATGCTGCGAGGCGAACGCTAGCGCGGCCGGCCCCGCCCGCGCCCGCGGGCACGCCGCGCGGCCCGCCGGAACGCCGCCCGCGACTCCTCATCCGCCGTGCCGGGACGCGGGCGCCGTGTCCCGCGACTGGCCCATGAGCCCGACCAGAATGCCTTCGCGCACGCCGCGATCGGCCACCCGCAGTCGACCGACCGGCCACAGGGCGCAGATCGCCTCGAGAATGGCGCAGCCCGCGACCACCAGGTCGGCACGCTCGCGCCCGATGCAGGGACTGCTCGCCCGCTCCTCGCAATCCATTGCCGCCAACTCGGCGCTCACCCCGCGGATCGCGGCGAAATCGAGATAACACCCGTCCACCCGGCCGCGGTCATAGCGCGGTAGGCGAAGATGCACGCCGGCCAGCGTGGTCACCGTGCCGGACGTGCCCAGCATCTGCACCTGGTCCGAGACGAGCCCGCCCTCGGCGTCGATCTTCGCCGCGAACGGTCGCAGGTGGCCCGATACCTCGCCCACCATGGCCTGGTAGGCGGCGGACGACAGCCGTCCCATGCCGTGTCGCTCGGCCAGCGTCACCACGCCGAGCGGCACCGACAGCGAGCTAAGCAGCCGCGCCGACGCCGGCTCGACCGCGAGCCAGCCGATCTCGGTGCTGCCGCCGCCGATGTCGAACACGAGGGCGCGCGGGCGCTCGCGGTCGAGCAGCGGCCAGCAGCCGCGGAACGCGAGTTCCGCTTCCTCGCGCGCCGAGATGATCTCGATATCGAGACCCGTTTCGGCGCGCACTCGGGCGCGGAATTCGTTGCAGTTGCCGGCCTGGCGGCAGGCCTCCGTCGCCACGCTGCGGGCGCGCGTGACGCCGCGCCGGCGCATCTTGCCGGCGCAGATGTGCAGGGCCTCGACGGTGCGATCCATGGCCGGCGCCGACAGCCGGCCGCTGGCGTCCAGCCCTTCGCCCAACCGCACGATGCGCGAGAAGGCGTCAATGACGCGAAACCCGTCGGGCTCGGGCCGGGCCACCAGCAGCCGGCAGTTGTTGGTGCCGAGATCGAGGGCGGCGTAAGTGTCGTCGGCCCGGCGGCTGCGCCATGGGCGCCCTCTCGAGTGGCGCCCGCTGTTCGCGTCGTGCACCGAAATCTCCTCCTCCGCCGGTCCCTCTCGCGATGACCCGTCCATCCTAGCCGCAACGCCGCCCCATGGGAACGGCCGCCGCGCGGGCCGAATTGAATTGCAACAACTTGGCAACGGCCACTACATTCGGCGCCTCGTATCGCCGCGGATGGGGGATCGTCTAGCGGTAGGACTACGGACTCTGACTCCGTCAACCCTGGTTCGAATCCAGGTCCCCCAGCCATCCTAGTCCGGTTCTTGCTTGATTGCTTGGTTGGGAAGTTTGTGTGCACGTCTCGTTCGGCGTGCGCGCGATCGAGCCCATCGCGGGTGACCTGAATCTGAGGGCGCACGAACGGATTTATTGCCCGTTGCGCGCGACGATAGAAGCCGC
>CAYPKW010000003.1:0-4208 GCA_964411425.1 uncultured Rhodospirillaceae bacterium
TTTTTTCTCCTCTTCGCTGGGCGCTCGCTGGAGGAAGGTGCCCCTACACCCCGTCGCGCGGTATCGAGAGGTTCCAGGAGCGGCTGAAGACGCGGTTCCCGCCCTCGTAGGCGTCGAGGTCGAGCGCGAGGCGAAACTCCGTCGCCGTCGCGGTGAGCACGCTGAGCGTGTCCGCCCGCACCCGCCACTCGCCCCGCGCCATGGCGTGCGTGGCCCTCACCTCGGCGCGGGCCGACAAGGGATCGTCCGGGCGGATGACGTTGCGTTCGGTGGCGATCGCGTCCAGCTCGAGGTCGATGGCGTCGATGCGGCAGGCCCCTGAATCGCGCACCGTGGTGAAGGTCGTCTCGCCGGTGGCCACGTCCACCTTGATATGGCGCCGGCGCCCGCCTTCGCGGCTGAAGGTCCGGTGCAGGGGCGCCGGATCGTAGGCCGGCGGGAACGGCGGCAGGGCGTCGTCCCCGGGCCGGGGCGCGCGCACCGGGAGCTCGAGGGCGCTCGCGCCGGCGAAGACGGTGAGCGCCACCGGCTCGGGCGAAGGCCAGACGGTGGGCCAATAGGCGTTCGACACCGAGAGCCGGAGCCGGTGGCCGGGCGGGAACGCGTGCGCCACGTCGTTGAGCGCCACGCGCACCTCGTAGCGCCGGCCGGGCGCGAGCGGAAGCGGCGTCTCGTGCCCCTCGCGGTGGGTGAGGTTCAGTATGCCGTAGGTAACAAGCGTCGCCCGACCGTCCGGCAGCAGGTCCGAGAGCCTGACCGCGACGAAGGCCGCGGGGCGGTCCGACGACAACTTCAGGCGTGCTACCGGAGCGCCCAGGATCTCCAGGCGCTCGGGCAGCGGGCCGGAATCGAACACCAGCGAGCCCGCGTCGTCCAAGCGCTGGTCCATCGGCCATTCCGCGCCGGCGCCGTAGGGGCACCACTCGCCGCCGGCGAGCCCCACGGTCTGCGGCGAGCGCAAGACTAGTGCCGCTTCCGGCCCCGGCGCGTCGTCGAGGCGGCGCGGGTTGAGCGCCAGGCGCCGCCGGCCGATGTGGGGCGAGGGCCAGGACGGCTCCGCTACCCAGCGGCCGGGGCGCTCCTCGTAGAAGGTTGCGGGCGGCACGCTCTCCTGCATCCACACCCGGTACATGGGACCGTCCAAGGCGCCGTTGTCGACGCCCTTGAGCCAATGATCCCACCAGTCGAGCGCGTCGTCGAGGAAGCCCACCTGCGGGCCCGGCACCGCGTGGTGCGGGAAGCTGTGCGGCCAGGGGCCGACCAAACCCTTGCGCGGGCACTTCAAGCCGGCCATGAGACGCGGCACCGCGTTCGAATAGGCGTCGGCCCAGCCGCCGATGGCGTAGACGGCGCATTCGATGGCGCCGTAATCCTCGGCGACCGAGCCGTGCTTCCAGTGTCCGTCGCGCCGTTGGTGCGCGAGCCAAGGCAGGATGAACGGCTGGGTGTTCTCGAGCCGCTCGAACCACATGGCCCGCCAGCGTTCGCCGACCACGGCCGGATCGGGCGGGCGCGGGTTGCGCACGAACATCTGCGAGGCCCAGATGAGGTTTTCCACGAGGAGCGCGCCGCCCATGTAGTGCACGTCGTCGGCGTAGCGGTCGTCGGTCGAGCAGGCGGTGATGATGGCCTTGAGCGCCGGCGGGCGGTGGGCCGCCACCTGCAGCGCGTTGAAGCCGCCCCAGGAGATGCCCATCATGCCGACCTTGCCGCTGCACCAGGGTTGCGCCGCGATCCAGGCGATGGCTTCGAGCGCGTCGTCCTGCTCCTGCTTCAGGTATTCGTCCCTGAGCACGCCGTCGGAGTCGCCCGAGCCGCGCAGGTCGAGGCGCACGCAAGCATAGCCGCGCGCCGCGAAGTAGGGGTGTATCAGCTCGTCGTTGTGCCGGTAGAAGTCGCGCTTGCGGTAGGGGATGTATTCGAGAATGGCCGGCACGGGGTCGCAGGCGTCCTCCGGCAGCCAGATGCGCGCCGCCAGCCGGCAGCCGTCGGACATCGGGATGAAGCAGTTCTCGATCTCGCGGACCTTGCGGACCGCGCGTCCAATTCCGGTCACCGGCGTCTCCTCGAAAACGGCGCCGGCATTATGGCGGCCGCGCGGTCAGCGGTCCAGATCAGACACCGCGCGAGCGCTCCAAGACGGACAGGATGCAGCTGTACAGCGCTTCGATCGAGACCGGTTTCGCCAGCACATCGTCGACGCCGGCGCTGCGCGCTTCCAGGACCAGGCGCATCTCGGTGTGTCCGGTCAAGAGGATGATCGGCACGCTCCGATTGGGGCTGTCGTTGGCCTTGCGGATGAGCCGCACGAAGTCGAGGCCGTCGAGCGGCGTCATGTTCCAGTCGCTGATGATGACGTCGGCCGGGAACTGGCGCTGCTCGGCGAAGCCCATGGCCGCGTCGGTCGCCAGCCGCACGTTCTTGATTCCGAGGCTGTGCAGGATCGTCTTGATGAGATTCAGCATGTGCCGGTTGTCGTCCACCACCAGCACCGCCAAGTGGGCCATGTTGATCTGGGACTGCCGGGGCTGGACTTCGAGGGCGGTTCGCATGTTGGGTGTCTCGGCTGAAAGGCGTATGACTTAGAGAATAGTCGCCGGTCGGTTAAGGATGGGTTAAGCTCGCGGCTCACCAGCGCGTCGCGGCCCAGGGCGGTCCGGCCGCCGGATGTCGCGTGACAGCGCATTAGCGAGGGGAAGGGAGAAGATCATGCCAATGACAAGGTTCGCGTGCCTCGCCGCCGGCTGCTGGTTTGCCGCCGGCTTGGCGGCGCCCGCCGCGGCGGAGCAGTTTTTCGTCGATCTCACTCACCCGATGCCGACCTTCGAACCGACCGGCGAGGACATCACCACGCCCGATCTCGCCAAGCCCTATGGCGCCAGCCAGCCGATCCCGACCTTCGGGGTGCAGACGGTCCTGCAGATAACGCAGTTCCCGACGAACCAGGGCTACTTCGACCTCGGGCGCCTCGTCATCTCCGAGCATCACGGGACCCACATCGACTCGCCGGGCCATTACGTCAACAACCCCGAGACGACGGAACCCAACATGCCGGCGAGGAAGCTGGTGAACGAGCTCACGGCCCAGGACCTGATCGGGCGCGCCGTCGTCATCGACATCAGCGCGCGGGTGCAGGCGGAGTTGGACAAGAACGGCGGCAAGCCCAGCCCGGACAAGAGTGTCACCGACTTCTCCGAAGGCTCGGCCAACGTGGTGACGGCGGACGACATCGGCGAGGTGGCCGACCAACTCGACAACAGGGTGTGGCTGGTGGTGAACCTCGGCTGGTCGCGCTTCTATTACGACGCCGACTGGGCGACGACGCCGTACTTCAACGGCTGGAATTTCCCCGGCCTCAGCAAGGGCGCCATCGACAAGCTGATCGAGATCGAGGGCACTAAGGAAATCCGCATCAACGGCATAATGGCCGACAACATCGGCATCGACACCGGCGAGGGCAGCAAGGGCACGGACGACAAGTGGTCCAACTCCTTCCACTCGCACGTGGTCGGCCTGCAACGGGGCTGGAAGTTCGTGGAGAACGCTGCCAACCTGGGCGAGCTCGCCATGGCCAAACCCGGCAGCTGCACCATCATCGTGGGCGCGCCCAAGCACATCCGCGGCACCGGCGGACCCTCGCGCGTGCTCGCCATGTGCGAGAAGTGATCGTCCGGCGGATTGATCGCCTTCCTTCCCCTGCTCCTGCTCGCGGCCGTCGCGGCCGCGGGCGGGGCGGAGGCGCATAGCACAGACCTTGCCGCCGCCGAGGTGCGGGTCGAGGGCGAGGTCGTACGCTATGAGTTGACGGTGTCGGCGCACGACCTCGCGGTGGCGCTCGGCATCGAGACCGATCTTGTGACGCCGGTGCCGGCGGCCTCGTTCGAGGCCCGCCGGGAAGCACTCGCGGATTACCTGCGGCGCGGTCTCAAGGTGGCGGCGGACGGGGGGCCTTGCGCGCCGCAGCCGCCGGCGGTCGATTACTCCCGTCTGCCGGACGACGTGGTTCTCGACATCGTGTTCCGCTGCGCCGGGCCGGTGCGCCGGCTCGCCATTTCGTACGGACTCTTCTACGAGATCGACCCGCGGCACGTCAGCATCGGCCGGGTGGCGACGCCGGCGGGCGAGGAGGAGTTCCTGTTCGATCGCACGCTCAGCGAATTCGAGCTCGAGCTGGCCGAGCCGGCGCCCGGCGCCATCGAGCGCTTCCG
>CAYPKW010000003.1:4308-16422 GCA_964411425.1 uncultured Rhodospirillaceae bacterium
GCGAATTCGAGCTCGAGCTGGCCGAGCCGGCGCCCGGCGCCATCGAGCGCTTCCGCCGCCTCGTATGGCTCGGCGTCGAGCACATCCTCTTCGGTTACGACCACATCCTGTTCCTCGTCGCCCTCTTGATCGGCAATCCGCGCTTCTGGAACCTCGTCAAGGTGGTGAGCGCGTTCACGCTTGCGCACAGCCTCACGCTGGCGCTCGCCTGGTACGGCATCGTCGAGCTGCCGGCGCGGCTCACCGAGAGCCTGATCGCGCTCACCATCGCCTATGTAGCGGCGGAGAACCTGTGGCGCCGGCGCCCGGTCGAACGCTGGCCGCTCGCCTTCGGCCTCGGGCTCGTGCACGGCCTCGGGTTCTATTCGGCGCTCGCCGGCATCGAGCTCGCCCGCGAGCACGCGCTCACGACCCTGCTCGCGTTCAACCTCGGCGTCGAGCTCGGCCAGCTCGCGATCATGGCCGCTTTCTTCGTCCTGCTGTTCAGGCTGATCGGCAGCGCCTGGTACGGGCAGGCCGTTCGCTTCGCCTCGGCGGCGATCCTTGCGGTCGCCGTCTACTGGGCGGCGCTGCGCGCGTTCGTCGCCTAGCGCACCTCGGCCAGGAGCAGGGCGCTGGCCCGCGCCGCCGCGCGCACGCCGGCGTCGGCGTCGCTCTCGGAGAGCGCCAGCAGCGCGGGCCGGGCGGCCTCGTCGCCGAGATAGCCCAGGGACAGCGCCGCCTCGCGCCGCACCCTCGCCTCGCGGTCCGACAGGCCGCGGGCAAGCGGCGCCACCGCTCGCCGGTCGGCCAGGCGTCCGAGCGCCGCCGCCGCCGCAACCCGCACCTCTCCATCGGCGTCGGCCAGCAGCGGCAGGATGACGGGGGCCGCGTCCGGCATGCCGAGGACGGCGACCGAACGGGCGGCGGCGGCGCGCAGCCTGGGGTCGGGGTCGGCGAACGGCCCGGCAAGGAACGCCGCCGCCTCGGCCGATCCCGTGTAGCCCAGCCCCACGATTGCAAGCCGCCTCGTCTCATAGACCGCCTCGGCGAGCTTGAGCGCCGCCGCCGAATCGCGCGGCACCTCGCGCGGGGCCGCGGCGGCGAGGAAGACCGGCAAGCCCAGCTTCGCGTCGAGTTCGACGAGCGCGCGCAGGCCGTCGAGCAGGAGCCCGTAATCGACGAGCGATTCCTCGGGCCGGGCGAGCAGCGATTCGGTGCTTCGACCGGCGAGGCGATCGAGGATGCCGGCTGAGTGGTCCGCGATGGGTCCGGCCGCGGCCTTGTCATCGAGCTCCATGAGGCCGACCAGCGCGTAGTGTTGCGCCGCCGGCGGCTCGCTCCGCAGCATGCCGACGAGGGTGGGCACCACGCTGCCGTCGCGGATGCGGCCCAGCGCCGCGGCGACGCGCAAACGCAGCTCCGGATCGTCGCTCGACCGAAGAAGGCGCGCCAACGGCTCGTGCGCCTCGGCGGCGGCGAGGCGTCCGAGCGCGTCGACGATGGCGCCCTCTTCGACGGCGCCGCCGGCCGCCGCCAAGGCGTCGAGCAGGGGCGCCGCCGCCTCGCTGGCGCCGGTCCGGCCCAGCGCATCGACCGCCCGCAGTCGAAGGCCCCGATCCTCGCGCATCAGCGCCGCCAGCGCCGCCACCGCCGGCGCGCCGAAATGCCCGAGCGCCGCCACGGCCCGGGCGCGCACCGAGATCGATGCGTCGCGCAACGCGGCGACGAGCGCCGCCATGCTGTCCGGCGCAGCGATCCCGCCCAGCGCCGCCGCCGCGTCGGCGCGCAATTCTTCCCGCTCCTCCTCCACGAGCGCCCGGACCAGCCGCGGCGCCGCCCGCGCATCGCCGATGCGGCCAAGCGCCTCATAGACGACGCCGCGCAGCCGCGGGCCGGTCCCGGCCCGATCGGCCAAGGCCAGCAGCGGCTCGACCGCGCGCGGCTCCTGGCGGATGCCGAGCGACAAGGCGGCGCGCGCCTTCAACTCGTCGTCCTCGCCGTCGAGCGCCTGCAGCAGCGCCGGCAGCGGGATGGCATGGTGCTCCCAGCCATTGGCACGCGGCTCGGCCGCTCCCGCGAGCAGCAGCAGCGCCGTCACGAAGAGCGCGACGACACAGGTGTCTGGGCGGGGCGTCGTCATGGGCGATCTATCGTGCCGCGTCTGGTCCGTGCTATGGCGACGGTCGAGGGAGGAGCGCCATGATGAAAGCCGAAGAATTGCGCGCCTTGCAAGCGCCGTTGAAGAACCGCTACCGCGACGACCCCGAGAGCGCCCTCGTCACGCTCCGCGCGGCCGGCGAGTTGGGCGAGGGCGTCGCCTGCAAGGTGGAGACGGGGCGCGCCATCCTCGAGGCGGGCCTGCATCCGGCCACCGGCGGCGACGGCCGCCAGTTGTGCTCGGGCGACATGCTGCTGGAGGCGCTGGTGGCCTGCGCCGGCGTCACGCTGAGCGCGGTGGCGAGCGCTCTCGGAATGGCGATCCGCCGCGGCCGCGTCTCGGCGGAAGGCGATCTCGATTTCCGCGGCACGCTCGGCGTGGCCAAGGACGCACCGGTCGGCTTCCGCGCGATCCGCTTGCGGTTCGAGGTCGAGACCGACGCCGGCCCCGAGGAGATCGACAAGCTGCTCCGGCTTACCGAGCGCTACTGCGTGGTGTACCAGACGTTGAGCAAGGGGCCGGCGCTCAGCGCCGCGCTCAAAAGGGCGTAGGCGCCTGCTCTGGGCAAGGCGGGGTGCGGCGCGGCGTCAGCCCTCGCCCCGGAGGAACGCCTTGACCTCGGCCATGAAGCGCGCCCAAGCCGGCTCCTCCGGAAGAATCAGATGGTTGGCGCTTTCGAGCGGCACGAAGCGCGCGCCGGGGATGCCGGCGGCGAACTGGCGGCCTTGGTCGAACGGCGCCACCGAATCGTTTCGGCAGTGGAGCACGAGGGTAGGCGTCCTCACCTGCCCGAGGAGGCCGCGCACGTCGATCGCGGCCATCGCTTCGTGCAGCCGTCGCGCGTTGCGAGGCGAGGTCGAGGCGCGCTGCAGGTCGTTGAACCATGCCATCTGCTGGGGCGTGCCGCCGGGCATGAACAGCGAGGTGAAGATCTGGTGGAAGGCGGAGGTGTCCTGGCCCCAACCATGCTCGATCAGCGTCGAGAGCGCCTCGCGGCGGGCGATCTCCGCCGGATTTCCGCGTGCCCGCCAGCCGCACACGTAGCCGCCGTAGAGCACGAGATGGCTGACCCGCCCGGGGTGGCGGACCGCGTAGGCCACCGAAATGGGGCAACCCTGCGAGATGCCGAGGAGGGCGAAGCGCTCGAGGCCGATTGCGTCAACCACGGTCTCTAGATCGCGCACCATCAGCTCGAAGGACAAGTCCCCCACGTCCCAGTCCGACAGCCCATTGCCGCGCTCGTCGTAGCGCACCAGCGTGAAGCCGCTGCCGAGCGCCTCGATCCAGTGGCGCCAGATCGGGCTCTCCCAGTCGAACTCGAGGTGGTTCATCCAGTTCGCGGCTTTGACCAGCGCGGGACCGCTGCCGGTCGTGGCATAGGCGATGCGCACGCCATCCTCGGTCGTGCAGAACCGAATCTCTTGATGGGCCACCGGCGGGGCTGCACGCGCCGGTCTTCCGGTCGGGGCCCCGTCGGCGCGCCATCCAAAGACTCGAATCGGCTCGGCAACGTTTTTCATCGCGCGTTCGCCCAGGTCCTCGAACGCGGCTTCGACCTTGCCCCGGATTTGGCGATGGACGTCGCCGGACAAGCAAATCCCGCCCGGCTCGGCGAGACTCTCGAGCCGCGCCGCGACGTTGACTCCTTCCCCGTAGAGGTCGTTCTCCTCCACGATCACGTCGCCGACGTTGATGCCGATGCGCATCGTAACGCGCCGATCCTCCGGTGCGTCGGCGTTGCGCGCGCTGAGCGCGCGCTGGAGTTCGATCGCGTTCTGGACCGCCGCCACCGAGCTCGGGAACTCGACCAGGATCGCGTCGCCCATGGCCTTGAAGACGCGGCCGCCGTGCTCGGCAATCTTCGGCTCGATCAGGTCCCGGCGAAGCGCCTTGAAGCGGGCGAGCGTCCCCTCTTCGTCCGCCTCCATCAGCCGCGTATAGCCGACGACATCGGCGACGAGGATGGCGGCGAGTCGGCGCTGCACGCGCTCCGCTGGCACGGTGACGTCCTCCGTTCAGGGTCGATCTTCGTGCCTATCTTAGCTCAGCCGGTTCCGGCTTTGTATGCCGCCGCGCGGATGTCGCTCAAGCTGGCGCGCGGCGTGATCGCCTCCGGGTCGACGCGCAGTTCGATGAGGGCCGGGCGGCCGGCAGCCATCGCGCGCTCGAAGGCGGGGGCGAAGGCCGCGGTCTCCTCCACCGTTTCGCCATGCGCGCCGAAGGCGCGGGCATAGGCGGCGAAATCGGGATTGACCAGGTCCGTGCCGACGACGCGCCCGGGATACTCGCGTTCCTGGTGCATGCGGATCGTGCCGTACATGCCGTTGTTGACCACGATGACGACGATCGGCAGCGCGTACTGCACCGCGGTCGCGAGCTCTTGTCCCGACATCAGGAAACAGCCGTCGCCGGCGAAGCAGACGACGGGGCGGTCCGGATGGACCGCCTTGGCCGCCACCGCTGCCGGCAGGCCGTAGCCCATGGCCCCGCTGGTGGGTCCGAGCTGAGTGCGGAAGCCGCGGTACTGGTAGTAGCGGTGCATCCAGGCGGTGTAGTTCCCGGCGCCGTTGGTGACGATCGTCTCGGCCGGCAGCCGCCGGCGCAGGTAGGCCACGATTTCCGCCAGTTGCAGGCGCCCGGGGCCCGATTGCGGCGCGATGTAGGCGAGGTAGTCGGCCCTGGCGGCGGCGGTCCACTCGGACCATGGTGCCGGGCGGATCGCGGGCAGCGCCTTGGCCGCGGCCGCGAACTCGGCCATGCCCGAGTTGATCGGCAGGGCCGCCTGATAGACCCGGCCGAGCTCCTCGGCCCCGGCGTGGACGTGGACCAGGGTCTGCTCGGGCACCGGCACGCGCAACAGCGTGTATCCGCTGGTCGTCATCTCGCCGAGCCTAGCGCCCACCGCCAGCAACAGATCGCAACGCCGGATGCGCTCGGCGAGCGCCGGATTGATGCCGATGCCTACGTCGCCGACGAAATTGTCGTGGCGGTTGTCGAGCAGGTCCTGGCAGCGGAACGAAGTGCCGACCGGGAGCTCATTCGCCGCCGCGAAGGCACCGAAGTCGGCTGCGGCGGCGGCACTCCACCCGCCGCCGCCGAGGATGACGAACGGGCGGCGCGCCGCCCGCAGCAGCTCGCCGAGGCGCCTCATGTCGGCGGCGCCGGGATGCGGGCGGACGACCTTGTAGGGGCCGCTGTCCGCGGCCGCGACCCGATCGGTCAGCATGTCCTCGGGCAGCGCCAGCACGACCGGGCCCGGCCGGCCGGCAACGGCCCGGTGGAACGCCTGGCTCACCAGCTCCGGGATGCGCCGCGCGTCGCCGATCTCGGCCACCCACTTGGCGAGCGGCCCGAACATGCGCCGGAAATCGACCTCCTGGAACGCCTCGCGCTCCACCTGATCGCGCGCCACCTGGCCCACGAACAGGATCATCGGGGTGGAGTCCTGCAACGCGGTATGAACGCCGATCGCGGCGTTGGCGGCGCCGGGGCCGCGCGTCACGAAGCAGATGCCGGGCCGGCCGGTGAGCTTGCCGTAGGCCTCCGCCATGTTGGCGGCACCGCCCTCCTGCCGGCAAACGATGAGGCGGATGGACCGCGCATCATGGAGCGCGTCGAGCGCGGCGAGGTAGCTTTCGCCCGGCACGCAGAACGCCATGTCGACGCCGTGGACCTTGAGGGCATCGACCAGCAGTTGGCCGCCGCTGCGCGCGTTCGGGGTCATGGGATAGACACATAGCGGGTCCGGCGGGCGCGCCGCAACTACCCGCCCCGGCATGGACGCCTGGGGCACCTTCGGATATAGCTCGCGCCAGACGCAACCGTCCGAGGATTGGCGGGCGACATGGCGCGGAGCGCGGCTTTAATCGCGACGTTGGCGTGGCTGGCGTTCGCTGCCGCGGCCGACGGCGCCGAGATCGACAACGCCGCCGCGATGGCGGCCGAGCTGCGCGCCGCGGAAAAGGCGGCCCGCGCCGACGCCCAGGCGACCGGCCTCGACGAGGCCCTCGCCGCCTACTACGCCGGGTCGCTGTCGGAAGCGCTCGACAAGCTCGGCAAGTTGGCCGAGAACGGCGCCGTGGAGGCCATGCACTGGCTGGGCGTCATCTACGACACGGGCGAGAAACTGCCGGCGGACTTCGCCGTGGCCGCTCTCTGGTACGAGCAGGCGGTCGATAACGGCGACTACGCGCCCGCGCAGTATCGCCTCGCCGTGCTGTACGAGTACGGCCGAGGCGTGGTGCAGGACACCGAGGCCGCCGTGGAGCTGTACGAGGCCGCGGCGGAGCAAGGGCATGTCGATGCCCAGCGGAACCTCGCCTTCGCCTACGAGCGCGGCTGGGGCGTCGAGAAGGACCCCGTTAAGGCGTTTCGCTGGTACCAGCGCGCGGCCGACCAGGGCGACGCGGACGCCTATGAGGCGGCGCGCCGGCTTGCCAGCCAGCCGCTGCCCGACGATTTCGAATTGGACGAGATCGAGGAGGCGATGGCGGCCTACTACCGGGGCGACGCGTTCCGGGCGGTGAGCGGCTTCACCGCGTTGGCCGAGGACGAGGATCCGGCGGGCATGTCCTGGCTCGGCTACATGAGCGAGGCCGGCTTCGGCACGCCGAAGAATCTGGCGCGGGCGGCCGGACTGTACGGCGCGGCGGCGCGGTATGACGACGTCAAGGCGCTGCTCGGTCTCGGCACCATGTACTACTACGGCGCGCCCATGGCCGAGGACCGCGCCGTCGCCGCGGCGCTGTTCCGCGAGGCGGCCGAGCAAGGCTCGCTGGTGGCCCGCTTCAACCTCGCCTACATGTACGAGCAAGGTACCGGTGTGCCGGCCGACGGCACGCTGGCCATACGCTGGTTCCGCTCGGCCGCCGTGCTGGGCTACGACGAGGCCGCCGTCGAGCTGAAGCGCCTCGGGCAGTAACCCGACCGGCGTTTCAGGCGTCGGGCGGCGGCGCTGCGACCGCTTCGCTCGGCAATGACGAACGTTCGAAACGGACTCTCGCCCCGTCAGAGCAGATCGCGGAACTCCTCGATGGTCAGCCCGGCCTGGTCGCGAGCAGGGATGGGGAGTCCGTCCTTCGCCAGACTCTCCAAGTACCCGAGAATGGCTTCCTTGGCCATGGCGCGGGCATCCCGAAGCGTTTCACCCTGAGTGATGCAGCCTGGAAGCGAGGGCACCGTCACCGTTGTAGCCCCCGGTCGCCGCGTCGCGCTCGAACACGACGGTGTATGTCCGTTCGATGGCGGTGATTTGTTCCTTGCGTTTCATTTCAACAGTCTATCAAACCGTGCCACAAGCGCAAACGTCCCTCGTCCGATCGGGGGCCGAACGCCGGCCCTCGGCTGCGACGAGGCCGCGGCGGAGCTGAAGCGCCTCGGGCAGTGATCCGCTTGGCGTGTCAGGCGTCGGGCGGCGCCGGCGCCACGGCGGGCAGCCGGGCGCGGCCTTTCAGTTCGTCTTCCTCGACCCCCACGTTGCGCACATAGGCCTTCGCGGCATCGCGGCGGGGCTGGTAGTCCCAGGCGGCGTAGTGCCCGGATGTCAGGACCGGGTGCAGGAACAGGCGGCGGCGCTGGCTCGCGATCACCCGCCGGCTGAGTGCCTCCACGTCGTAACGGGCCAGGATGTCGCGCTTCATGGCGCCCGCGATCGCCGCCGCTTGGGGTCGCCCGCACAGGTTGGCGATCTCGTTCGGGTCGTCCTCGAGGTCGTAGAGCTGGTCCGGGTCGGTGGCGCAATAGACGAACTTGTGGCGCCCGCGCTTCAGCATGAGGCAGGGGCTCGAGGTGCCCTCGCCGAGATACTCCGCCCACGCCTCGTCCCGCCACGGCGCCGCGCCCGAGAGGAGGGGGGCGAGACTGGCACCGTCGATCGGCTCGACCGGCGGCTCGGCCGCGCCAGCGAGGTCGAGGATCGTCGGGAAGAGATCGACGAGCGAGACGTTGCGCGGCTCGCGCCTAGCCTGGAAGCGGCCCGGCGCGTGGATGAGGAGCGGCACGCGCGCCGCCCATTCGAAGAACGTCATCTTGTACCACATGCCGCGCTCGCCCATCATCTCGCCGTGGTCGGCGGTGAACAGCACGATGGTGTCGTCGCGCAGGCCGGCGCGCTCCAGGGCGTGCAGCAGGCGGCCGACGAGATCGTCCACATAGGAAATCATCCCGTAGTAGGCGCGGCGCGCGGTCCGGACGATCTCCTCGCCGATCCGATAGCGATGGATGCCGTTGAGGTAATGCAGCCGTCGGCTGTGCGGGTCGTGGCGCTCCGCCGGGATGGCCGGCACCGAGGGCAAGTCGATGGCAGTGCCCTCGTAGCGCCGCCAGTGCTCGGGCAGGCAGTTGAACGGGTCGTGCGGATGGGTGAAGGAGGCGACGAGGAAGAACGGACGCCCGTCCGTCTCCCGCGCCAGGTCGTAAAGCTTCTGCTCCGTCCGGTAGGCGACCTCCTCGTCGAAATCGATTTGCAGGCTGCGGTGGCAGACCCCGGCCTCGACGACGCTCGCCATGTGGTGCGACCAGGTATAGGCCGCCTCCTCGGGCCGGCGCATCGCCTCCTGGCCCTGCCAGTCGGGAGTCCAGCCGAAGTCGGCCGGGTAGATGTCGGTGGTGAGCCGCTCCTCGAACCCGTGCAACTGGTCGGCGCCGACGAAGTGCATCTTGCCGCTGAGGCAGGTGCGGTACTCGGCCCGGCGCAGGTAATGCATCAGCGTCGGCACCGTCGAGGAGAACTCGGCGGCGTTGTCGAAGGCACCGATGCGCGACGGCATCTGTCCCGACAGCATGGAATAGCGCGAGGGCGCGCAGATCGGGTAGTTGCAGTAGGCGTTCTCGAACAGCACGCCGCCGGCGGCGAGCCCGGCCAAATGCGGCGCCTGCACGACCTTGTGTCCGTAAAACGGCAAGGCCTTGGCCGACATTTGATCGGACTGAATGAACAGGAAGTTGGGCGAGGCGGGGGACAAGGGCGTGATCTCCTGGCTGGTCGGACGATATTTCTAGACCTGGGCGGCGACCTCAGTTCTCGGCGCCGCCATGCGCGTGCCGATGGTGGCTGTCGGGCACATGGCGATGCGAGTGCCGCAGCCGCAAGTGAACGTGGCGATGGCTGTGCGGCGCCTCGGCCGCGTCGTCCGGCCCGTGGGCGTGGCGGTGGTGCTCGTCATGCGCGTGCCGGTGGCTGTGCTCGATCGCCTCGTGCCCATGTTCGTGGACGTGGCGCTCCGTCAGGTGGAGCCAGACGCCGATGGCCATGAGGACGCCGGCGGCGACGAGGGGGGCCGACGGCGGCTCCGCCAGAAGCGGGATGGCGCCGGCCGCGCCGAGGAACGGCGCGGTCGAGAAATAGGCCGCCGTCCGCGCGCTGCCCAGGTGGCGCAGCGCCACGACGAATAGGACGAGGCTGACGCCGTAGCCGAGGAAGCCCAGCAGGGCCGCCGCCGTGACCGCGCTCGGCGCCGGCAGCGCCGCCCCGGCCGCGCACGCCAGAGCGAGGTTCACCGGCCCGGCCACGAGCCCCTTCAGCATGGCGATGTCGAGCGGGTCGGAGAGAGCGACCTTGCGGGTCAGGTTGTTGTCGATGCCCCAGGCGAGGCAGGCGCCGACGACCGCCGCGGGGCCGAGCAGACCCTGCCAGCTCATCTCGCCCGGCCAGGCCAGGACCGCCGCGCCGGCGAGAATGCACGCCATTCCCGCCGCGATGCGGCGGTCCACGTTCTCGCGAAACGCGATCCAGGCGATGAGGGCGGTTGCCATGCCTTCGAGGGTGAGGAGCAGCGAGGCGGTCGTCGCCTCGATGTGCGACAGGCCCACCATCAGCAGCACGGGTCCGATGACCCCGCCCGAGAGGATGGCGCCGGCGAGCCAGGGAACGTCGCGGCGGCGCAACGGCGCCTCCGACCTCGCCCAGCGCCGGTAGAGCGCGATCCTCAAGCCCGCCAGTCCGAGGCCCGAGCCCGAATAGAGGAGGCCCGCCAGGGTCCAGGGATCGACGACCCCGACAAGGAGCTTGGCGAACGGCGTCGACAGCCCGAACAGGGCGGCCGCCAACAGGGCGCAGAGGATTGCCGAGGCGTTCATGCGTTCAAATCGGCGGGCGGCGGTGAGCCCACGGGCGCGCCCGTTCGAGCGCGGCGCCGATCCTGAGCGCCGTCAGGTCGTCGAACCGGCGGCCCACGATCTGCAGGGCGGTGGGTAACCCTTCCTTGGTCCAGCCCGAGGGGACCGAGAGCGCCGGGCACTGGCTCACGAAATTGAACACCGCCGTCATGTCGAGGCCGTGGTAGCGTTTTTCTCCATCCACCCAGGAATAGGCGGAGTCGAGCGCCTCGGCCGGCGGGGCCGGCAACGCCATGGTGGGGCAGAGCAGGGCCTCGCAACGTTGCAGGATGGGCGAGAGCTGCTTCCACTGCTCGGTGCGCGGGAACTCGATCTTCTTGAACTCCACCGCGTTCATGGCGAGCCCGGTTTCCAGGAGCTCGACCACCGCAGGGTCCATTTTCGCGCGGTATTGGGCGAGGACGTGGCCGAAGAAGGTGGCGAGGTAGACGGCCCAGTGGCGCCCCCAGGCCTCGTTCAGTTCCAGGCCCCAGTCGAGCGCCACTTCCTCGATGACGGCGCCCTCCGCGGCGAGCGCCTCGGCGGCGGCCCGCGTGTTCGCCGCCACCTCGGGGTCCACCCAGTAGCGCCCGAGGTCGACGCTGAGCGCGAGCCTCATGCCCTTCACCGAGGCAGGCGGCGGAATCGGGATGTCGAGCGCGGGTTTCAAGGACTGGATGTCGCGCTCGTCGGGCCCTTGCGTCACCTTGAGGAACAGCGCCGCGTCGGCCACCGTGCGCGCGAGCGGGCCGAAGTGCGAGAGCTGGTCGAACTGGCTTGGCAAAATCGTGAAGGGAATCCGCCCGAAGCTCGGTTTTAGTCCCACGATGCCGCAGAGCGCCGCGGGAATCCGCACCGAGCCGCCCATGTCCGAGCCTTCGGCCAAGGGCACGCAGCCCGAGGCGACCGCGGCACCCGAGCCGCCGGAGGAGCCGCCCGGCGTGCGCTCCGGGTTCCACGGATTGCGGGTGACGCCCCAGAGCGGGCTCTTGGTGAAGCTCGAATAGGCGAACTCCGGCGTCGCGGTCTTGCCGACCATGATGGCCCCGGCCCCGAGCAGCGCCTCGACTATGGGCGCGTCTTGGTCGGGGACCCAGTGCTCGTAGGCATAGGAGCCCATGGTGGTCCGCTTGCCCTTGGTCGGCGTCAGGTCCTTGATGGCGATGGGAACCCCGTGCAGCGGCCCAAGCGCGCGCCCCTCGTTGACCGCCCGTTCGGCTGCCTCGGCGCGGGCCATCGCCTCGTCGGCATAGACGAAGCAGAAGCAGTTCAGCTTCGGATTGACCTCGGCGATGCGCGCGAGGCTGTTGGCGACGACCTCGACCGGCGCGAGCCGGCCTTCGCGGATGCGCCGCGCGAGCTCGGTCGCGGGCGTATAGCAAAGATCGAGGTCGGCCATGGCGAATCCGTCTCAGCCGTGCCCGTGGCGGTTGAGGATGCGGTCCGCCAGCCCGGTGTCGTAGGCAAGCCCCGCCGGGGTCATCACGGCCGCGACCGGGAACAGCGACGCGATAAGCCCCTTGCGCTCGAGCGCCGACCACACCGCGCGGTTGGCGAGCCCGGTGGCGTCGGCGCCCAAGACCACCGCGCCGCCCACGTGAAAGTGGTCCCCATGGGCCAACGGCAGATTACCCACCACGACCTGGCCCGGCTCCGGTCCTGGGCGGTGATGACCGTCGGCGCGGGCGAGCGCCTGCAAGATCGTCAGCGTCTTCAATTGCAGTGCGTTGAGGTTGAGCGGGTTTCGCTTGGCGGACAACGGGGCACCTATTCGTCGAAGTTCACGTATCGCGGCGGCTGCTCGATCTTCGGACCCTCGACGACGGCGATCGTCGCTCACGTCCTAAGCAAACGCGCGTCGAAGGCGAACGATTCGGTCT
>CAYPKW010000003.1:16522-96210 GCA_964411425.1 uncultured Rhodospirillaceae bacterium
GCGATCGTCGCTCACGTCCTAAGCAAACGCGCGTCGAAGGCGAACGATTCGGTCTTGGGGGCTGACATTCGAGAGACATCCCGGTGCCGGTGGTTGATGAGCACGTTCCGATCGAAGGCGCCTTCCATCGCCACAATCGCCGAGGGCACTTTCAGTAGCGGTTTCCTTTCCGCAATCAACCATGCATCGCCGAGACGCTGCGTCAATGCCTCGTTGTCGCGCCAGGCGGGCGGCAGGTCGGCAAGATCAATGACATCCATGCCGACGGCATCCGGCGCCTCGTATTCGACCATGACGAGGTCGTCGGGCAGCAGCCTCGGGTCCTGGACGTGCACGAGCTTTTCGAGGACGCAAAGCGACGGCACCGTCGAGCAATAGGTGACCGGATGGCCGCGCGAATTCCAACGGCCGCCATTCTCCAGTCCGTACCCGCCTTCGAAGGAATCGGCGTGCAACCGGCCCGACAGGCGCCAGAGCCGCATCAGGCCGCCGCACCCCACGCAATACCGGCGAGGATTCTCTCGACGACGCGGGCGCCTGTCTCGGTGCGGGCGGCATCGAGAGGCGTCAGCCCGTCGAGCGCGGCCAAAGGCTGGCGCAACCAACGGTTGGCCTTGTCGGTGTTTGCGAACGCCTGCTCCGAGAGCGCCTGGACTCGCATGAGCCGCACGGCGCGATCCGATTCCTCGACCGTGAGCGGTTCGCGTTTCGAGGCCCGGTGGCGCCGGGTGCGCGCCGGGATGATCAGGCGGTCGATCTCGGGCTCGGAGAACCCGAGATTGCCGATGCGCGACAGGACCGCCAGCGGTATCCGGTTCCGCACGACCCGCACGAGATCCGCATCCGAGGACACGACGGTGCCCAGGAGCTTTTCGCCGCCCAACATCGCGTAAACGGCTTCGACGACCGTCATGGGGCCGCGGCCCGCGCCGGCAAGCCCCGTCGCGACGCTGGCGGGGCGATGGGCTCGGGGTCTTGCTCTCATTCCAGTAACCTCCGCTGTGGCAAACTGCCGTATAATAGGAGGCAAATTGCCGAAACGCAACCGGCCTAGCGCCCGATCGCGTAGCCTTGCATGCCGCGCGGATTGGCGGCGGCCTTGAGCAGCGGCCCCTCGCGCGCCGCCGCCGACAGGCGCCCGAGCGACCAGTCGGCGGCGGCCTCGATCCGGTGGCCGCGACGCGCGAGCGCCGCCGCCGTCGCCTTCGGAAACCGGCCTTCGAGCGACAGGCTGCCGGGGCTCGACCCGCGCGGCCAGAACGAGCTCGGGAAATGGTCGGTGTGGAACATCGGCGCGTCGATCGCCTCTTGCAGATTCATGCCGTAGTGCACGTGGCGCAAGAAGAAAACGAGGCTCCATTGGTCCTGCTGGTCGCCGCCGGGCGTGCCGAACGCCATGTACGGCCCACCGTCCTTGAGAGCCAGCGAGGGAGTTAACGTGGTGCGCGGTCGCTTGCCCGGTGCCAGCGCCGACATCGAACCCTCCTCGAGCCAGAACATCTGCGCCCGGCTGCCGAGACAGAACCCCAGGCCGGGGATCGCCGGCGAGCTCTGCAACCAGCCACCCGAGGGTGTCGCCGACACCATGTTGGCGTGGCGGTCGATGACGTCAAGGTGGCAGGTATCGCCCTGCCCGGTGCGGTGCGCGGGCTGCCGGAGCGTGGGATCGCCCGCCGCGAGGGCGTCGAATTGCCGCCGCGACGGTTCGCCCGCCCGGGTCGCCAACTCCATCGTGCCGCCGTAGCCCTCGATGTGGCCCGGTCTCAGCTCGAGCGAGGCCTCGCGCGAGACGAGCCGCCGGCGCAAGGCGTTGTAATCCTCGCTCAACAACGCCTCGATCGGCACGGCGACGAAGTTCGGGTCGCCGTAGAACGCCTCGCGGTCGGCGAAGGCGAGCTTGGCGCACTCGACGACGGTGTGGACGAATTCGGCCCCGCATGGGTCCATGCCCGCGAGGTCGAAATGGCGCAACAGCGCGAGCTGTTGCAGGAACACCGGCCCCTGGCTCCACGGCCCAATCTTGCAGACGGTGTGGCCGCGGTAATCGTAAGTGAGCGGCTCCTCGTAGCTCGCCTGCCAGCGGGCCATATCGTCGCCCGTGAGCAGGCCGCCGTGGCGCCGTCCGGTGCTGTCCATGGCGGGTGCTGAACGGCAGAACCGGTCGATGGTCTCGGCGACGAAGCCCTCGGACCAGGCGCGACGGGCCGCCTCGATGCGATTCTCGCGGTTGCCGCCCGCCGATTCCGCCAGGCGCCGGTACAGGGCCGCCAGGGCGGGATTGCGGAACAGCGTGCCCGGCGCCGGCACGTCGCCATGTGGTAGGTAGATTTCGGCGGAGTTCACCCACTCGTCCTCGAACAGCTCGCGCACGGCGGCGATGGTCTCCGGGATGCGCGGCACCAGCGGGTAGCCGTTCTCGGCGAAGGCGATGGCATGGCGCATGACCTGCGCCAGCGGCAGCGTGCCGTAGTCGCGCAGCATGAGGAGCCAGGCGTCGAAGGCGCCCGGCACCACCGCGGCGAGCAGCCCGTCGCCCGGAATGATGTCGATCCCGAGCGCGCGATAGCGCTCGATGGTGGCGGCGGCCGGCGCCACGCCCTGGCCGCAAATCGCACGCACCCGATCGCGGGCGCCGTCATGGAGAAGGATCGGCACCTCGCCGCCCGGGCCGTTCAGATGCGGCTCCACCACCTGCAGCGCGAAGCCGGCCGCGACCGCCGCGTCGAAGGCGTTACCTCCCTCCTCCAGGATCGCCATGCCGGCGGCGCTGGCGAGCCAGTGCGTCGAGGCAACGACGCCGAAGTTGCCGAGGATCTCGGGGCGAGTGGTGAACATGGAGACGATCCGGGCGGCGGAAGCAAGCCGACTATAGCGGCGTTTTCCGCGCCATGGGAAGGTGGGCGGCGAGGCGGTGCCAGAGAGGCGCTACAGGACGCAGCGTTCGGCCGGCAGCTCGATGGCGACGGTGGTCCCGGCACCGGGCCGGCTCGAAAGATGAAGCCGCCCGCCGTGCAGCTCGGCGAGCGCCCGGCTGATCGGCAGGCCGAGCCCGGAGCCTTCCTGCGGGCGCAGGTGGCTCTGCCGCGCCTGGCCGAACGGTTCCATGATGCGCGGAATGCTGGCCGCGTCGATGCCGATGCCGGTATCGGCGACGCTGAAGTGCACGACGCCGTCTGCCTGCCGCGCCGCGGAGATTTCGACGCGGCCGCCGCGCGGCGTGAATTTGATGGCGTTCGACACAAGGTTGAGCAGGATCTGCCGCAGCGCGCGCGGATCGGCGAACAGCAGCGGCAGGTCGGCCGGCAAGACGACGGCGATCTCGAGGCCCGCCTGGGCGGCGCGCTCGTGCATGATGGCGACTACCGATTCGACGACCTCGCGGGCGTCCGTCGTCTCCTCGTGCAATTCGAACTTGCCGGCCTCGATCTTCGCCAGGTCGAGGATGTCGTTCACCAGCGATAGCAGCAGCTTGCCGCTCTCATTGATGTCCGCCGCGTACTCGCGATAGATGTCCTGGCGCAGATCGGCCGCCTCGCCGCGCCGCATCAACTCGGAGAATCCGATGATGGCGTTCAATGGCGTGCGCAGCTCGTGGCTCATCTTCGCCAAGAACTCGCTCTTGGCGCGGCTGGCGCGCTCCGCCTCGATCCTGGCGGCGTTGATCTCCTGCTCGGCCCGCTTGCGCTCGGTGATGTCGCGGTACGAGTGGACGCCGCCGCCGCCCGGCATGGGGTAGCGATGCAGGTCGAGCACCCGCCCATCGGGCAGCGTCATCTCCTCGGTCTTCGGCTCGCCGCTCGCGGCGCGGGCGAGGCGCTCCGCGACCGCCTCCTCCGGCGGCCGGGGCCCGTAGTAGTTGCGCTCCGCCAGATGGCGGGCCATCGCCGCCAGCGGCGTGCCGCGCCGCAGGAGGTCGGTGGGAAGGTCGAAGAATGCGGCGAAGGACGGGTTCCAATCGACGTGCCGCAGGTCCTTGTCGAACACGGAGATGCCTTCGCCGATCGAGGTCAGGGTGGCATTCTGGAGCATCGACAGGCGGCGCAGCGCCTCGTTCCTGTCGGCGATCGTTGCGGCGGCGAGCCGATTGTCCTCCGCCGCCCGCTCGATGTGGCGGACGACGGCGAAGCTCAGCAGCAGCATGACGGCAAACGCGATGAGGGCCGCCGGCGCTACGCGGCCGAGCAGCACGTCGCCCGGCCTGTCGAGCCGCCAAACGAGCGCGGCCAGCCGGGTGCTGTCCGGCCCCCGCAACGGCAGCCCCATTGAGGGCGCGGCGCCCGGCGAGGCCAACGCCAGCCCGGGCAGGTCGAAATTGCGCGCCATGTCGGCGAGCAAGCGGGCGTCGAATGCCTGCACAATCCCCAACAGGTGGCGCGGCCCCTGCCAGGAGGCGGGATCCTCGAACGGGGTAAGGGCCGCCACGGCGACGATGTGGACCCTGCCGTCGATGGACAGCAGGCCGCTCGCCGGCGCCGTGCCGTCGACCGGTGCCTGGCGCGCCTCGCCGATCAGGCGGCCGAGGCCGCCCGTCCAGCGCTCGATCGGCGGAACCGACGCGCCGTCCGCGAACAGGCTGAACAGCAGGCGGTCCTCTCCATCCAGGACGAAGCTGCCGGTGACGCCCATGGTGTCGCGCAGCCAACCGCCGATGTTGTCCTTCGCCCACTCCGCATCGGGATGGCGGGCGAGATGCTCGACCGCGTCGTCCCACCAGGCATAATCGCCAGTGGTCTTCGCCAAGTGGCTCTCCTTGTCGGCGATGAGCGCGCGGACTGTCTCTGCCGATCGAACGGCGGCGGTGCGGTTGAGATGATGCGCGGCGGCCAGTAAGACGGTGGCCAAAACGGTGGCACCCACGAGCAACAGAACCACAACGAGGCCGGCCGGCAGGATCGGACGCCTGACGCGCTGTATGTCCGCGTCGGTCGGCCCGCCCAGCTTGGCGGCGCCCGTGACGGCCGCCGCCGGGGCCACGCCAGGGGACGACGGGTCGAGCGCGGACATTCTCACCATGACGCCTCTCCCGGCGCCACCGGCCCGGCGCGCCCGAAGTCGAGCTCCGCGAGCGGCTTGGCCGCGGTCCCGGCGGCCACCTCGAAAGGCGCGCGCCGCTCGTCTTGCCAGGTCCGCAGTACCTTGGCGCGGTAGACGCGGTGGCGCGCCGGTGTAGCTGAGTGATAATTGCCCACCGCTTTCACCCAGGAGCGGTGCTTAAGCTGCAACGAGCGCAGGAATCGGGCGCCGTACGAGACGTTGACGGCGGGGTCGAACGCCTCGTCCAGGCTGTCGAAGGCGTTCGGGTGATGCCGCAAATTGATCTGCATGCAGCCGACATCGATGTTCTGGACGCCGTTCGCTTGCAACCGGCGGACCTCGGCGACGGCGGCCGCCTTGCTAGGCAGGTATCGCCCGCGGCCTTCGGCCATGACGGTCCACGGCCAGGCCTTCGTGGTTCGGGCGCGCTCGTTCCAGCGTCCCGATTCGACGAGAGAGATGGCGTGCAGCAGACGGCGAGGGATGCCGAGCTCGCGCTCGCCGCGATTGATCGCTCTGGCGCACAGGGCCCAGGAATCGCCGGACGCGGCCGACTGCAGGACGGTGAGGCCGGTGGCGGCGTGGGATCGGGCGGCCCAACCGGATACCGAGGCGAGGGCGGCGAGGATGGCCCAGACAGCGAGCAGCCGCGCCGACCGTCGCCATGCAAAGCAGTCTTCGGGCATCCAAAACCCCAGGCCACGATGTGGGAAGATTGTGAGCCTGCGTCAAAATCCTGAAAAAACAGTTGCTAATGCCAAGTCATGGAGCCATATTGTGCAGTGCGGCATGCGTCGGCCCACCCTGCGGTCGGCGGTGCCGTTACGCCCTGTTGGGCGTTTCCTCCCTGAACTTGGGCCGTGCCAAGGCACGGCCCCTTTTTCTCCGGGAGTTTCGCCTGTTTATGAAGGAATTACAGTCGGTTAGATTGGCGCCGTCCGGTCGCCCTCGCCGAGCGCTCGCTGCATGATGACGCTGTCCACCCAGCGCCCGAGTTTGAAGCCGATGGAGGGCAGCACGGCGACGCGCCGAAAGCCGAACGACTCGTGCAGGCGAATCGACGGCGCGTTGTCGACATCGCCGATCACCGCGACCATCTGGCGCAAACCCAGCGTTGTGCAGCGCAGCACAAGCTCGCCCAGCAACGCGCGCCCGAAGCCCTGGCTGACGGCGTCAGGCGCTACGTAGACCGAATCCTCGACCGTGTAGCGGTAGGCGCTGCGCAGGCGGAACGGGCCGGCATAGGCGAAGCCCCTGACGGCGCCGTCGTGCTCGGCCACCAGGTAAGGAAGCCCGCGAGCCAGCACGTCCTCGCGCCGGCGCGCCATCTCGGCCCGGTCGGGCGGCTCTTCCTCGAACGAGGCGAAGCCGGTTTGAACGTGATGCGCGTAAATCGCCTGCGCCGCGCCCAGGTCCTCGACGGAGGCGGCGCGCACCAGGATGCCGGGAAGCGGTGCCGGCAGCGCGCTCATGCCGCCAGCAACGTGCGCCCGATCGCCGCCAGCTCGCCGATCAGCGCCGTCACCCGTTCGGCCAGCGCGGCGAATCCGGGCCCTCGTTCGAGGCGCGCCTCGTCCATGTAGAGGCCGCGGTTGATTTCGATCTGCAGCGCGTGCAGCCCCTCCGCCGGCCGGCCGTAATGCTGGGTGACGAAGCCGCCGGAGTAGGGGTCGTTGCGGGCCACCCTGTAGCCCTGCCGGTGCAACACGCGCTCGACGCGCTCCACCACGGCGCGGGCGCACGAACTGGCGAAGCGGTCGCCCAGCACGAAGTCGACCCGCGCGCGGCCCGCGTCCTGTTCCATGGGCGCGCCGATCGACGGCATCGAGTGGCAGTCGATCAGGAGACACCGGCCGAAGCGCCGGCGCGTCGCCTCGACCGCCTCGCCGAGCGCCTTGTGGTACGGCCGGTAGCAGCGCTCGAGGCGCGCCTCGGCCTCGGCGAAGCGCAGCTTGCGGGCGTAGATCTCCTCGCCGCTCGCCACCAGCCGCGCGATGGTGCCGAGGCCGGCCGCCACCCTGGACGAGCCCGTGTTGACGTAGGACGGCAACGCGTCCTCGAACATGAGGGGGTCGAGCTCGAAGGGCTCGCGGTTGGGATCGACGTAGACGCGCGCGAACCGGGCGCTGAGCAGCGGCGCGCCCAGGGCCGGGGCGCCGGCGAAGATCTCGTCGACGAAGCAGTCCTCGGATCGGCGCAGGCTCATGAGCTCGAGCCGCGAGGCGGCGACGAGGTCGGCCGGGTAATGCGTGCCGCTGTGCGGCGACGCGAACACCACCGCCATGGTCTGTTCCGCCGGCATGGCGAACTCGACCGGCGGGCGAAGCGCGTCGGGGCCGATGCTGACTGTCATCGCAGCGCCGATTTAAAGCAAAACGCGGCGTCCTGTCACCGCCGAATTGGGTGGCGGCCGATAACCATGATTACAATGCGACTTGACATTCGACGGCGAGCGATGCCCTTTCGTCGAGGTCCGATCCGCTCGCCGAATTGCTCCGGCGGCGGCGCAACCGGTCGACGACGGCAGCGCTTCGATGGCCCGCATTCTGATCGCCGAAGACGACGACGCCATGCGCCAGTTCCTTGCCGGCGCGCTGCGGCGCGCGGGCCATGCCGTCGAGGCGGCGGCCAATGGGCTCGACGCCGCCGACATGTTGGCGCGCCAGTCCTTCGACCTGCTGCTGGCCGATGTCGTGATGCCCGGCATGGACGGCATCGAGTTGGCGCGCCGCGCCGCGCGTGAGCACAAGCGGCTCGAGGTGTTGTTCATCACCGGCTTCGCGGCGGTGGCGCTGCGCGCCCGCGACAGCCTGCCGGGGCGCCCGAAGGTGCTGTCGAAGCCGTTCCACCTCAAGGAGCTGGTGCGCCAAATCGACCAGATCGTGGGCGGGCGCAAGCCCGCGGCTCCGGGCCCGCGCAGCGCTTGAAAAGGCGGCCCAAGGGTGTTAACTCGCCCGCGAACGGGCCGAGCCCGGGCGCGTAGCTCAGCGGGAGAGCACTACGTTGACATCGTAGGGGTCGCTGGTTCGATCCCAGCCGCGCCCACCATCGCCGCCGTTGCGACATGCGATCGGGTTCACGACCCGACCTGCCCCAGCCCACGCAAGAATTGAACGAGCGCCGCGTGGAACTCGCGCGGGCGGTCGAGGTAGCAGGGATGGCGGGCGCCCTCGAAGATGAGCTTGCGGCTGCCGGGGAGGGCTTGGGTGAGCCGGTCCGCCTCGGCCACGGGAATCACGCGGTCGCGGTCGCCCCACAGGACGAGGGCGGGGACCTCGACGCCGGCGAGACGCAGCGCGTACTCGCCGACGCCGACCGGCGCGACGGCGACAAAGCCGCTGAGCGCGTCCGGGTGCTCGACGAGCAGCGGGAACGCGAAGCGGCCGCTCATCGAGGGCGCGACGACGGCCGGCCGATGGACGCCAAGCGCGGTCAATAACTCGAACAGGAACCGGTCCGGGTCCGCGCGCGCGTCCCGCGACAGCCCGAACCCCGGCAGGTCGATGGCAACGGCGCGGTAACCGTTGGCGGCGAGATGGGCGAGCGTGCCGAGCTGGCGCCACGTCGCCGACGAGAACGACGCGCCATGCAACAGCAGCACCGTAGTCCCGAGCTCGCCCGCCGCGAGGGCGTGGATGCGTTGGCCGCGGACCTCGATGGCGCGCGCGACGACACCGTCTTGCGGCTGGTTGTCCATACCTCTATCGCCGTCTCGCGCCATCATGCGCCGGTCGCCGGCGCCGAGGCAATCGACACCCTCGCGCCGGCTGAAGCGTCGTGTTAGTTTTCGCCTCGGTTCGGGGATAACGACGGGGGGAGATCTCCATGACGACCGTATCTGGGACGCAACCGACGCTGATCGGCGCCCTGTGGCCGTCCGGCGCCGTGACGCCGGCCGTGCGCTGGGCGGTGCTGATGTTGCTCGGCAGCGCCTTCACCGCCGTCTCGGCGCAGATCGCGGTGCCGCTCGAGCCGGTGCCGATCACCATGCAGACCTTCGCCGTGCTCGTCATCGGCATGGCCTATGGCTGGCGGCTGGGGGCGGCGACGCTGGCGCTCTACCTGGCGGAGGGCGCCGTAGGATTCCCGGTGTTCGCCGAGTTCAAGAGCGGGCTGCCGGTGCTGTTCGGCAATACCGGGGGCTATCTGTTCGGCTTCGTGCTGGCGGCGGGGATCGTGGGCTGGCTCGCCGAGCGCGGCTGGGACCGGAACATCGCACTCACCGCCCTTGCCATGCTGATCGGCAACGTGGCGCTCTATGTGCCGGGACTGGCGGTGCTGGCCGGGTTCATCGGCTTCGACCCCGCGATCACCTACGGGCTCGTGCCGTTCCTGCTGGGCGACGCCTTGAAGCTGGCGCTGGCCGCCTTGCTGCTGCCGCTCGCCTGGAAACTGGTCGGACGCCCGTAGCTGCGAGCAGCCGGCGCGCCGCCGTTTCCGAATTTACATTGGCCGGCGTTTTCGCCAACATGAGGGGTTGGCGGGGGCGGCGGCTCGCCGCCTCGGACGGACGGCAAACAGGGAGAAAACGGATGGCAATGACGATCATGCGGGCGGGGTTGCTGGCGGCGGGCGCTTTCGTTGTCGCGTCGGCGGCGGCCTACGCCGAGGAGAAGGCGTGGTATCCCTACCCGGTCGAGGTATGGGACCCGCCGTTCGACATGGCGAGCCCGCGCACGAGCGTGGACTACGTCCCACTGGAGAAGGCGGAGAAGAAGTGGGACATCTGCGTGTCCTTCCCGCACATGAAGGACGCGTATTGGATGGCGGTGGACTACGGCGTGGTCGCCGAATCGCAGCGTCTCGGCGTCAAGATGACGCTGGTCGAGGCGGGCGGCTACACCAACCTCAGCAAGCAGATCTCGCAGATCGAGGACTGCGTCGCGGCGGGCGCCCAGGCGGTGGTGATCGGGGCGATCTCGTACGACGGCCTCAACCAAATGATCTCCGAGATCAGGGCCAAGGGCATCCCGGTCATCGACGTCATCAACGGCATCTCCTCGCCGGAGCTCTCGGCCAAGTCCCTCGTCTCCTTCGGCGAGATGGGCTCCATGGCGGGGCAGTACATCGCCAAGCTGCATCCGAAGGGCAGCGGCGCGGTGAAAGTCGCGTGGTTCCCCGGCCCGCCCGGCGCCGGCTGGGTAGAGGCCGGCAATCAGGGCTTCGTCGACGCGGTCAAGGACAGCGACATCGAGATCGTCGATACCAAGTACGGCGACACCGGCAAGGAGGTGCAGTTGAAGCTGGTCGAGGACGTCCTCGAGGCGAACCCCGACATCGACTACATCGTGGGCACGTCGCCGACGACCGAGGCCGCGGTCCAAGCGCTGCGCGACCGGGGCCTGTCCGACAAGGTCAAGGTGCTGTGCTACTACTTCACGCCCGGCGTGTACGACAACATCAAGAAGGGCAACGTGGTGGCGGCGCCAACCGATTCGGCGGTGATCCAGGGCCGCGTCGCCATCGACCAGGCGGTGCGCATCCTGGAAGGCAAGGATTACCTGAAGCATGTCGGTCCGGCCTTGTACGTGATCGACAAGTCCAACATCGACACGTTCGACTATCCTGGCTCGCTGGCGCCCGCGGACTTCCAGCCGACGTTCAACGTCGACTGAACCCGCGCGGCACCGTCGCGAGGGAGAACGGCGTAATGAGCGGGGGCGAGACTTCCGGCGCGGTCTCGCCCCTGCTTCGCCTGCAGAAGGTCTCCAAGCACTTCCCTGGGGTGGTCGCCCTCGACAACGTCGACTTCGACCTCCAGGCGGGCGAGGTGCACGTGCTGTTCGGCGAGAACGGCGCCGGCAAGTCGACGCTGATCTCGCTGGTGGCCGGCGCCCACAAGCCGTCGAGCGGGCAAATCTACTTCCGCGGCGAGCCGGTCCACCTCGACTCCGTCCATCAGGCGCGCGAGCTCGGCGTCAGCGCGGTGTTCCAGGAGTTCTCCCTGGTGCCGCAGCTCACCGTCGAGGAGAACCTGTTTCTCGGCGCCGAGTCGATGCGGGGCCCGTTCCTCGACAAGGGCGACATGGCGGCGCGCGCCAAGGAAATCCTCCACCGCCTGGGGTTCCCCTTGAGGGTCGGCACGCGGGTCGCCTACCTGTCGCGGGCCGAGCAGCAGATGGTCGAGATCACCAAGGCGTTTCGCTCGCAGCCGTCGGTCCTGATCTTCGACGAACCCACCGCCTCGCTCACCGAACGCGAGACCGAGCGCCTGTTCGCCCTCATCGAGCAGGCGAAGGCCGCGGGCGTGGGCATCATTTACATCACCCATCGCATGAACGAGATCAAGCGCATCGCCGACCGCATCACGGTGCTGCGCGACGGGCGCTATATCGCGACCCTCGAAGTGGCGGAGGCCTCGGATACGCGCCTCGTCGAACTCATGACCGGGCGTGTCATCACCCAGATCTTCCCGAAGATCCTATACCGGCCCGGCGCGGTGGTGCTCGCGATCGAGAACCTCACCACCGCCAGCGGAAGCGTCCGCGGGGTGTCCATGAACGTGCGCGCGGGCGAGATCGTCGGGCTGGCCGGCCTCGTCGGCTCCGGCAAGTCGGAAGCCGGGCGCGCCTGCTTCGGCATCGAGCCGGTGCTCCGCGGCACCGTCATCTTCGACGGCACGGAGGTGACCGGGTTCGGCCCGCGAGCGATGCTCGACCGCGGCTTCTTCTACCTGCCGCCCGACCGGCGCGAGGAAGGGCTGGTGACGGTACGCAACGTGCGCGAGAACATCGCGCTGCCGTCGCTGGCGCTGGCTAAGTTTTCCGGCGCCCTGTTCCTCAAGCGCGGCAACGAGCGCGCCGAGGCCCAGTCGCTGGCCCAACGGCTTAACCTGCATCCCGCCAACGTCGAGCGTGACGTGGCGCACTTCTCCGGCGGCAACCAGCAGAAGGTCCTGCTCGCCAAGGCGCTGGCGCGCGAGGTCAAGCTGTTCGTGTTCGACGAGCCGACGGTGGGCGTCGACGTGGGCACCCGCGTCGCCATTTACGAATTCATCCGCGACCTGTGCGAGGCGGGCGCGGCGGTCCTTCTCATCTCCTCCGACCTGCCGGAGATCCTGCATCTCACCAATCGCGCCTACGTCATGTACCGGGGCGTGCTCCGGGCCGAGCTCGTGGGCAAGGACATCACCGAGGACCGGGTCTTGAGCCACTTCTTCGAAAGGGAGGCCGCGTGATGGCGGCGGCACCGGAAGACCGGCGCACGTCGGCCGGCGCCGTCCGGTGGCTGCAATACGCCTTCGTACGCCTGGGCGTGTTGCCGCTGCTGCTGGCGATCGCCGTGGTCGTGTTCGCCCTCATGTCCGACCGGTTCCTCGCGGCGAGCAACCTGTTCAGCGTCGCCCGCCAGGCGACGTATCTGACGATGGTGGCGATGGGCCAGATGCTGGCGCTGTTGACCGGCGGCTTCGATCTCTCGGTCGGCACCATACTCGCGGTCACCTCCGTGACCGGCGCCATGGCGATGTCCGCGGCTTACGCGGCCGATCCCAACGCCGTGGTCCTCGCCATCGCCGTGGGCATGATCGCGGGCGTCGCGGCCGGGTCGCTGATCGGCGTCGCCAACGGCATCGGCGTCGCGGTGTTCGGCGTGTCGCCCTTCATGATGACGCTCGGCATGGCCTCGATCGGATTCGGCATCGCCCTCTATCTCACCGGCGGCGTGCCGGTGTACGGGATGCCCGGCGAGTTCGGCAGCACCTTCGGCTTCGGCTATTGGTTCGGCGTGCCGGCGCCCATTTACGTGACCCTCGCCCTCGTGCTGGTCATGTACGTGGTCCTCAACTGGACGCGGATGGGGCGCTACTTCTACGCCATCGGCGGCAATCTCAAGGCCTCCGCGCTGTCCGGCATCAGCACGCGGTTATACCTGTTCATGGCCTATGCGCTGTGCGGGGCGCTGACCGCCATTTCCGGCATCATGCTGACGGCGCGGCTCGAGACCGGGGAGGCCAACATCGGGCGCGACATGCCGCTCGAATCGATCGCCGCCTGCGTCATCGGCGGCGTCAGCTTGCGCGGCGGAACCGGGCGGCTCGGCAACGTCGTGCTCGGCGCCATCTTCATCAGCCTGGTGCAGAACGGCATGAACCTCGCCCGGATCGAGTCCTACCTGCAGATCGTGGTGATCGGAATCGTGCTGATCGTCGCCGTGGTCGCGGACCACCTCCGGCAGAGGATGCTCGCCAGCCTCAGGGATTAGAGCATGTTGCGCGCCGCATCGATAGGTCTCGGCTGGTGGTCGGACGAATTGGCCGGGGCGGTGCAGGGCAAGTCGGACGCATTGCGGATCGTCGCCTGCTATTCGCGCTCGGCGGCCAAGCGCGCGCTGTTCGCCAAGAAGTTCGCCACCGCGACGCACGATTCCCTGGACGCGCTGTTGGCCGACAAAAGCATCGACGCGGTCATCCTGACGACGCCCCATTCGCAGCACGCCGATCACGTCATGGCGGCGGCGGCGGCCGGCAAGCACGTCTTCGTCGAGAAGCCGTTCACGCTGACTGCGGCCTCGGGGCAGGCGGCGGCGGCGGCCTGCGCCCGGGCGGGGGTCGTGCTCGCCGTGGGCCACAACCGGCGGTTCGCGCCGGCGGCGCGGCGCCTCAAGCAAATGGCGGCCGACGGCGGCTTCGGCACCGTGCTGCACGCCGAGGCCAACTTCTCGCTGCCCGGCGCGCTCGCCTACACGCCCGACCGCTGGCGGGCCAACCGCAGCGAGAGCCCCGGCGGCGCGATCGCAGCACTCGGCATCCACATGATCGACCTCATGCACTGGCTCCTGGGGCCGATCGTGCGCGTTTCGGCCCAGGCGGCGCGGCGCGCGGTCTCGGTCGATATCGACGACACCACCTCCGCCCTGTTCGTCTTCGCCTCGGGCGCCACGGGCTATCTCGGCACCCTGTTCGCCTGCCCGCGCACGAACTATCTCAATATCTACGGTACCAAGGCGAACGCGCTCGCGGGCGTGGACGACAACCGGCTGGAGGTGCAGCCCGCGACCGGACCGGCGGTGCCCGAGCGGCTCATGCCGGTGGACACGCTCAAGGCGGAGCTCGAGGAGTTCGCCCTCGCCTGCGCCGGCCGCGCCAGCTTCACGGTGCGCCCGGAGGAGGCGATCCACGCCGTGGCGGTGATGGAGGCCATGGTGGCCTCGGCCGCGGCCGGAGCGCCGGTCGTGCCGTGGGGCGTCAAGGCAAGTTAGGGAGGACAGTCATGGGTCTCGCGATCAATTGCGACATGGGCGAGGGCTTCGGCCTCTACAAGTGCGGCGACGACGCCGGCATCATGCCGTACATCACGCTGGCCAACGTCGCCTGCGGGTTTCACGCCTCCGATCCGGTGGTGATGCGCAACACGGTGCGGCTCGCCAAGCGGCACGGGGTCAAGGTCGGAGCGCACCCCTCGCTGCCCGACCTGCAGGGCTTCGGCCGGCGCGAGATGAAGATGGAACCGGAGGAGATCACCGCCGGCATCATCTACCAGGTAGGCGCGCTCAAGGGCTTCCTCGACGCCGAGGGCATGGCCCTCAACCACGTCAAGCCGCACGGCGCGCTGTACGGCATGGCCGCGCGCGACGAGGCGGTAGCGAACGCCGTCGCCGACGCCGCCAAGGTGTTCGGCGTGCCCCTCATGGGCATGGCGCGCACCAAGCACGAGGAGGTGTACTTGAGGCGCGGCATCGGGTTCCTCGCCGAGTTCTACGTCGACCTCGACTACGACGAGAGCGGCCGGCTCATCATTACCCGGGAGCACGCCGCGGTGGACCCGAAGGCGGCGGCGGAGCGCACGCTGCGGGCGATCCGCGAGGGCAAGGTGCGCTCGCTGCAGGGCACCGACATTCCGATGCGCGCCGATTGCATCTGCGTGCACTCCGACACGCCCGGCGCGGTCGCGGTCGCCAAGGCGGTGCGCGAGGCGATCAAGGAATATCTGGCGTAGTGGGCGTGGGAAGGTAATCGAGGAAATCGGGACCAGACTAGAATTAATTCCGCGAGATAATTCTACTCCGACCCCGATTCTGACCCCGATTCCTCCCGATTCCTCCAACCGGCGGCCTTTTCCACTTGGAACGTCGAGGAGCCAGCGTTAAAATGCGCTTATGACCACGACTGTCTCACGTCTCCCCCGCAGTCAAGGCGTAGCGCGCCGTGTCTTGAACGAGCACTACCCCTTCAAATGCTGCGCGGTATGCGGCTTACAGATTGCGACCTGCCTGACGGTCGCTCATTTGGATCACAACGCGGCGAATAACGCGCCTGACAATCTCGCCCGACTATGCCAAACGCACCATTGGATGTATGACGCTGGGCTCTATCCAATCGAGGCTATCAAGCTTCTACAAGAGCACTGGCAGGCCATTAGGGGAGTTGCCGACCATAAGCGCCGGATGAAGGATGCCGGGACGAAAGCCGCTCTGACTCGCAAACGCAGGGCCGCAGGACGCAAGGCATCAGAAACACGCCGAAGGAACATCATGGCGCCATAGATTGTCATGGGTGTGGCAAGTATTTTATCGCCTTGAGGAAGGTGCTCATCGCCAACCGGGGCGAGATCGCCTGCCGGGTGATCCGCAGCTGCCGGTCGCTGGGCTTGGCCACGGCGGCCGTGTTCTCGGACGCCGATCGGCAGGCACTGCACGTGGCCCTGGCCGACGAGGCGCACGGCATCGGGCCGGCGCCGGCCCGCCAGAGCTATCTGGTCGCCGACCGCCTGCTCGAGGCGGCCAAGGCGGCGGGCGCCGACGCCGTGCATCCGGGCTACGGGTTCCTCGCCGAGAACGCCCTCTTCGCGCGCGCGGTCATGGCCGCGGGCCTGGCGTGGATCGGCCCCGACCCCGAGACCATCGAGGACATGGGCGACAAGGAGCGCGCGCGGCTGCTCGCCAAGTCCGCCGGCATCCCGATCCTGCCCGGAAGCGCGCGCTTCCGCATGGGCGAGCGGGCCGGCCTCGACGAGGCGGCGCGCGAGGTGGGCTTCCCGCTGCTGGTGAAGGCGTCGGCCGGGGGCGGCGGCATCGGCATGCGCCGGGTGGACGAGCCCGGCGACCTTGCCAAGGTGGTGGAAGCGACCCAGACGCTGGCCGAGAGGTCGTTCGGCGACGGCGCGATCTACCTGGAGCGGCTGGTGGTGAAGGCGCGGCACGTGGAAATCCAGGTGTTCGGCTTCGGCGACGGCCGCGCCGTGCACATGTTCGAGCGCGAATGCTCGATCCAGCGCCGGTTCCAGAAAATCATCGAGGAGAGCCCGGCGCCTGGCTTGCCCGAGGCGACGCGCCGCGCCATGGCCGAGGCGGCCGTGGCGCTGTGCCGCCAAGAACGCTATCGCGGCGCCGGCACCGTCGAGTTCGTGCTCGACGCCGACAGCGGCCGCCACTACTTCCTCGAAATGAACACCCGGATACAGGTGGAGCACCCGGTGACGGAGATGAACACCGGCCTCGATCTGGTGGGGCTGCAGATAAGGCTCGCCCGCGGCGACGATCTCACCGGCCTGACGCAAAGTGCCGTGCGCGCCCGCGGGCACGCCATCGAGGCGCGCGTCTATGCCGAGAACCCGGCCAGGAATTTCCTGCCGTCGCCCGGGCCGCTCAAGGAGTTTCGCTTGCCAGCGGCGGCGCCGGACGTGAGAATCGACACCGGGGTGCGCCAGGGGGACCAGATCACGTTCCATTACGATCCGATGATCGCCAAGGCGATCTGCCACGGCGCCGATCGTGCCGAGACCATCGACCGGCTGCGGCGGGCGCTCGGCGCCATCGCGGTCGAGGGGGTGGCGACCAACGTGCCCTTCCTCGTCCGCGTGCTGGACCATCCGGCGTTTCGGCGGGGCGACGTGTCAACGGGCTTCGTCGCGCTGCACGAGGCGGAGCTGTTGGGGAGTTGAGTTCGATTTCGGGGGACCGGCGCGGCATCTTCGCCCTCGACGCCGGCGTCAAGGGCCTGCCGGACGGCGAATTCGCGGGGTGACCTGACTACCGGTCGCCGCGTCGCTCGAACGCCGCCGCCGCGCGATTCACGGCGTCCCTGTTCAGCTCGAATCCCAGGCCTGGCAGGTCCGAGACCGGCAGCGACCCGCCGACGGTCGTGAGATCCGGCTTGGCGACGAGGTCTTCCCGCAGCAGCTGCCACATGATCTGATTGCCGTCGTCGATGTTGGGGATCGTGGCCGCCACCTGGTTGGCGGCCGAGGTCGTGATTCCGCTCTCGAACACGCCGTGAAGACAGACGCGGATGCCAGCCGCCTCGGCGATGGCCGCGGCCTTGCGGAACCGTACCACGCCGCAGGTCTCGTGCAGCCCCAGCGTGATGACGTCGCAGGCGCCGGCGACGCAGGCCTGATAGACGTCCTGCGGCGCATAGACGCTCTGGTCGGCGGCGATGGGAATGCCGACCGTCCGGCGCAGCGCCGCCAAGTTCGTCGCCCCGCCGGCACCGGCGATCGGCTGCTCGATGAACTCGATGTCATAAGGCGCGAGCCGCGCGAACATGAGCCGCGCCGTCATCAGGTCCCAGACCTCGTTGGCGTCGAGCCGCAACCGCGCCTGGCCGATCGCGGCGCGGACGGCGCGGACGATCTCGAGGTCGAGGTCGTTGCCGCGGCCGACCTTGACGTAGATGACGGAGTGGCCCTGGCGGACCAGTTCGCGCGCATGCGCCGCCAGTTCGGCCGGCGAGTCGCCTTGGACGAAGCCGAAATAGCCGATGCGCTCATGCAGCTTGCCGCCGAGCAACCGGTGCAGTGGCTGGCCGGCGGTCTTGCCGATCACGTCCCACAGCGCAATTTCGATGCCGGTCATGGCCTGCGCGAAATAGCGCGGCGCGCTGCCGATGCCCTGGGCGTTGAAGCCGCTGCGGTAGAACTCGCCGATCAGCCGATTGCCGTCGTAGATGGACTGCCCGCGGAAGTTCGGGATGGCCGTATGCAGAATCGACAGCACGGGCGCGACGGTCGGGCTGGCGGTCGATTCGCCGATGCCGACGATGCCGCCGTCGGTCTCGATCTCGATCAGGATGATCTTGGCGCCCTCGTTCACGCCCTGCGCCCAGTGGTAGGGCTGCTTGAAGGCGCAGAACAGCGGGGTCGTCCGAATTTTCGTGATTATCACGGGGAGCGCCTCCGTATCGTCGATCGGAAAATCCTCACCACTTAAGCACGGAGTACACGAAGCCGTCGAATAATCCAGACCTCGTAAGCTCGGTGGCAATGTGGCGCATTCACAGCGGTGCCGCGGCCAGCGCCCGTCAGCGGCGCCGCGCCACCTTGCGCTTCGCCTTTGCCTTCGCTTTCGGCCGCGCCGCCGCCCGCGCGGTCCGGCGGCCGATGTGGGCATAGGCGACGATCTCGATGCGGGCGCCCGGCACCATCAGGTCGGCGACGACCGTGGCGCGGTTGGGGTAGGGCGGCTTGAAGGCCTTGCGATAAGCCTCGTTCATGCCCGGGAAATCGGCGGGGTCCGGCAGAAAGATCAGGACCTGAGTCACGTCGTCCATGCTGCCGCCGGCGGCCGCGACGGTGCGGCGGAGGTTGTCGAGCGTCAGCGCCGCCTGCATGCCGATGTCGCCGGTTTCGATCGAGCCGTCCTCGCGGTTCGGGATCTGCGCGGTATAGAGGATGCCGTCGGCGGTCGTCGCCCATTCGAGCGGCGCGCTCACGGCCGGCAGGTGCGTCTTCACGGGCTTGCGCATGGCGTTTCTCCCCCGGCGCCGACCGCCCCCTGGCGGCCGTCATTCGTATCGCGGCTGCATTATTGACAGTCCGCCGCGGAAGCTCAAGAGTAGGCGCGCCCGAGGGGGCCGTCCCATCGGGACCGAACAGACGGGAGGATGACCATGACAGGTTACGCGCGGCGGGCGCTGCTGGCGCTCGCGACGGTTGGACTCACGGCCGGGCCAGCGTTGGCCGAAATCACCACCATCGAGCCGGGCAAGCTCACCATCGGCATGAACGGCGACATGCCGATGACCCAGGTGAAGGACGGCGTGCTCTCCGGCACCGACGGCGAGCTCATGATCTATGTCGCGAAGAAGCTCGGGCTCGAGCCGGTCATCGTCCAGATGGACTGGGCGGCGCTGATCGAGGCCACGAAGCAGGGCAAGCTCGACGTGATGCACGGCGCCATGGGCTGGATCGAGCCGCGCACCAAGATCATGAATCTGAGCGATCCAATCTACTATTTCGGCACTCTCCTGGCGCAGAAGGCCGCCAACAACTATCGAACGTTCGAGGACATGAAGGGCCGTTCGGTCGGCACCGTCACCGGCTTCACGCTGGTGCCGGAGTTGAAGGGCGTCGAGGGCATCGGCGAGGTCAAGCTATACGACACCTCGGACGGCGTGCTGCAGGATTTGGTCGCCGGCCGCCTCGACATGGCCATCCTCGATCCGCCGCTGGTGCAATGGGGCATCGTCCAGCATCCCGAATGGGACATCAAGCAGGTGCCGCTCGAACCGATGATGGACAAATATCCGATCATGTCGGCCAAATACAACGTCATCTTCGGCGTCACCAAGGAAGAGAAGGCGCTGGAAGAGGCGATCAGCAAGATCATCGTCGAGGACATCTGGCCGAACTGCATCAACGTCAAGACCATGGCCAACTACGGCATGGGCGACAAGGCGTGGTTCGTGCCGCCGGACCCGAACCCGCGGACCGGCATCGACCGCCCGTCTGACTACAAGTCGCCAACCGGCGAACACTGCTACTGAGCGCCGGAATTGGCAATCGATGGGCGTAGGGGCGGGTGTGAAACCCGCCCCTACGATTGTCGCCGGTTCGCGCATGGACCCGCTGCTCCGCATCGTCGATCTGCACAAGCGCTTCGCCGAACTCGAGGTGCTGGTCGGCATCTCCATGGACGTCCGGCGCGGCGAGAAGGTCTCGATCATCGGTCCCAGCGGCTCCGGCAAGACCACGCTGCTGCGCTGCATCAACTATCTGGAGAAGCCGACCGCCGGGCACGTCTACATCGACGGCAAGCTGATCGGCGAGAAACAAGCCAACGGCGGCTACGTCCATCTGAGCGACCGCGAATTGGCCAAGGAGCGGCAGGAGATCGGCTTCGTCTTCCAGCGCTTCAATCTGTTTCCGCACCTGACGGCGCTCGGCAACGTCACCATCGCGCCGCAGAAGGTCCTGGGCCTGGCGCGTGAGGAAGCCGAGGCGCGCGGCCGCGAGATGCTGACCAAGGTCGGCCTCGGCCACAAGATCGACGAGTATCCCGAGCGGCTGTCGGGCGGCCAGCAGCAGCGCGTCGCCATCGCCCGCGTGCTTGCCATGCAACCGAAGCTGATGCTGTTCGACGAGGCGACCTCGGCCCTCGATCCCGAACTCATCGGCGAAGTCTTGCGCGTCATGCGCCAGTTGGCCGAGGAAGGCCGCACCATGGTGATCGTGACCCACGAGATCCAGTTCGCGGGCGAGGTTTCCGACCGCGTCGTCTTCATGGATCACGGCAAGATCGTCGAGCAGGGTCCGCCGAAGCACGTGCTGTTCGATCCGCAGCAGCAGCGCACGCGCGAATTCCTGAAGCACATCCAGGAACGCTAGGACGCCGGCCCGCCATGGGTTTCTGGCAGATCGTCGACGAAAAAGGCTGGTATTTCCTGACCACGCTGCTCGGCGGCTGGCCGGAGACGGCCGTCGTCGCCGCCGCCGCGCTCGTGTTTGCGCTGGTTTCCGGCTTGGTCATCGCGCTCCTGCGCCTGTCGCGTTGGCGTGCGATTCGGATTCCCGCCATCGCCTATGTCGAGTTCTTTCGCGGCACGCCGGCGCTGGTGCAGCTTTTCGTCATCTATTTCGGCCTGCCCGACATCGGCTACCAGCCGTCGCCGCTGCAGGCGGCGATCGTCGGTCTCGGCCTCAACGGCGCCGCCTATCTGTCCGAGATCTACCGGGCCGGCATCGAGGCGATTCATCGCGGCCAGATGGAGGCGGCGCTGTCGCTCGGCATGACGCCGGCGCGAGGCATGCGCTACATCATCCTGCCGCAGGCCATCCGGACCATGCTGCCGCCGATCACCAACTTCGCCATCGTCCTGCTCAAGGACACGGCGATCATCTTCGCCGTGGGCGTGGTGGAAATCATGGCGCTCGCGCGAAATCTCGTGACCGAGACGTTGCAGAGCAGCGTCATCTATCTGATGGCCGGTGTCATCTACCTCTGCATGACCATCCCGATGGCCCGGTTCGCCGCCCGCCTGGAGCGGGCGAAGCAGGCGTGGCAGTAGGGTAGGGGACGGCGTCGCGATGCGCCAGCTTCCCGGCATCTATGCGGAATACATCGATCGATGGCTGCCCGAGTTGTTGTACTATTCGCTGACGACGCTCGAGATTGCGGCGGCGTCGTTCCTGCTGGCGATCGTCATCGGTCTCGTCTTCTCGCTCATGCGGACGTCGCGCAATCGGCTGTTGCACGCCGTCGCCATCGGCTACATCGAGATCGCCCGCGGCCTGCCGATCGTCGTCGTTCTCTACATCGTCTATTTCGTGCCGCCGCAGCTGGCGCCGGATTTGAACTGGCGCTGGTTCACCACCTTCACCGGCGCCGTGCTGGGCCTGGGCATCCATGGCGGCGCCATCCTGGCCGAGGTCTTCCGCGCGGGCATCGAGGCCCTGCACAAGGGCCAGCGCGAGGCCGCGCTCTCGCTCGGCATGACGCCGGCGAAGGCCATGACCTGGATCATCCTGCCGCAGGCGCTGCGCATCGTGTTGCCGCCGGTCGCGAACTACGCCATCGGCCTGCTCAAGGACACCTCGCTCTGTTCGCTGATCGGCGCCAACGAGCTGATGAACGGCGCCAAGAGCATCGCGTTCGCCGATTACCAGCCGATGGCCGTCTTCGTCCTGGTCGCCGGCATCTACTTCGCCATGAGCTACCCGTTGTCGCTCGCCGTCCGGTGGATGGAGTATCGCATGAGCCACGACCGTCCCCGCCCGAGACGCCCGCGCACCGGGGACCGTCTCGGTGTTCATGGCGGGACTGCAGAAACCTCGTAGGGGCAACCGGCCGGTCGCCCCTACGCGGTTCTTGCCATTTTCCGCTCAAGGAGTTTCGCTTGCCAGCGGCGGCGCCGGACGTGAGAATCGACACCGGGGTGCGCCAGGGGGACCGGCGATGATCTACGAGAAACCGAAATTCATGCCCGGCGGGGATCGCTACGTGCTGATCGAGTTCGGCAACGAGATGAACTTGGCGCTCAACTTCATGGCCCAGGGGCTGGCTGGCGCCATCGAGCATAACAAGACCAAGGGCATCATCGAAACGGCGCCGTGCTTCGCCTCGATGCTGATCCATTACGACCCCGACGCGGTCGACTTCGATACCGTGAAGGCCGAGATGCTGGAGCTGATCGGCTCGCTCGGACCGGCCGAGGACATCGAGCTCGACAGCCGGCTGTTCTACTTCCCCACGGTCTACCTCGACCCGTGGACCAAGAAGTGCATCGACGACTACTGCGAGAAGATCGCCAAGAAGGAGTACGACCCCGCCTTCATCGCGCGCCTGAACGGGCTTGCCGACGCCAAGCAGTTCGCGCGCGTGCATTCCGGCACCGAATACTGGGTCGCCTCGCTCGGCTTCTGGCCCGGCCTGCCGTTCATGATGGCGCTCGATCCGCGCTGCGTGCTGACGGCGCCCAAGTACAACCCGCCGCGCACCTGGACGCCGCAGGGCACGGTCGGCATGGGCGGCGCTTCGACCGCGATCTACCCGGTGGCGACGCCCGGCGGCTACCAGATATTCGCGCGCATCCCAGTGCCGATCTGGGACACAGAGAAGCGCTTCCCGCAGTTCGAGGACAGCATTTGTCTGTTCAAGCCGGGCGACCGGGTGAAGTTCGTCCCGGTCACGGTCGAGGAGTTCGAGGAGACCGAGGCCAAGGTCAAGGACGGCACCTACGTCTACAACGTGGTCGAGTACCAGCGCTTCTCGGTGCGCAACTACCAGAAGTGGGTGAAGACCCTCGACCTCAAGGCGCGGTTTTAGTGGTTCGAACCAAACGATTGATTCCCTTCGATGGCCTCATCCTTCGAGACGCTCGGCTCGCGTTCGCCCTCAGGATGACGCCTCTTGCTTGACCTCACCCTGAGGAGGCCCGAAGGGCCGTCTCGAAGGGGAGGTCAAGCACGGGTACAAATGTTAGAATCGGACCACTAGGAGGAAAGCATGCTGGAGGTCATTCAACCCGGTCTCGAAACCTCGGTGCAGGATTATCCGGGCCGCATCGGTTACTGGAACCAGGGGTTCCCACCGTCGGGCCCGATGGACAGCTGGTCGTTCCGGCTGGCCAACCTCTTGGTCGGCAACGAGGCGGGCGCCGCCGGGCTCGAGGCCCAGTACATGGGGCCGGCGCTCAAGTTCCAGCGCGACGGCGTCATCGCGGTGACCGGCTCCGACATGCAGCCGAAGCTCGACGGCGAGCCGCTCGCCATGTGGCAGAGCGTCGCCGTGAAGGCCGGCCAGACGCTGGCGCTCGCCTCGCCCAAAACCGGCGTGCGCGCCTACATCGCGGTGGCCGGCGGCATCGACACGCCGCCTTGGCTCGGCTCGCGCTCGACCTTCCACAAGGCCGGGGTCGGCGGCATGGGCGGCCATGCCCTAAAGAAAGGCCAGGTGGTGCCGGTTGCGAAAGCGAAGGGCACCCCCGGCCGCCGGGTCAAGGATGCCTGCCGGCCGCAATTCGCCGCCGACAAGAGATGGACCGTGGAGGCGGTGCCCGGCCCCAACGACGACTGGATCGACGAGGCCGGCCACGAGCGGTTCCTCAGCTCCGACTGGAAGCTGTCGTCGAAGAGCGACCGCACCGGGTTCCGCCTGGAAGGCCCGCAGTGGACCTTCGCCGAGAAGGCCTACAAGAAGGCGCCCGAACACGGGCAGGACCCCTCCAACATCATCGACCAGGGCTATCCGCTGGGCGCCATCAACCTGTGCGGCCAGACGCCGATCATCCTGGTGAACGACGGACCCAGCATGGGCGGGTTCGTGTGTCCCTACACCGTGCCCTCGGCCACCTTCTGGAAGCTGGGGCAGTCCAAGCCCGGCGACGTCTACCGCTTCAAGGCGATCGGCGTGGACGAGGCACACGCGCTGCGCCGCGGGATCAACGAGTTGTGCCGGCCGTCGAGCATCGACTAGACGAGGGGAGAAGGCGTATGGCCGAGAGCGTCGAGACCATGGTTCCGGGCAACGTGTGGAAGGTGTTGGTGAAGCCGGGCGACAAGGTGAAGCCGGGCGACGTGCTGTTCATCCTCGAGGTGATGAAGACCGAGGTGCCGCACGCCGCCAACGCCGACGGCACGGTGAAGGCGGTGCACATCAAGGAGGGCCAGGAAGGCGTGGACGCCGGGCTCCTCGCGGTGGAGATCGGTTAGAGCGGCATCGGGTTGACCGAGAACGGCCCTCTTGACACTCTTGAAAAAAATCCTATACTGGGATCGACTCGATGGTGCGGGCGAAGGCCCCTCTTGTCGTCCCGAGCGGCAGCGAGGGACCTCGACTCGGTCGAAGTACCGCGCCGAGATTCCTCGCTCCGCTCGGAATGAAGCACGGCCGGCCGGCCAAGAAACGGCGAAGTTCCACGGCGTTTTGGGTCGTTCCTCGAAAATCGATGCATAGACACCTTGCTTTACGCATGGCGGGCGGCGGCGATGTCCAGTCGGCGGAATTCCGCCCTAGCCCCGCGGCCGGCAGCGCCAAACGTCGAAGAACTCCCGGCTCTCCTCGATCTCGTAGCGCCGCTTGAACGCCGCGATGAACGTTGGGTCGAACAGCAGCGCATGCGGCGGATAGAGATTGCGCATCTCGAACGGAGGCTCGCCCTTCGCCAGCACCCACCGCTCGGTCGAGCAGGCGTCGAGGGCCGCGACGGTGGCAGGCGGCAGCGGTAGCCCGGCCGCCTGCCGGTCCATCAAGGCGGCGGCGTCGAGGCCGTAGGGGTGGCCGGCGAACACCAGCAGCGGACGCAGCAGGCTCAAGCGGTAGCCCTTGCCGGTGTAGCCCATCTCGATGGTGCCCGGGTGGTCGGCGACGATCGCGCCCAGTTCGGCTGCGGCGCCGCGCTGGGCCGCGTACAGGCGAGCCTCGGACAAGACGTGGACTTGCGCGCCTGCGGCCATGACGGCCACGGTGGCGAGCCAGGCGACGCCCGCCCGGCCGTGCCAGGCACGCCTGGCCGCGACGGCGCGTAGTTCGCCGAAGCCGTACAGCAGCAGCGGCACGAATGGCATCAGGTGGCGCGGCCCCGCCAGCGGCTTCGCCGCGATCGCGGCGGTCAGCGCGAGGGCGAGGATGAGGACGCCCGCATAGGCGATGAGGGGGCGCCGCTCCGGGGCGGCGCTGCCGGCGACAAGCAGCACGGCGAGCGGGGCCGCCAGCAACGCCGCCTGCTGCAGGTCGGCGGCGAGTGCCGCCAGGCTCACCCCATGCCGCGCGGCCGCCCGCAGGAGCGCGAGGTAGTCGGCGAGCGAAACGCCCGGAGCGAGATACGCCGCCGGCGCCAGAACTCCGGCGAGCGCGACGGCGGCGAGCGCGGGGCGCCAGCCGTGCCGTGCCCACAGGAGGGCAAGCGGCGCCAGCAGATAGACGGCGCCGTGCGCCTTGAGGCCAGTGGCGAACGCGATGCCGAGGCCGACGGCGATGGCGCCGCCCCAGGGCCGGCGCAGGGCGAGCCAGGGCAGCGGCAGGGCGGCCGCCAGCATCAGCGAGGGATCGGGCCTGATCCAGTAGCCGGACGCCTCGTAGGTCGCCAGCACCAGCGCGCCCGCGCCCAGCGCCGCGATCGCCTCGCCCGCCGGGCAGAGGCGGCGCAGTGCCGTGTAAGTGAGCAGCAGGGCCGCGACGAGCGCGAGTAACCCCGGCAGTTTCGCCGCGAAGAGACCAGCGCCGAGGAGCGCGTAGAACGGCTCTAGCTGCAAGTAGGAAAGAGGTCCGTAGAGCAGGGCATAGACCTCGGCTGAATCCGGCGCATGGTAAAGGGGAGCGCCGGCGAGCGCCCGATACGCCACCGCCGCGATCTGCGGCTCCACGTGGTCGAACAGGAACGCGGGCACCGCCAGATAGAGGGCGGCGCCGGCGAGATAGGCGAAAAGCAGCGCCGCGCCGCCGATCGGCCACAGGGCGCTCTCCGCCTTGAGACGGATGAACGGAGCCGCGCCCATGAACGCCAGCGCGGCGGCGAGGATCGGCAGCGGCGCCAACTGGCCGATGGCGAGCAGCGTGGACATGAATTCGGGCAAGGGCGCGAGACAGCCGCTCGCGCGGTCGCTACGCCGCCAGGCGGCGCAGGTACTGGCCGACGAAGTCGAAGCCGGCGAGCTCGATATAGGCCTCGGTGAGCCGCCTGGTGATCGGCCCCGGAACGCCGGCGCCGAGCGCGCGCCCGTTGATGGCGCGCACCGGGCAGATGCAGAGCGAGGTCGAGGTGATGAACGCCTCGTCGGCGGTGTAGGCGTCGTACAGGTCGATCGAGGTCTCGGCCAGCGGCAGAGGCAGGCCTCGCGCCAGCTCGATCACCGTGGCGCGGCTGATGCCCGGCAGCACGTAGCGCGCCTCGGGCGTCAGCACGCGGCCGGCGCGCACCACGAAGATGTTGGAGCCGGTGCCCTCCGCGAGGTTGCCGTTGACGTCGAGCAGCACCGCCCAGGACGCCGGGTCGGCCGCCTTGGCCTCGAGGTCGCCCATGATCAGGTTCAGGTAGTTGTGCGTCTTGGCGCGCGGGCTCAGCATGTCGGGAGCGACGCGGCGCACCGAGGGGATCGTGACGTCGATGCCGTCGCGGTAGAGCCGCGCGCGGGCCTTCAACGGCAGCGGCTGGCACTCGACGATGACGGTCGGTTCGAGGTTCTGCCCGGCCAAGGGATCCTCGCGGTTGTAGCCGCGCGACATGCGCTGGCTCACCCAGTAGTCCTCGTCGGCGTCGATCAGGTGCAGGTTGCGCCGCACCACTTCCAGGGTGATCTCGGTCATTTCGCGGGGCGGCAGCTTGCAGTCGAGGCCGAGATAGCGCTGCGAGGCATAGAAACGCTCGATGTGCTCGTTGAGCTTGAAGATGCGGTGCCGGAAGGTGCGGGCGGTGTCGAAGCAGCCGTCGCCGGCGATGTAGCCGCGGTCGCGGAACGGGACCAGCACCTGGCTCTCCGGCACGAACTTGCCGTTGTAGTAGGCCACGCGCTCGTTCGCCAATGCGTTCATGCGATTCCGCCCTCCGTCGGCGGGCCGGATCATAGGGCGCCGCGCGGACCCGGCGCAAGGCGCAGCGCCGACAGGTCGCGGGCGGCGACGCCGGATGCCCGCAGCTCCGCCGGTAGGTCGCCTTCGACGACGAGGCCGCGAAGGACGCGCGCCAGCACCTGAGACAGCATGATGCCGTAGCCGCCCTGCCCGGCCAGCCAGTGGAACCCCGGGGCGCCGGGCGCCGGACCGACGACCGGCGTTTCATCGGCGGCGAACGTGCGCAGGCCCGCCCATTTGTGCCGGATACGGCGCTCGCGGGCCGCGGTCGTGCGTTCGAGCCAGTCGACCGCCACCGCCACGTCGAGCTCGTCGGGCGCCGCGTCGCCGGGCGGCACGGGCGTGGCGTCGCCCGGCGAGACCATGAGCCGGCCCGCCTCCGGCTTGAAATAGAACTCCTGCTCGAGGCCGACCTCCACCACCATCGGCCAGCCCTCGGGGGCCGTGCCGTCCGGCGCGTCGACGATCGCCGCGGTGCGCCGCTTCGGCGTGAGGCCGATCGGAGCGACGCCGGCGAGCGCCGCCACTTCGTCGGCCCAGGCCCCGGCGGCGTTCACCAGCACCGGAGCCTCGAACCGGCGGCCGCCGGCGAGCACCGTCCAGCAGTCGCCGCGACGCGCTGCGGCGGTGACGCGCGAGTCGCAGAGGAGCCGTCCCCCGCGAGCCGTCAGGCCCCTGAGGAAGCCTTGGTGGATCGCGTGCACGTCCATGTCCATGACGTTCGGCTCGTAAGCGGCATGGGCGACCGCCTCAGGTCGCAGTATCGGAACCAGCTCAAGGGCGCGCTCGGGCTCGATCTCGACGATGCCGTCCTCGGCCATCAGCGCGCCGAGCGCCTGGCGCTGACCCGGGCCCGCAATGGTAAGCGCGCCGCGCGCGGCCAGCAGCGGCTGGGCGGCGAAGCCCGGCGGCGGGGCCTCGAAGAACGAACGCCCGGCCGCGACCAGCGCGCACACCACGGCGTTGCCGTAGTTGGGCGTGAACAGGGCGGCGGAACGGCCGGTGCTGTGGTAACCGGGCGCCGGCTCCGCTTCGAGCAGGATGACGCGGCGCGACGCGGCCAGCTCGTAGGCCGCGGCGGCGCCGGCGATCCCGGCCCCGACGACGAGACAGTCGGTCATCGTTGCCACCTCACATCGGCCGGACGTGGCGCCGCGAGACGACTCGAAAGCGCCAGCCGAGCAGCAGCGCGGCGACGGCGACGCCCGCGAACAAGCCCCACAGCAGCCCCGTGACGCCGTGCCCGGCGCGGATCGCAAGGTAGTAGGCGAGCGGCACGGCTACGCCCCAGAACGACAGGCCCTGTACCGCCGTCGGTATCGTAGTGTCGGCGGCGCCCCGCACTGCGCCCATCAGCACTCCCTGCAGGCCGTCGAACGCCACCAGGCCGGCGACGATGGCGAGCCCGGCCGTAGCGACCGCTATCACGGCAGGGTCGGCGCTGTAGAGGCGGGCTATGTGCGGCCCGGCGAGGGCGACCGCGCCGCCGGCCACGAGCATCAGCGCCACGATCAAGCCGGTGCCGACCCACCCGGCCCGCGCCATGCCCTCGCGGTCGTGCCGGCCCACCGCGTTGCCGACGCGCACCGCCGTCGCCGTGGACAGCCCCACCGCCAGCATGAAGACCAGGACCGTGACGTTGGTGGCGACCTGGTAGCCGGCGAGCGCGACCTTACCGAGCCAGCCGGCGAACACCGTGGTGGCGGCGAAGGCCGACGTCTCGAGCCCGGTCGCCAGCGCGAGCGGCCCGCCCAGCGCCAGCAATTTGCGCAGCTCGCGGGTGTGGCCGGCCAGCGGCGCCCGAACGCCGTAATGGGCGCCGTCGCGCATGTGGAGCACGAAGGCCACTAGCGCCGCCAGCATGGCCCAGCGTGCGATCGAGGTGGCGAGCGCCGCCCCGGCCGCTCCCATGGCGGGCAGGCCGAGATGGCCGTAGATCAGCACCCAGTTGAGGCCGGCGTTGAGCAGGTTGGCGGCGAGCGACACGACCATGCCGGCGCGCGGCCGGCCGATGCCTTCCAGGAAGGCGCTGGTTGCCACGTACATGAGGATGGCCGGCATGCCGAGGCCGAACATGGCGAGCGCGCCGCCGCCGCCGGCGGCGATCGCCGGATCCTGCCCGAGGCCCAAGAGGATGGCCTCGCCGAACGCGAGGGCCAGGGCGCACAGCGCGCCGAGGGCCGCCGCCAGCAGCAGGGCCAATCGCCAAATGCGCCCGCAGACTTCGGCCCGTCCGGCGCCATCGGCCTGGGCCGCCAGCACGGTAGTGCCGAGCAAGAGGCCGAAACCGACCACCATCAGCGTCGCCTGGGGAGCGAGGCTGATGCCGTAGAAGGCCAGCTCGTCCGGGCCGGCCCGGCCGCACATGAGCGTATCGACCACGATCATGAGCAGCAGCCCGACGCGCCCCACCATGACCGGCACTGCCAGCGCCAGCGTCCGCCCGACATGCTGGCGCAAGGTCAGGCCTTGAGGGGCGCTCGCGGAAACCGGGGTCATGCTGGCGCGGCACAGTAGCGCAGGGCCGGGGCCATGGGAAACGATGGCGGCAAGGGTTAACCATCCATTATCCGGCGGCTGCTAATAAGACAGCCGGGACAATCCGTTTGTGGTGTGGCCCCTTGCTCGGCCTGTCGGTTCCGGCGTTGAAGATTCCGCGGCTGAAATTCGCCTTCTGGCCCCTGGCCAGTTGGGCGAATGTGCCGTTTCGCACCCGCTTCAAGGCGTGGTGGGAAGGCAGCGAGATCGTCGTGCGCCGCCGCGACGGCGAGGCGAAGCCGGAGGAGCGGGCGCCGCGGCGCGCGATCGGCTACCGCGACCCCGCGCGCCCGTGGGAGACGCCGCGCGTCGTCTTGTTGCAGAGCCTGTGGGGCGAGGGGTTCGCGTTCCCCGGCGGGCGCGAGCATGCGGCGACGCTGGTGAAACCGTTCGCCCTCAATCCGGCGATGACGGTGATCGACATGCACGCCGGGCTCGGCGGCGGCGCCCGCGCCATGGTGGAGGATCACGGCATCTGGGTCACCGGCTTCGCGCCGGATCACGAGCTGGCGCTAGCCGGCGCGGAGATGTCGCACATTGCCGGCATGGCCAAGAAGGCGGCGATCAACGCCTATGTGCCCGACAAGTTCGAGTTCCGGCCCGGCAGTTGCGACTGCATGTTGGCGCGCGAGCTGTTCTTCACGATCGCCGACAAGAAGCGCCTGCTGCGCCAGGTCGCCATCGCCCTCAAGCACGGCGGCCAGCTTCTGCTCACCGACTTCGTGTTGAGCAAGCCGGAGGCCGCCGGCAGCACGGCCATCCAGGCGTGGCGCAAGGCGGAGCCGGTGCTGCCGACGCCCTGGACGATGCAGGAATACACATTGGCGCTCGGCGCCATCAAGCTCGACACCCGGATCGCCGAGGACATGAGCGCCGCCTACCGCAGCATGGTGATATCGGGTTGGGCCGCCTACACGGCGGCGGCCGAGGGCGCCAGCATCGACGCCGAGACCGCCAAGTGCCTGGCCAACGAGATCGACCTGTGGACCAAGCGCGTCGCGGCGCTCGACAGCGGCGACGTGCGGCTCTATCGCATCCATGCGCTGAAGCAGGCCGGCAAGACGCTTTCGGACTGGTAGCGCGCGCCATTGACAGGCGGGAGGCCGGTACCTATGTTCCGGCCTCCCTTTTTCGCGCGGCGCCGGGAGCGCATGCATGAAGGTCGTGAACTCGCTGAAGACCTTGAAGAAGCGCCACAAGGACAGCCGCATCGTCCGGCGCAAGGGCCGCGCCTACGTCATCAACAAGACCAATCCGCGCTTCAAGGCCCGCCAGGGTTGATCCTCCCACCATTGACCGCCCGCCCGCGGGCGGCGCAGATTGAGCCGGCGGGCGCGCTGCCCGCGCGCGCTGCAGGTGGGAGCTACTGGCGATGCGCATGCCGGAACCCGACGCGGACGTCCTGGCGGCGGCGGCGCGGATCGTAGCGGACTTGGCGCGACTCGTGCCGGGCGAGGGCGTTATCGCCGATCGGGACGAGGTGCGCGTTTACGAGACCGACGGTCTCACCGCCTATCGGCAGATGCCGCTCGCGGTGGTGCTGCCGAGCACGGTCGAGCAGGTCGCCGCCGTGTTGCGCTACTGCCTCGACCGCGGGCTCAAGGTAGTGCCGCGCGGGGCCGGAACGTCGCTGTCCGGCGGGGCGCTGCCCATCGCCGACGGCATCGTGCTCGGCATGGCCAAGTTCAACCGTATCCTCGATATCGATCTCTCGAACCGCTGCGTGGTGGCGCAGCCGGGGGTAACCAACCTCGCCATCAGCGAGGCGGTCGAGGACGCCGGCTTCTACTACGCGCCGGACCCGTCCAGCCAGATCGCCTGCACCATCGGCGGCAACGTGGCGGAGAACTCGGGCGGCGTGCATTGCCTCAAGTACGGCGTCACCGGCAACAACCTGCTCGGCCTCGAGGCCGTGCTGATCGGCGGCGAGACGATCCGGGTGGGAGGCAAGCATTTCGACTCCGAGGGCTACGACCTGCTCGGGCTGCTCACCGGCTCGGAAGGGCTGCTCTGCGTTCTGACCGAGGTCACGGTGCGCGTCCTGCCGCTGCCTGAAACGGCGCGCGCGCTGCTCATCGGGTTTCCCAGCAACGAGCAGGCGGGCGATTGCGTCGCCGCGATCATCGCCGCCGGCATCATCCCCGGCGGCATGGAGATGATGGACAAGCCGGCCATCCACGCGGCCGAGGCCTACGTCAAGACCGGCTACCCGCTCGACGTGGACGCGCTGCTCATCGTCGAGCTCGACGGCCCGGCGGCCGAGGTCGACGACCTGATCGAGCGGGTCGGCGACATCGCCCGCCAACGCGGCGCCACGTCGCTACGCGCCAGCCGCAGCGAAGCCGAGCGCGTGAGCTTCTGGGCCGGGCGCAAGGCGGCGTTCCCGGCCGTCGGCCGCATCTCGCCCGACTACTACTGCATGGACGGCACCATCCCGCGCCGCAAGCTGCCGCTGGTGCTGGCGCGCATTCGCGAGTTGTCCGAACGGCACGGGCTGGCCGTGGCCAACGTGTTCCACGCCGGCGACGGCAACCTGCATCCGCTCATCCTTTACGACGCCAACCGGCCCGGTGAGCTCGAGACCGCCGAGCGGTTCGGCGCCGACATCCTCAGGCTGTGCGTGGAGGTGGGCGGCGTGCTGACCGGCGAGCACGGAGTGGGAGTGGAGAAGCGCGACCTCATGCCGACGATGTTCAGCGATATCGATCTCAAGCAGCAGCAACGGGTGAAGTGCGCTTTCGATCCCGGGTCGCTGCTCAATCCGGGCAAGATGTTTCCCGAGCTGCACCGCTGCGCGGAATTGGGCCGGCTGCACGTCCATAGAGGCAAGCTGCCGTTCGCCGACTTGCCGCGGTTCTAGGTTTCCTCCGCCGCGCCCGCGCCCATGTCCCAGCCCTTGAAGCCCGCCAGCGCCGCCGAGCTCGGCGATATGGTGGCGGCGGCGGCGGCCGAGGGTTCGTCCCTCGAGCTCGCCGCCGGCGGCTCGAAGCGGGAGTTGGGTCGGCCGGTTGAGGCACACCATCGCCTCGATCTCACGGAGTTGTCCGGGATTCAGCTGTACGAGCCGGAAGAGCTGGTGCTGACCGCGGCCGCGGCAACGCCGATCGCCGAGATCGAGCGCCTGCTTGCCCAGCGCCAACAGCAGCTTGCCTTCGAGCCGGCCGACCTCGGTCCCTTCTATGGCCACAGCCCCGGCCGTGGCACCATCGGCGGGGTGATCGCATGCAACCTGTCCGGCCCGCGCCGGATCAAGGCCGGAGCGGCGCGCGACCACTTTCTCGGCGTCGCGGCGGTGAGCGGCCGCGGCGAGCAGTTCAAGGCCGGCGGCCGCGTCGTGAAGAACGTCACCGGCTACGATCTGTGCAAGCTGCTGGCCGGTTCGCACGGCACGCTGGCGGCGCTGGTCGAAGTCACCGTCAAGGTGATGCCGGCGCCCGAGGACATCCGCACATTGCTGCTGCGCGGCCTCGACGACGCGGCGGCGATGCGGGCCATGGCGGCGGCGCTCGGCGGTGCCTCCGAGGTGTCCGGTGCCGCGCACCTGCCGTTGGCGGCGGCGCTGCGCTCCTGGGTCGGCCCGGTGGGCGGTTCGAGGACCAGCGTGACCGCGCTCAGGCTGGAAGGGCCGGCGGCGTCGGTCGCCTATCGCGCCGCGGGCCTCAGCCGCGCCATGGCCGAGTTCGCCGGCGCGATTGACGAGCTGGGACGTGCCGAATCGGAAGCGCTGTGGCGCCAGGTGCGCGACGTGGCGCTGCTCGCCGACGACCCGCGCAAGGCGATATGGCGGCTTTCCGTGCCGCCCAGCGAAGCGGCGGCGACGGTGGCGGCGGTCGCCACGGCGGAGGAGGATGCCTGGTACTACGACTGGGGCGGCGGGCTCATCTGGCTCGCCTTGCCGACCACGAGCGAGCAGGGCGGCGCGCCCAAGGTCCGCGCCGCGGTTGCCCGCAGCGGCGGCCACGCCACGCTGATGCGGGCGCCGGAGGCGCTGCGCCGCGCCGTGCCGGTGTTCCAGCCGCAGCCGCCGCCGCTCGCGGCGCTCACCCGTCGCATCAAGGACAGCTTCGATCCGGCCCGCATCCTCAACCGCGGGCGCATGGCCCCGGACCTGTGAATGCAGACCAATTTCACCCTCGCCCAGCTCGCCGACCCGGACACCGCGGCAGCGGAGCGCATCCTGCGCGCCTGCGTGCATTGCGGCTTCTGCACCGCCACCTGCCCGACCTACGTGCTGCTCGGCGACGAGCTCGACAGCCCGCGCGGGCGCATCTACCTCATCAAGCACATGCTGGAGAACGGCCGGCCGGCGACGCGGAAGGTGGTCAAGCACATCGACCGCTGTCTGTCCTGCCTCGCCTGCATGACCACCTGCCCGTCGAGCGTGCATTACATGCATCTCGTCGACCATGCGCGCCGGCACATCGAAAAGACGTACCGCCGGCCGCTGCCGGACTGGGCGCTGCGCCGGCTGCTCGCTCTGCTGCTGCCACGGCCCGAGCTGTTCCGCCGGGCGCTCGCGCTGGCGAGATTCGCTCGCCCGTTCGCCCGCCTGATGCCCGGCCGGCTCCGCGTCCTACTCGCGCTGGCGCCCACCGCACCCGCGCGCCCAGCGCCGGCCGACCGCCCGCAGGCGTTCCCCGCCCAAGGCGCGCGGCGCAGAAGGGTCGCGCTGCTCGCCGGCTGCGTGCAGCCGGCATTGCGGCCCGAGATCAACGAAGCGAGTGTGCGCCTGCTGACCCGCCACGGATGCGAAGTGGTGGTTGCCAAGGGCGCCGGCTGTTGCGGCGCGCTCACCCATCACCTGGGCCGCGAGCGCGCGGCCCTTGCCTCGGCGCGCGCCAACATCGCCGCCTGGACGAGCGAGATCGAGGCCGGCGGCATCGATGCGATCATCGTCAATGCGTCGGGTTGCGGCACCATGGTGAAGGACTACGGGTTCCTGCTGCGCAACGACGCCCGGTGGGCGGCGCCGGCGGTGCGCGTGGCGGCGCTGGCGCGCGACATCAGCGAATTCATGGCCGAGCTCGGGCTCCAGGCGCCGGCGGTGAAACCGGGCCTCGCCGTCGCCTACCATTCGCCCTGCTCCATGCAGCACGGCCAGAAGATAGATAGCGAGCCGCGGGCCCTGCTCGAAGCCGCGGGCTTCGAGGTGCGCGAGGTGCCCGAGGGCCATCTGTGTTGCGGCTCGGCCGGCACTTACAACCTGCTGCAACCCGACATCGCCCGGCGGCTGCGCGATCGCAAGGTCGCCAACATCGAGAGCCTCCGCCCCGACCTCATCGCCACCGGCAATATCGGCTGTATGAGCCAAATCGGCGCCGCGACGAAGGTGCCTATCGTCCATACGGCGGAACTACTCGATTGGGCGACCGGCGGCCCCAAACCGCAAGGGGTTCCGGACCGGCCAAGCTCGGCATTAGCCAGTTCTTAATCGCCAGCGCGCTTACTACGGCCGATATCCCGACGAGCCTCGAGCGACGCGCCCGCGAAGGCCGGACGCCCGAGAGCGGGACGGCGCTTGAGAAAGGTCAACCGCTTGCGGCAGTCATCGATCCGCAAGAAGTCGAGCGACGAGCAGGCGCTGGTCGCGCATGTGGGCGGGATCGCCGGCCACGACAACCGGGGATGGGCGGCCCACCTACGCACGTCCTGGCTTGCCGCCGAATCGCGACACCAGAACCTGATGTTCGCGATGGACCAGGTGCGATTGCTCGCAACGGGTTACAACGGTGTCATGTACGGCTTGCAAACCGGCGATTTGGTGTGCGTGTTTCGTGACGCGCGCATCGTCGAAATCAAGAAGAAACTCGACAATATTCAACTCTTGTTCAGAGACGATCCGCTTTTCCTGCTCGAGGACGGAAATCAAGCGGCCTTCATCGCGTATTACAACTTGTCGAGGGACTTCGCCGAGTTCGAGGCGCTGGCGAAACACCTGCTCGGACAGGCGCGGGACGGCTCGCTTCGGAACGCCGCCCCGGCGGAGCGGGCGCCGCTCGACTCAAGCAACATCGGCCAGGCGGCGGCGGCGCTGGGCACGGCCGAGCTGGCCCAACTGGTGCGCCGCCAGACCGTCTACTTGGTCGCCAATGGGGCCGCGCCGCTGCCGGTTTTCGACGAGATCTTCGTGTCCATCGCCGACCTGGAGCAGCGTGTCGTTCCCGGCGTCAGGCTCGCGGCCGACCGTTGGCTGTTCCAGCATCTGACCAGGATTCTCGATCGCAAGATGATCGAGTTGTTGCGCGCCGGACAACAGGCGGCGCCGAGCGACGCGGACGACGAGTCGCCGGCCCTGCGGGCGATTCGCAACGGCGGATGCAGCCTCAACTTCAACGTGTCGAGCGTGCTGTCGCCGGAGTTTCAGGCGTTCGATGCCGCCCTGCCGATGGAGTTTCGCCGCGCCATCGTGCTGGAATTCCAGAAGATCGACGCGTTCGCCGACTTGGGATCATTCCTCTACGCGCGCGACTACCTGCACGACCGCGGCTTTCGTGTCGCGCTCGATGGCGTTTCGCACCTGAGCCTGCCGTTCGTGGACCGCGCCGGGCTGGGCATCGACCTTGTCAAGCTCATGTGGGTGCCCGACATGGCGGCGGGCCTCGCGGCCATCGGGCGAAACACGCTGCGGGAGGTCATCGAGCGTACCGGCGCCGACCGGGTGATCCTGTGCCGGTGCGACTCGGCGCAGGCGATCGAGTGCGGCCAATCGCTCGGGCTTTCGTTGTTCCAGGGCTGGCATCTCGATAAGCTGTCCGCCGCGCCGTCGGCCCGCCGCTCCGCCTGATCCCGTGCTTAACTGGCGGCCAAGGCGCCGAGCGCGCGCCGGTACACGTCCAGCGAGCGCTCGAACACCAGCCGTTTCCAGTCGTCGGTGTCGGGATAGAAGGCCCGGCGGATCTGCGTCTTGATGGCCCGGCCCCGGGCCGACGACGGATCGCCGTGCGCGTGCAGCCAGTTGTCGGCGCGCACCGCCAATAGAACGTCGTCGAGCGGTATGGTGCCGTATTCCAGCGTGATGCCGGTGACCTCGCTCGCCGGCAGCGCGCGCTCGATGCCGACGAGCGTGTCCCCCGTGACCACCGCCGACGAGGACGAGCCGGCATCGGTCGACGTTGCCTCGCCGGCGTACCACGCCTCGACCCGGCGATGGCCCGGTGCGCCGGCGGCGTGACCGTTCATGATCTCGCCGTAGCCGTGCGGCCCGAGCCCGGTATGCAGGTCGATGAACGCGAGGCGTTTGGTGCCGGCGCCATGCTGGCGCAGGATCTCGGCCAGCGTGCGGTTCGACCAAACGGGCGAAGTACCGCCATAGAAGACGCCTTGCGGGTGGCCGTACTGACCCGAGCTGATGGCCGATTGCAATGCCATCGCGCCGTGATGCCGGCCATAGGCGTCGAGCTCGGCCGCCGTTCGCGCCAGTGTCGCCTCGTCCCACTGGGCGGGGCAGATGGCGTGCTTCAGGGCTTCGTAGCCGGCATTGACCGGGTAGGGTTCGGCGTGATCGACGAAGTTGCGATTGAGGTCGACGTTGTCCTCGTTGACGCGCCGCAGCCAGGCAAAGCCATAGGGATTGATGGCGTGAACGAGGAGCAGGGCGGTGTCGGGCGGCAGCGCGCGGACGATGCCGCCGGCGAGCCAGCCGACCTCGATACCTGAGCCGCAGAAGCCTTCGACGCCGTGCGTGCCCGAGAGCGCGACCAAGAGACGGCGCGCCTCGGCCGGCCCCAGCCTTGCCGCGTCCGTCGTCAGGCCCTCGCCGCCGAGACCGGGCGGCGGGGCGGCGGGACAGTGATACGTCAAGAGCGCGGCGCCGGCGGCTTTCGCCACCGCCCGAAACTTGTCGCGGGCTCCCATGTAGTCAGCCGCGAAGTAATCCGCGACTGCCATGACGATGCCTCTCCACTTTGGGGCGCCGGGCCGGGAGCATCCGCCAGGAGGGTCGCGAGGGCAAGCGATTCCCCCTTCCAGGTCGATGGCGTCGCGCGCATAATCGGCGCCGATGGGACGAGCACGCATCGCTTGCCTGCTGCTGGCCGCGGGGCTGGTCGGGATCGGGGTCGCTCGCGCGGACCAGAATGACCCGCGCCTCGGCACGCTGTTCGAAGTGCTGAAGGCGGCGAGCAACCCGCTCGAAGGCTATGTGGTCGAGCGGCAAATCTGGCAGATCTGGCTCGCCGCCGAGGACCCGGAGGTGGACCGCTTGATGGCGGCGGGGATCGCCGCCATGGGCGTCGGCAAGTACGCCGATGCCTTGCAGGCATTCGATCGCGTCGTCGAGTTGGCGCCCGATTTCGCCGAGGGCTGGAACAAGCGGGCGACGGTGCTTTACCTGATGCAGGACTTCGAGGCGTCGATGGCCGACGTGGCGCGCACGCTGGCGCTGGAGCCGCGCCACTTCGGCGCGCTGTCCGGCCTCGGGCTCATCGAGATCGAGCGCGAGCACGAGGAGCAGGCGCTCGACGCCTTCGAACGCGCGCTCGCGATCTACCCGCAGATGACCGGCCCGCGCGCCAACGCCGAATACTTGCGCAAGCGCATCCAGGATCGTTCGATCTAGCGGGCTGCTGAAAAGATGCCTCGGAACGCGTCCGTGCCTCGTCCTTCGACAGGCTCAGGACGAGGTTGAGCGGATCGATCTTTCGGCAAACTGCTAGTGGATCCGATCCGACATTTGCTTCCCCTTCTTGTCATGCCCGCGCTTGACGCGGGCATCCATCGTGCCGTTGCACCATGGATCGCCGGGTCACGCCCGGCGATGACACTTCTATTGGGTGGGGACTCATCTGTCGGATCGGATCCACTAGCCGACCCACGCCACGCGCAAGACGTTGGTGGAGCCCGGCGTGCCGAACGGCACGCCGGCGGTCACCACCAGCCGCTCGCCCTTGGAGGCCATCCGCTCGCGCTCGGCAATTCGGCAGGCCTTGTCGACCATTTCCGAGAACGTGCTCACGTCTTCCGTGCGCACGCAGTGCACGCCCCAGACGAGCGTCAGGCGGCGCGCCGTCTCCAGGCGCGAGGTGAGGCACAGGATCGGCACCTGCGGCCTCTCGCGCGCCGCGCGGAGCGCGGTCGAGCCCGAGGTCGTGTAGGTCACGATCGCCGCGGCCGAGAGCGTGTGCGCGACCTGGGCGGCCGCGGCGCTGATGGCGTCGGGCGCGTTCGCCTCCGGTTCGGGGCGCTGGGCGTCCGTGATGCGCCGGTAGTGCGGGTCCTGCTCGGTGCGCGCGATGATGCGGTTCATCATCGACACCGCCTCCACCGGGTAGTCGCCCGAGGCGGTCTCCGCCGACAGCATCACGGCATCGGCGCCGTCGTAAATGGCTGTCGCCACGTCCGAGGCCTCGGCCCGCGTCGGCGCCGGCGCGTGCACCATGGAATCCAACATCTGGGTCGCCACCACCACCGGTTTGCCGGCCAGCCGGCAGGCGGCGATGATGCGCTTCTGCACGCCGGGCACGTCTTCCGGCGGCAGCTCGACGCCCAGATCGCCGCGCGCCACCATGACGGCGTCGGCCAGCTCGATCAGTTCCTCGAGGTGCTCGATGGCGGCCGGCTTCTCCAGTTTCGCCAGGATCGCCGCCCGGCCGGCGATAAGGCGCCTTGCCTCGGCCAAGTCTTCGGGGCGCTGCACGAACGACAGTGCCACCCAGTCGACCCCGAGATCGAGGCCGAAGCGCAAGTCCTCGCGGTCCTTGCCCGTCAGGGGCGACAGCGGCAACGTCACGCCCGGCAGATTGACGCCCTTGCGGTCGCTGAGGCGCCCGCCGGTGACGATCACGGTGTCGGCGAAGTCGGCGCCGCGGCGCTCGACCCGGAGGCGCAGCCGCCCGTCGTCGAGCAGAAGGTCGGTGCCGGGCTGGAGCGCCGCCAGCACCTCGGGATGGGGCAAGGGCGCCCGCCGCGAATCGCCCGGCGCCTTCGAAAGATCGAGGCGGAACGGGGCGCCGGGCTTCAGGTCGACGCCGCCGCCGGCGAACTTGCCGATCCGGATCTTCGGCCCCTGCAAGTCCATCAAGATGCCGATCGGCCGGCCAACCTCCGCTTCGATGGCGCGCAGCGCCTCGTAGCGGCGGCGATGATCGTCGTGGCTGCCGTGGCTCAGGTTCAGGCGGAATACGTCCGCGCCCGCCTCGTAGAGGGCGCGGATCTTGTCCGCGCTCGAGCTCGCCGGGCCGAGCGTGGCGAGAATCTTGGCCTTGCGTGCGCGCGTCATGGAGACGGAGACATTCGTTCGTGACCGTTAGAATCGGGATTCGATCAGGATGGCGCGGAAGTCGTTGACGTTGGTGCGGGTCGGTCCCGTGACGACCAGGTCCCCCAGGGCGGCGAAGAAGCGGTAGGCATCATTGTCGGCCAAAAGCGCCTTGGCGTCGAGGCCCGCCGCGGCGGCTCGCGCCAGGCTGTCGGGCAGAAGCAGGGCGCCGGCATTGTCCTCGGTGCCGTCGATGCCGTCGGTGTCGCAGGCGAGAGCGTGCACGCCGGGCGCGCCGTCGAGCGCCAGGGCAAGCCCCAGCAGGAACTCGGCGTTGCGCCCGCCGCGCCCCCGCCCGCGCACGGTCACGGTGGTCTCGCCGCCGGACAGCAGCACGGCGGGCGGCGGCGCGGGCTGGCCGTGGCGGGCTACCTGACGGGCGAGGCCGGCCATCACGCGCGCCACCTCGCGCGCCTCGCCCTCCAAACCGTCGCCGAGGATCACCGGCATGATGCCGGCGGCACGCGCCGCCGCGGCCGCCGCTTCGAGCGAGGCCTGTGGGCGCGCGATGACGATCGCGGTAGAGCGGGCAAGGCGCGGGTCGCCCGGCTTCGGCGTCTCGTCGAGGCCGGCGCGCAGGCGTTCGAGGACCGGGCGCGGCGCGTCGATGCGGTATTTCTCGATGACCGCGAGTGCGTCGGCGAAGGTGGTGGGATCGGCCACGGTGGGGCCCGAGGCGATCACCGCGGGATCGTCGCCCGGCACGTCGGAGATAACGAGGCTCAACAATTCGGCCGGCGCCGCGGCGGCGGCGAGCCGGCCGCCCTTGATCGCCGACAAGTGCTTGCGCACGGTGTTCATCTCGCCGATCACGGCGCCCGAGCGGAGCAGGGCGCGGTTGACTGCCTGCTTGTCGGCGAGCGTGATGCCGGGCGCGGCCAAGGCGAGCAGCGCCGACCCGCCGCCAGAGACGAGGCACAGCACGAGATCGTCGGCCGTCAATCCGCGCACCAGGCCGAGGATCTTCGCGGCGGCCGCCTCGCCGGCGGCGTCCGGCACCGGGTGGGCCGCTTCAATCACCTCGATGCGCCGGCATGGCGCGCCGTGGCCGTAGCGGGTGACGACGGCGCCGGTGAGCGGCCCCGGCCAAGCGGCCTCCAGCGCCTCGGCCATGGCGGCGGCGGCCTTGCCGGCGCCGACCACGACGGTGCGGCCCTTGGGCGGCGGCGGCAGATGCGGCGGCACGCAGCGCGCCGGGTCGGCGGCGGAGAGCGCCGCATCGAACAGAGCGCGCAGGAACTGGCGTGTCGGCCTCAAGGCTGCGGCGCGGTCCCGGCGCTGCCGCGCCGCGACATGAACACGCCGGCGAGCACGATGGCGGCCCCCGCCACCCACCACGGGCCGATCGGCTCGCCCAGGATGGGCCACGCGAGCAGCGCCGCCGTCACCGGGTTCATCAGCATGGCGACCGAGGAGAACGAGGCCGGAAGGTGGGCGAGCGCCCAGGCGATCATGCCCTGCCCGCCGGCGTGCGAGAAGAGCGCCAGGCCCGCGAGGATCGTCCAACCGTAGGGGCTCGCCGGCAGCAGGCTCTCGCCCGACAGCAGCGCGACCGGCAGGATGGCGATGCAGGTCACCGTGCCGCTCCACGCCATGATTGCGCCGGCCGTGAAACGGGCGCGCAACGCCTTCACCGACAGGATGTAGCCGGCATAGGCCACCGCAGTGGCGAGGCTCAGCAGGTCGCCGGCAAGATTGTCGGGATTGGCCGATACGCCGCCGGCTACCAGGACGCCCGCGCCCGCCACGCTGATGGCGAGGCCGAGAAGGAAAACCGGGGTCAACCGTTCGCCCAACAGGGCCCAGGCCGCGAGCGTGACGAAGATCGGCGCCGTATTGCTGAGCACGATGGCGTCGGCGACCGTGGTGAGCAGCAGCGACCAGTGCCAGAGGATGAGGTCGGCCGCCAGGAACAGCCCGCAAACGACGAGACTGACGGCATCGCTACTCGTCCGCGGCCGGCGCAGTCCGCCTTCGGGGCGCTCCAACGCCAGCCACAGCCACAGCCACAGCGCGGGCAGGGCGAGAAACAGGCGGTGGAATGCGGTCGCCGATGGGCCGATCTCGGACAGCCGCACGAAGATGCCGGAGAAGGAGATGGCGAACGCGCCGCACAGCAGGACGGGAAGGGCCGCCCGCACCAGCGGCGCGGGGGCGGACAGGGCTTCGGCCATCATCGTCTTATAGGGAAGCGGGCAACGCTTGCCAAGGCGAGGCCGCTACTAGTCAGGTAATCCCAGCCGGATGAGCAGGGCCGCCTCGCGCTCCGTCATCGCCGGGTCCTTGTAGGACGGCGCCTGCGCCCAGGCGCCGACCGAGAAACCCGGATAGATCGACTTGACGGCGTCCGCCGCCGCCTTCGCCTTCGCCTTGGCGCCCATCTCACTGTAGGCGGCCGCCAGCTCGAGCAGCGGGGTGTACGACGTGGGCATGGCGGCGCTGGCCTTCTCGAGCAAGCCGACCGCCTCCTCGTAGCGGCCGGTCAGGCGATGGGCCCGGCCGAGCAGCCAGCCGTACCAGTCCGGCGGATAGGGACGCAGGCGAATCGCCCGCTGGGCGAGCGCGGTGGCGCGGTACGGCTCGCCGGAGTAGGTGAGCGTGTAGGCGAGCAGCGCGGCAGCGTCCGCGTCGTTGGCGCCCAGCTCGACCGCCTTCTCACCCAGGCCCACGGCCTGGTCGTGATCGCCGGCCAGCAGCGAGATAGCGCCTAGCAGGCTGTAAGTGCGCGGGCGTTCCGGGTCGAGGGCCAGGGACGCTTGCGCCAGCTCGGCGGCCCGCGCGATCGACTGGGCCGGGGAGCCGCTCCAGCCGAACCGCGCGTCGAGGAAGTACGTCCAGGCGAGGCCGTCGGACGCGCCGGGGTAGTTCGGATCAAGGCCGCGGGCCTTCTCGTAATGCAGCCGCGCCTTGGCGTTGTCCTCCGGCGTCAGGCGGCGCAGCAGCATCTCGCCCTGCGAGGCCTCCAGCCAGGCGTCGAAGTTGACGGCCCCGTGCGCCCGGTCGATACGCTCCTGCTCGCCTGCGGTGAGGCTGACCTCGAGCGAGGTGACCACCTCGAGCGTCACGTCCTTCTGCAGCGCGAAGACGTCCGCCGCCTCGCGTTCCATGGTTTGCGTCCACAGTCGGTGCTCGCCGGCGCGGGTGTCGATGAGGCCGATCTGCACCCGGACGCGGTTGCCCCATTTCTGCACGCCGCCTTCGAGCACGTAGCGCACACCGAGATCGGCCGCGATCCGCTGGATCTTGGCCGGCCGGCCCTCATAGACCAGCACCGAGGCGCGGGCCACTACCCGCATGTCCGAGGCCATGGAGAGGGCGGCGGTGATGCCCTCGCCGATGGCGTCCGCGTATTGCGCCGCGTCCTCGTCGCCTTGGCTGCGGAACGGCAGCACGGCGATGGACGGCCGCTCGCCGCCGGGCACCACCTCGTTGATGGCGCCCTTGATCGCGCCGATGTACACGCCAAGCGGCGCCGGCGCCAGTTCCGGGATGCGCCAGAAGGTGGCGCCCACCGTGGTCGCCGCCGCCAGCAGCGCGGTTGCGGCGCCGACGGCCGCCCATTTCAGGGCGCGACGCCCGCGCGCCAGCCTGCGTGCGCCGACGCGATACCGCTGCGGCTGAGTGGTGGGCGCCGACGCCGCGGGCCCAGGCGGCGACGGGCGCGCGGTCGGCGAGAGCGCCAACTCCGCCGGCTCGCCGGCCGCCGTCCGGATTTCCTGGTGGAGCCGGACCGTCTCCGCCTCCGGCTCTACTTGCAACTCTTCGCGCAGCCGGTCGCCGAGCGCCCTGAACTGTTGCAGCGCCGCTGCCCGCCGCCCGCCCTGGGCGTAGCCGCGCATCAGCGCGCGGTGCGCCTCCTCGCGCAAGGGGTCGAGGCGCAAGGCCGATTGCGCGGCCGCGATGGCCTGCTCCGCGTGCCCGGCCGCGAGGTGCAGCGACGCCAGCTTGACTAGCGCCGCGATCGCGAGCTCGCGCAGTCGACCGCGCTCCACTCGGAGCCAATCGTCGAACCCGGCCGTGTCCTCGGTGCCGAGCTCGAGGCCGTCGAGCAGTTCGCCGGCGTAGAGGGCACGCGCCTGCTCCAGCGCGTCCTGCGAGCCGCCGACTGCCAGCCGCTCGAACAGGTGCGCGTCGACCTCGACGCGTTCGAGGTTGAGCAGAAGCGCATCGCCCTCTGAGACGATCACCGCCTTGTCTTCATCATCGAGAGCCTTGCGCAGGACGCGCAGGCTTTCCGCCAGGCTGTGGCGCGCCTGCTCGCCGCCCCGGTGGGCCCACAGCAGCGTGGCGATGCGCTCGCGCGGCTGGCGCCGGTTGGGGAAGAGTGCCAGATAGGCCAACAGCGCCCGATCGCGCCGGCCGAGCGTGCCTGCCTCCGGCGCACCATCCCGGGACAGCGCGAAACCGCCCAGCAGCTTCAATCGCCACACCGTCATCGCGCCCCCGACACCGTTCGCCGGTACCGGTACCACCGCGGCATCCATCGGCACCGGCGGCGAATGCCGACGATGGTAAGCGCATTATTGACGAGAGTCTGGCCCGTTTGACGATTTTTTGATTGCCTGAGGACCCTCCGTGACCGGCCGGTCTGACCGGTCCCGCACAGCATCTGGGGCACGCGGGCGGCTCGAACTGATGACCGACGCCCGGCAAGCCTGGAGGCACAAATCATGTACGCAACCATCGACAACTTGCGGGACATCAGCCGGCGCGGCGTTGCCGCCCAGCCGCTCAGCGACGAGCAACTGCGCTGGCTGGGCCGGTCGCTGATGAACTTTCTCGCGCACCGTTGCCGCAGCGTCGACGAGGCGCTGGGTCTGAGGTTCGCCCGCGGCGGCGTGCCGTGGTGGCTGGAAGAGGCCATGCGCAAGCGCGACGCGGCCCTCAGGGAGCTGGCGGCGCGTTTTCACGGCGGCTGCTCCGTCTCGACGCAAGCGAGAGCAATCCGCACCGCGGCGATCCGTTACGCGGCCGCCGCCTGGCGCCGCGATCGGGACAGCGAGGCCATGCCGGGCCACTACGTCGGCGCGGCGCAGGAGTGGCTGTGGCGCGCCTTCGCTTCGGGAGCGCCGATGCCGATCGGCGAACGGCAGCTACGCCACGTCCTGGGACATTGACGAGGAGGATCAGCCATGACCGGCACCGACAACACACGCGCCGCCGAGCCGCCGAAGATCAGGTTTCGACAAGGCAATCACGCGGACTTCTATCGCACGCTGAAGCAGCGCGTATTCCGCTACTTCGAAACGACCGGCAGGAACCGATTCGCCGATCGCCGCGTGGCGGCGAAGGCGGCGCTCTATGGCGCCGTTGCGGTCGTTTCCTACGCCCTCATCCTGACCGACGATCTCGGGCCGTGGACGATGTTGGCGTTGGCTAATGCCTTCGGCGTGGCCACGCTGCTGCTGGCGATCAACGTGGGCCACGACGCGGCTCACGACGCGCTCCTGCCGCAACGGTGGCTCAACAGGCTCATCCAATCCGCGATCTACGCCGTTATCGGCAGCAATCCCTATTTGTGGCGCCTGCGCCACGTCAAGTCGCACCATACCTTTCCCAACGTCAACGGCTGCGACATCGACATCGACTACAACGCGTTCCTTCGGTTGTCGCCGAATCAACCGCGGCGCTCCAATCATCGCTACCAGCACCTCTACGCGCCGCTCCTTTTCTGGCTCGTCGGCCTGCACAGCGTGTTCATCCAGGACGCGATATACCTGTTCAAGCGGCGCCTGGCGAATTTGACCGACATCCGCCACCCGCCGTACGAGATCGCGCTGTTCTTCGTCTACAAGCTCGTCTACCTGGCCATCGTCTTCGTCGTGCCGGTCCTGACCTTGAGTCTGCCCTGGTGGCAGGTGCTGATCGGCACCTTGTCGATGAGCTTCGTCGCCTCGACCGTGTTCATCATGCTCTTGATCGGCACCCATTTCGCCGAGGAGACCGCGTTTCCGAAAGTCGATGCGGAGGGCTTCATTCCGCACGACTGGGCGGAGCACGCCATGATCACGTCGCTGGACTGGAATCCCGAAAGCCGCCTGGCGAACTTCATTGCCGGCGGCGCCAACGCCCACGCGGCTCACCATCTGTTTCCGACCGTCTGTCACGTCCATTACCGGGACATCACCGAAATCATCAAGCGGACGGCGGCCGAGTTCGGGCTGCGCCACAACGTGACGACGCTGCCGCGCATGATCGCTTCGCATCTGCGTTTCTTGCGGCAGATGGGACGGGGCCAATGCGTGGGCTCGGCGGCGTGAGCGCGTCCGGCACGAAAAAAGTTAGGGAGGACATCCGTGTCGCAACCAATCGCTGGCGCGTCAATCGATCCGCCTACACGCAATCCCACCAATCCCCTCCGCCATCGGGGCTTTCTTGCGTTGTTGGGCGCACAGTTGCTCGGCTCCTTCAACGACAACCTGTTCAAGATGGTGGTGTCGCTGGCCGCCGTCGAGGCCGCGCTCGTGGCCGGCGGGGGCGGCGAGTATCTGTCGCTCACCGGCGTCGTGTTCGTGCTGCCCTATGTCTTGCTGTCGGGATATGCCGGCGACGTTGCCGATCGGTTCGACAAGCGCAGCGTGCTGATCGCGGGCAAGCTCGTCGAGCTCGGCGTGACGGCGCTGGCGCTCGTCGCCCTGGTGGCCGGCCGGATCGAGCTGCTGCTCGCGACATTGCTGCTGCTCGCGGTGCAGGCGACGTTCTTCAGCCCCGCAAAGTACGGCATTGTTGCCGAGACGCTGCCGGAGAGCGAGCTGTCGTGCGCCAACGGCTTCTTGGAGACGAGCCGATATGCCGCGGTCATCCTGGGGACCGCGGTCGGCGGCCTGCTGGCGACGGTCTGGCACGACCGGCCGGCGGCCATCGGCGCCGTCCTCATTGCGATCGCCGGCGCCGGCGTACTCGCGAGCCTTGCGATCGGACGGGCACCGAGGCCGGGGCCGCGCAAGCCGTTCTGCCTCAACCCATGGCGGGAAATCGCCGCCGGCATTCGACGGCTCGCCGGCAAGCGCCCGCTCGCCTTCGCCGCGGCCGGCACCACGGCGCTCGAATTTCTCTCCGCGCTCGTGCTGTTGGACATGATTCTGCTCGGCAAGGCGCAAATGGGGCTCGACGACCTGCAGATCGGGTTGCTGGGCGGCTGCGTCGGGCTCGGCGCCGGCGTGGGCGCGCTCGCCGCGGGCCGCCTGTCCGGCGACCGGGTCGAGCCGGGGCTGGCGTTGATCGGCGCGGCCGGCGTCGGGGCGACGCTGTTGGCGTTGGCGGCGAGCAGCGCCGCGTTCGGCCCGACCGCGGCGGCCTTCGCGGTGCTGGGCGCGTTCGGCGGCCTCGTCGTGGTGCCGCTCAATGCGCTGCTGCAGAAGAGCGCCGGCCGCAACGAGAAGGGACACGTCATCGCCACCAACAATTTCCTCAACATGACCGGCGTTCTGCTGGCGTCGGCGGCCCTTTGGATTCTGCATGATTTGTGCGGCTTTTCGCCGGACCGGATACTGATCCTCGCCGGCGTCGCCACCTTGGCGCTCGTGCCGGCGGCGGCGCGAGCGAGACCGCGCTACGCCGCCCGCGCGGCGCTGCGCGCGCGCCAAACCTGGCGAGCGATCGCCGTGGCCTGCCGGGAGGGCGAGAGTTGAGAACTGGGCCTGCACAACCCCGTCGAGATGCGTCGCTCGCGCTCGGCATGACAGCAAGGGCGCGCAATTCCCTGGCATTCTGAGCGCAGCGAGGAATCCCGGCTCGAATCCTCCAGCCGCGTCGAGATGCCTCGCCGCCCCTTCGCTTCGGTCAGGGTTACGGCTCGGCATGACATCGAGGCCGCGCCGTGGCCCGATGCGACGCGCGAGCCCTACACCACCTGGAACCCGTGCTTGTACGGGTCGCGGTCATCGATGAAGATGGTGTTGAAGCCGGTGACGCGCGCCCAGCCCTCGATCGAGGGCAGGATGGCGTCGCGGTTGCCGACACGGCCCACGCCCTCGACGCGCCCGTGGAACAGGCTGCCGATGATGCTCTCGTGCACGAACTCGTCGCCGACCTTGAGCCGGCCCTTGGCGGCGAGTTGGGCCATGCGCGCCGAGGTGCCGGTGCCGCACGGGCTGCGGTCGATCGCGTGAACGCCGTAGAACACGGCGTTGCGGGCGTGCGCCTTCGGGTCCTTGGGCTTGCCGGTCCACAGCACGTGCGTGACGCTCCGGATGGTGGCGTCTTCCGGGTGCACGCAGTCGATCTTCTCGTTGACGAGGCGGCGCAAGACCGGCGACAGGCGAAGGATGTCCGCGGCCGACAGATCGGCTAGGTCCCGGTAGTTCTTCTGCGGCTCCAGGATGGCGTAGAAATTGCCGCCGTAGGCGATGTCGAAGGCGAGTTCCCCTAGACCGGGGCAGTCCACCGCGACACCCTCGGCGTGCAGGTACGAGGCGACGTTGCGGATGCGCACCGAATCGACATGCGCGCCGTCCAGCCGGTAGCTCGCCTCCACCACCCCCGCCGGCGCGTCCAGCCGCAATACCCCGTCGCGGCGCGGCGCCACGAGACCGTGCTCGACCGCCGCGGTCACCGTGCCGATGGCGCCATGCCCGCACATGGGGAGGCACCCGCTGGTCTCGATGAAGACGATGCCAAGGTCGCAGTCATCCCGCGTCGGCGGATAGAGGATGCTGCCCGACATCATGTCGTGGCCGCGCGGCTCGAACATGAGGCCGGTGCGGATCCAGTCGTAGTGCTTGAGGAAGTGCTGGCGCCGGGCGCTGGCCGTGTCGCCCTCGAGCACCGGCGCGCCGCCGACCACCACCCGCACCGGATTGCCGCAGGTGTGCCCGTCGATGCAGAAGAAGGTGTGGCGGGCCATGGCGGGGCTGTTGTAGGCGATCCGCGCCGCGCCGGTCAAATCGCCCTAGCCTTGCCGGGCCGCGCCCGATTTGCTGTAGTGGCCGCCATGTCCGACGCCACGGCCGTGGGCGGGTTCGGGCTGCTCGGTCCGGACGACCCGCCACCCTTCGAAATCTTCAACCGCGACGGCGCGGCGCGGGCCGTGCTGATCGCCGACCACGCGGGCCGGGCGATCCCCAAGGCGCTCGATGCCCTCGGGCTCGACGAGGCGGCGCTCGCCCGCCATATCGCCTGGGACATCGGCATCGGCGACGTGACCCGGCATCTCGCCAAGCGGCTCGACGCGCCCGCCATGCTGGCGGGCTACTCGCGCCTGGTGATCGACTGCAACCGGCGGCTCGACGATCCCACCTCGATCGCCCAGGAGAGCGACTTGGTGCCGATTCCGGGCAATCGCAGGCTCGCCGCGGCCGCGCGCAAAGGGCGCGCCGGGGCCATCTTCGAGCCTTACCACCGGGCCGTCGGCGAGTTGATCGACGGGCGCCGGCGCGCCGGCATCGTGCCGGTGCTCGTCTCCATGCACAGCTTCACGCCGGTGCTGAACGGCGCCGAACGGCCCTGGCACGTGGGCGTACTGTGGAACCGCGACCCGCGGCTCGCCAAGCCGCTGCTTGCCCGGCTCGCCGCGGAGCCGGGCGTCCGCGTCGGCGACAACGAGCCCTATTCGGGGCAGAGCGAGCGCGGTTACTCGATTCACGTGCACGGGCAGGACATCGGGCTCGCCCATGTGCTGATCGAATTGCGCCAGGACCTGATCGACACCCATCATGGCGCCGCGGCCTGGGCCGAGCGGCTGGCGCGCATCTTGGCCTGCGTGCTCGCCGACGAGGCCATCTACCGCGTGGAGCGCTACTGATGGCGAGCAACGAACCCGCCTTCACGCTCGGCATCGAGGAGGAATACCTGCTGGTCGACAAGGCGACCCGCGACCTGGCGCGCGAGCCGCCGGCCGGCCTGCTGGAGGAATGCCAGGCGCTGATCGGGGGCCGCGTGCGCCCTGAATTCCTGCGCTCGCAGATCGAGGTCGGGACCGGCGTATGCGCCAGCATGGCCGAGGCGCGCGCCGACCTCGCCCAACTGCGCCGCGCCGTGATCGAGGTGGCGGGCCGCCACGGCCTGGCGCCGATCGCCGCCTCGACCCATCCATTCGCCTCCTGGCACGAACAGCGGCATACCGACAAGGAGCGCTACAACATGCTGGCCCGCGATCTGCAATGGCCGGCGCGCCGTCTGGTCATCTGCGGCATGCACGTCCACGTCGGGCTCGAGGACCCGGAGCTGCGCATCGACCTGATGGGCCAGGCGGCGTATTTCCTGCCGCACCTGCTGGCGCTCAGCACCTCGTCGCCGTTCTGGCAAGGCGAGGACACCGGGCTCAAGTCGTATCGCATCGCCGTGTTCGACGAGATTCCGCGCACCGGCCTGCCCGAGCTGTTCGAAAGCTACGGCGAGTTCCAGCGCCATCTGGACGTGCTGGTGCGCGCCGGCCTGATCGAGGACGGCACGAAGCTGTGGTGGGACCTCCGGCCGAGCGTCCGTTTTCCGACGCTGGAGATGCGCATCACCGACGTGTGCACGCTCATCGACGACGCCATCTGCATCGCCGCCATCTTCCGCTGCCTGCTGCACATGCTGTACCGCCTGCGCCGCAACAACCAGCGCTGGCGACGCTACGCCGCCATGCTGGTCAACGAGAACCGCTGGCGGGCGCAGCGCTATGGCATCGACGCCGGGTTGGCGGATTTCGGCAAAGGCAGGCTCGTCGACTGCGCCGATCTCGTCGAGGAGATCGTGGCCCTGCTCGCCGAGGACGCCCGGCATTTCGGCTGCGTCGCCGAACTCGAGCACGCGCGCCGCATCATCGCCCACGGCACCAGCGCGCATCGCCAGCGCGCCGTCTACCGGATGGCGCTGGCCGCCGGCCATCCGCCGGCCGAGGCGCTGCGCGACGTCGTCGACATGCTGATCGCCGAGACCGGCATGGGAGTGTGAACGGCGAGCGAGTGGCAATCGGCCTGCCGCCGGTCTATACGGAAGGCCTGAGCCAACAGACCCGGGAGAGAACCCCGATGGACGACAAGACCCGCATCGAGTTGGAGGCCGCCGCCTTCCGCCGGCTCACCGAGCATTTGCGCCGGCGCACCGACGTGCAGAACATCGACCTGATGAACCTGGCCGGCTTCTGCCGCAACTGCCTGTCCAAATGGTACCGGGCCGCCGCCGAGGAGCGCGGCCTCGAATTGACGGAGGAGCGGGCGCGCGAGATCGTCTACGGCATGCCGTACGGGGAATGGAAGGCGACCTACCAGAGGGAGGCGACGCCCGACCAGCAGAAGGCGTTCGCCGAAGGCCACCGGCACGGCTGACGCCCCAAGGCGACCGGCGGCAGCGGAACGGCAGTCGCCAAGACGCTCGCCCGACCGCGCCTCGCTACTCGTCCCAGTGGTGGCAGGCGACCTCGTGGCCGGCCTCGATCGCAAGCAGAGGCGGGGTCTCCCTGGCGCATAGCTCGCTCGCCTTCGGGCAGCGGGTGCGGAAATGGCAGCCCGACGGCGGATCGAGCGGTGAGGGCAGGTCGCCCTGCAAGACGAGGCGCCGGCGCCGGCGCTCGAGGTCCGGGTCGGGCAGCGGAATGGCCGAGATGAGCGCCTGGGTGTAGGGGTGGCGGGGGTTGCGGTAGAGCTGGTCGCGGTCGGCCAGCTCCATCACGCGGCCGAGGTACAGCACCATGATACGGTGGCTGATGTGGCGCACGACCGCGAGGTTGTGCGAGATGAAGATGAGTGACAGCCCCATGTCGCGTTGCAGGTCCATCAGCAGGTTGACGATCTGGGCCTGGATCGACACGTCGAGGGCGGAGACCGGCTCGTCGCACACGATAAGCTTGGGCGTGTTGATCATGGCGCGCGCGATGCCGATGCGCTGGCACTGGCCGCCGGAGAACTCGTGCGGGTAGCGGTTGATCTGCTGCGGCAGCAGCCCGACCTTGGCCATCATGTCCTGTACCAGGCGTTTCGCCTCGGCGGCGGCGAGCCCCGGGCGGAAGGTCCTGAGCGGCTCGCCGACGATCTCGCCCACCGTCATGCGCGGATTGAGCGCGGCGAGCGGGTCCTGGAACACGATCTGCATCTCGCGGCGCTTTTGGCGCAGCTCCTCCGGCGCGAGCCGGCCCAAATCCTGGCCGAGCCAAACGACGCGCCCCACGGCGTTCGGCAGCAGGCGCAGGACGGCGCGCCCCAGCGTCGACTTGCCGCAACCCGATTCGCCGACCAGCCCCAGCGTCTCGCCGGGCCCGAGCTCGAAGCTCACCCCGTCCACCGCCTTCAGCACCGTCCGCCGGTGCTGGAACGGCCCGCCGCGGAAGCGGAAATGCACCTTGAGGTCGTGCACGGCGAGGAGCGGGGCCGGCCTCACAGGCGGTCCAGGTGACATGCCTTGCTCCTCTCCTCGCCGATATCGCGTAAGCCCGGGCGCTCCGCCTGGCAGACGGGCATGCGATGGGGGCAGCGGTCGTGGAACGCGCAGCCGGCGGGTAGGCGTTGCAGGTTGGGCGGCTGGCCCGGAATGGTGACGAGAGGCCCGCCCGTCGTCTCGTCGAGCCGCGGCATCGAGCGCAGCAGACCCGCGGTGTAGGGGTGCTGCGGCGCATAGAAGATGTCGCGCACCGAGCCCGCCTCGACGACCCGGCCGGCGTACATCACCATGACCCGGTCGCACAGGCCGGCGATAACGCCCAGATCGTGGGTGATGAGGACGATCGCGGTGCTGCGCTCGCGGCGGATCTCGGCGACGAGGTCTAGAATCTGCGCCTGCACGGTGACGTCGAGTGCCGTGGTCGGCTCGTCGGCGATCAGCAGCTCGGGCCGGCACAGCAGCGCGATCGCGATCATGACGCGCTGGCGCATGCCGCCGGAGAACTCGTGCGGATACAAGTCGATGCGCCGCTCGGCCTCGGGGATCTGGACGCGCTCCAACATGTCGATCGCGGCGGCGCGGGCCGCGGCCTCGCTCATGCCCTTGTGCGTGACCAAGACCTCGGTCAACTGCCGGCGAATGGTGAGATAGGGATTGAGCGAGGTCATCGGGTCCTGGAAGATCATCGCCATGCGGTTGCCGCGGATGCGGTTGAGCGCCGCCGGCCGCAGTCCCAGGAGTTCCTGCCCGCGGAAGCGCACGCTGCCGCGCGCCCGCCCGTTGGCGGCCAGGAGGCCCATGACCGACATGAAGATCTGGCTCTTGCCGGAGCCCGATTCGCCGACCACGCCCAGCGCCTCGCGCTCGCCGACGTGGAAGCTCACGCCGTTGACGGCGCGTACCTCGCCGTCCGGGGTCGAGAACGCGGTCTCGAGCTCGCCCACCTCGAGCACGGGCGCCGCGTTACCGGTCCTTGGGATCGAGGGCATCCCTGAGCCCGTCGCCGATGAAGTTGAAGCTGAACAGGGTCGCCGCCAGGAAGGCGCACGGAAAGACCAGGATCCAGGACGCGAACTCCATGCCGCGCACGCCTTCGCTGATGAGGGCGCCCCAGCTCGTGTCGGGCTCCTGCACGCCCATGCCGAGGAAGCTGATGAAGGATTCGACCAGGATCACCTTCGGCACCGTGAGCGTGACGTAGACGACGACGGGCCCGAGCGTGTTGGGGACGATGTGGCGGCGGACGATGTTGAAGCGGGAGACGCCGGCCGCAATCGCCGCCTCGACGAATTCCTTGCGCTTGAGGCTGAGCGTCTGGCCGCGCACGATACGCGCCATGTCGAGCCAGGAAATGGCGCCGATCGCGATGTAGATGAGCAGGAAGCTGCGCCCGAACACCACGCTCAGAATAATGACGAAGAAGATGAACGGCAGCGAATAGAGGATATCGACGACGCGCATCATGACCGCGTCGGTCCGCCCGCCGAGGAAGCCGGCAGTGGCACCCCAGGCGACGCCGATGACGAGGCTGACGAAGGTAGCCACGATGCCGATGGAAAGCGACACGCGCCCGCCGTGGAGCGTGCGCACGAACAGGTCGCGCCCGTTCTCGTCGGTGCCGAAGTAGTGACCGACCGCGAAATCGGGCGGCGTCTGGATGTTGTCCCAGTCCACTTCGTCGTAGGGCCATGGACTCAAGTAGGGCGCCAAGACCGAGAGGACGACGACGACGCCCAGCACCGCCATGCCGGCGACGGCCGCCCGGTTGCCCAGGAGCCGCCGCCAGGCGTCGGCCCACAGGCTGCGCCCTTCGAACTCCTCCACCGGCACGACGCCGGGCTCGAAGGCGAGATCGGCCATCAGTCGTACCTCACCTTCGGGTCGAGCAGGCCGTACACGAGGTCGACCATTAGGTTGAACAGGATGATGAGCGCGCCATAGAAGATCGTGACCCCCATGACCAGCGTATAGTCGCGATTGAGGCTCGCCTGCACGAAGTAGCGGCCGATGCCGGGAATGCTGAACACCTGCTCGATCACGATCGAGCCGGTGATGATGGCCGCGACCGCGGGGCCGAGATACGAGATCACCGGCAGTAGCGCCGCCTTGAGGGCGTGGCGCAGGATGGTGATCCGTTCCGGCAGCCCCTTGGCGCGGGCGGTGCGCACGTAGTTGGAGCGCAGGACCTCGATCATGCTGCCGCGGGTGAGCCGCGCGACGGCGGCCACCTCGGGCAGCGTCAATGCCACGATCGGCAAGATCGCCTGCGTCCAGCTGTCGCCCCAGCCGCCCACGGGAAGCCAGGACAGCCACAGCCCGAAGACCAGCGTAAGCAGCGGCGCCACGACGAAGTTCGGCAGCGTGATGCCGGTCATGGCGGTCGCCATCACCAGATAGTCGACGGCCGAGTTCTGCTTGAGGGCGGCCACGATGCCGAGCGCGAGCCCGAAGACGCTGGCCAACAGAATCGCCGTGCCGCCGAGCCGGAGCGAGGTCGGAAACCCGCCCCAGATCAGCTCGGTCACCGAAAAGTCCTTGTACTTGAACGACGGGCCGAAATCCCCTTGCAGCACGTTGGCGAGATAGCGGCCGTACTGGAAGATGAGCGGCTCGTCGAGGTGGTAGGCGCGCTCCAGGTTGGCCTCCACCTCGGCCGTCACCTTGCGCTCCTTGTCGAACGGCCCGCCGGGAGCGAGCCGCATCATGAAGAAGGCGACCGTGATCAGCAGGAACAGCGTGGGGACGGCACCCAGCAGACGCTTCACCGCGTAGCGGAACAAGGCGGCGTTCTCGGCGGCAGCCGGTCAACGACCGGCCGCCGCGAGTCCGGGATTAACGCTTCGAGATGTAGCGGGTGAGATGGAAGCCCAAGACGTTCTCCACCACGCCCTCCACCTTCTGGCTTACCATCGTCGTGTTCCGATAGTGGTAGATTGGAATGATCGGCAGGTCGGCGAGGAAGATGCGCTCGGCCTTCTCCAACTGGTCGGCGCGCGCGGCCGGGTCTGGGTTGACCGCGGCCGCCGCCATCAGCTCGTCGAACTTCGGGTTGTTGTAGCCGGCGTCGTTGCGCTCGCCGGCGGTCGAGATGAACAGGTCGAGGAAGTTGGAGGCGTCCATGTAGTCGCCGATCCAGGCGGCGCGCACCACCTGGAACTGCTTCTTGTCGCGGGTATCCAGGTACACCTTCCATTCCTGGTTGGTGAGCGCGATATCCACGCCGAGTGTCTTCTTCCACATGCTGGCGATGGCGATGGCGATCTTACGGTGCCGCTCGCTGGTGTTGTGCAGGAGGTCGACCTTGAGCGGCTTGTCGGGCCCGTAGCCGGCCGCGGCGTATAGCTCCTTCGCCTCGGCGTTGCGCGCGGCCTGCGTCATGGCGGCGAAGTCGGCCTGCTGGTAGTCGTATCCGGCGACACCCGGCGGGACCCACGCGTACGCCGGCTGCTCGCCGCCCTGGGTGATCTTGTCCACCAGCTTGTCGCGGTCGATGGCGAGCGCCAGCGCCCTGCGCAGCTTCGGTTCCACGCCGAGCGGCTCGCGGGTCATGTTGACAACGTAGTAGTAGGTGCCGAAGTAGGACGAGTTCCGGTACTCCTTCGGCATATTCTTCGCGGCCCATTTGATCTTGTCGGTGGGGACCGTATAGGTCATGTCGAGCTCGCCGGCCCGGAAGCGCTTGAACTCCTCGTCGATGTCCTCGGTCGGGTAATACACGACCGTGTCGATCTTGACGTTGGCGGCGTCGTGGTAGTGCGGGTTCTTCTTGGCCACGATCTTCGACTGCGGCACCCATTCGGAGATCACGTAGGCGCCGTTGGTGACCGAGTTGCCTGGCCGCGTCCATTCATCGCCGAACTTCTCCACCGTGGCCTTGTGCACGGGCCACGCGATGTGGTGGACGAGCAGTCCCAAGAAGTACGGCGTTGGCGCCTTGAGCGTGATCTTGAGAGTCCGGCCGTCGGCGGCCTCGATGCCCAACTGGTCGACCGCCGTCTCGCCGGCGATGATGGCCTCGGCGTTCTTGATGGGCGCCAGCACCGGGGCATAGTCGGACGCGGTCGCGGGGTCCACGGCGCGGCGCAGCGAATAGACGAAATCCTCCGCCGTCACCGGGTCGCCGTTGGACCACTTGGCGTTGTCGCGCAGATGGAAGGTCCAGGTGATCCCATCGTCGCTCACCTCCCAGCTCTGCGCCACGCCGGGCGCCGGCTGGCCGTCGGCCGAGAAGACGAGAAGGCCCTCGTGCAAGTCATAGATGATGTTCGCCTCGGTGACCCCCGTCGACTTGTGCAGATCGAGGGTCTCCGGCTCGGCGCCGTTGCCGCGATGCAGAACCGTTTCCGCCTGCGCCGCGCCGGCCGTCAATAGTGCCACCGCGCCGGCCAGCGCCAGCACCCTAAGGCGCGTAAACGCCATGTTCATGGTATCCTCCCGTTTTCGTTGCATTTATCCGTAATGCCGTCTCGCTGGGCACCGAGCGGCACGGCGAACGGCCGCCGGCGCCCGATAGTGCCATGCGGCGAATTTTCACGGATAAGCGAGGGCGGATCAACGGTTTTGTAGCGCATCCTTTCCGGTCTCAATCGATAATGCGGCCTGGCGCCGGCAGCTTCGCCTCGGCGAATAGCCATTCGCGGAACGCCTTCACCTTGGGCCGCTCGGCCGCCGCCATGAGCGAAACCACGAAATACGCGAAATCGCTCGGCATGCTGAGGGCGAAGGGTTTCACCAGGCGCCCGGCCGCCAGATCGGCCCCGGCCAGCACGCCGCTTGCCAAGGCCACGCCCTGACCTGCGATCGCCGCATCGATCGCCAGGTTGTATTCGCCGAAGCGAGGCCCCCGCGTCCAATCGACGTCGCGCACGCCGGCGGCCAGCAGCCACATGCGCCAGTCGGGCGAGCTGTCGTCTTCGCCCCAGGCGCTGTGGATCAGAGTATGCGAGCGCAGGTCCTTGGGCTCGCGTAGGGGATGCGGCCCTTGCAGGAGGTGCGGGCTGCACACTGGCGATACCTCTTCCGGCAGCAGGCGATCGACGCGCAAGCCCGGATACTTGCCGGCGCCGTAGCGGATCGCGATGTCCACTTCCTCGCGGGTGAGGTCGATGACCTGGGGCGCGGCGTCGATCCGCACCTCGATGTCGGGATGTCGGGTTTGAAACCGATCGAGACGCGGCACCAGCCACTTGGCGGCGAATCCGGGCGCGACGGTGACCGTGAGCGGGCCGCGCGCATCCGCCGTCCGCAACCGGTCGACCGCCTCGGCCAGCCGGTCGAACCCGTCGCGCAGGCCGGGCAATAGGCGCTGGCCGGGTTCGCTCAGCAGCACGGCCCGGTTGAACCTGCGGAACAGCTGCTGACCCAGGTGCTCCTCCAGCGCCTTCACCTGATGGCTGACGGCTGCCGGGGTGACGTGCAACTCCTCGGCCGCCTTGGCGAAGCTCAGGTGGCGGGCGGCGGCCTCGAAGGCGCGCAAGGCGCCGAGCGGGGGCAGACGGCGGGCCATTCAGCTTACTTTTGCTAATGCCACACGCGAGAACTCATCGTTTGTCCGGTCCCAGTTTATAGCCGAAATTGCGGACATACGGCAACGGTTCGATTGGCGATACGGATAAACCGCACTCATCTGGAGGACAGTCATGTACACTTGGCTTGACATCCACCCCGTCTACGTCGGAACCCACGCGGACGCGGAACGGCTCCGCTCGGAGGAGCTGGCTCGACTGACCTACTTGGCCATTTCGGGCATCGAAGACCTGAGCAGGCGAATCGTCGAGGCCGGACGCACGGCCGCCGCCTACTTGGCCCGCCGGCACCGTCGCCGGCTCGCCATCGCCCAACTGAGCGCCCTCGACGAGCGGCTGCTGGCCGACATCGGTCTCACTCGCGAGGCCATCCCCGCGGTGGTGGATGCTATGGTCCGTGCGGGCGCCCGCGGGCCGGTGACGGCAGCGGAACTTCTGGGCGGAAGCGAATCGTCGGCGCGCGAGTCGCCGCGCCGGGCCGCGACGCCGATGCGGTTGGCGGCGTGAATGCCTTTGCCGGCACGGCGCCTCACTCGGCGGCGGTTCGCTGCGGAGCGGGCGCCCGGAACAGCGCCAGGAGTTCCCGTTCGCGCTCCTTGGCGGCGGCGAGATGGCGCTCCTTGACGTGGCCGAAACCGCGGATGTGCTCCGGCAGCGAAGCAATCTCGACCGCGAGCGGGTGATTGTCGCGGTCGAGGCGGGCGAGCAGCTCGCCGACCACCACCTCGTACTCGACGATCAGCGCCCGCTCGCGGCGCCGCTCCGCGCTGTAGCTGAAGATGTCGAACGGGCCGCCACGCAGGCCCTTCATGCGGGCGAGCAGCGCGAACGCCGTGAGCATCCAAGGTCCGAACCCGCGCTTCACCAGTTGCCCGGTGTCGGGATCGCGCGCGGCGAGCAACGGCGGCGCCAAACTGAACTCGAGGCGAAAATCCCCTTCGAAGGTGGCGCTGAGCTGTTCGAGGAACGCGCCGTCGGTATAGAGCCTCGCCACCTCGTATTCGTCCTTGTAGGCGAGGAGCTTGAAGTAGTAGCGCGCGACCGCTTCGGCGAGGCCGGCCCGGCCCGGTGCGCGCTCCGCCTCGATGCGGCGCACGCGCTCCACGAGGCCCCTGTAGCGGCGGGCGTAAGCGGCGTCCTGGTAGGCGGTCAGCGATGCCTCGCGCCGCTCCACCATCTCGTCCAGCGTGCGGGCCGGCCGATGGCTCGCCGGCTCGGGCGCCAAGCCGGCCGCCGTCGCCTCGACCGCCGCCCGGTCGTGCGCCGTCCGCCTGCCCCACAGGAATGCCTGGCGGTTCGACTCCACGGCCGTCTCGTTGAGCTCGATGGCGCGGTCGATGGCCTCGGCGGAAAGCGGCACCAGCCCCCTCTGGAACGCGTAGCCCAGCATGAACAGGTTGGTGGCGATCGAATCGCCGATGAGGGCGGTGGCGAGCCGCGTGCCGTCGATGAACTCGGCGGTCTTTCCGGTCGCGGCCGAGATGGCCTCGGCGAGGCGGGCCGCGGGAAACTCGAGGTCGGACTGGCGGGTGAAGTCGCCGGTCATCGTCTGGTGCGCGTTGACGATGGCGCGCGTCGTTCCCGCCTGGCACTTGGCGAGCGCATCGAAGGAGCCCGCCACCACCATGTCGCAACCGAGCAGCAGCCGCGCTCCCCCGGCGGCAAGGCGCACGGCGTGGATGTCCTCAGGTGCCGGGGCGATGCGCATGTGGGTGAACACGGCGCCGCCCTTCTGTGCGAGACCGGTCATGTCAAGCACCGAACAGCCCTTGCCTTCGAGATGGGCCGCCATGCCTAACAGCGCGCCGATGGTGACGACGCCGGTGCCGCCCACGCCGGTGATGAGGATGCCATAGGGCTCGCCGAGCTCGGGCAGCGTCGGCGCCGGCAGCTCGGCGCCGAAGGCGGCCGCCGCCGGCTTGCGCCTCTTGAGGCGCCCGCCATGGACGACGACGAAGCTCGGGCAGAAGCCCTTGATGCAGGAGAAATCCTTGTTGCAGGAGGACTGGTCGATGGCGCGCTTGCGCCCGAACTCGGTCTCCACCGGCATGATCGAGAGGCAGTTCGACTGCACGCCGCAGTCGCCGCAGCCCTCGCACACCGCCTCGTTGATGAAGGCACGCTTCGGCGGGTCGGGCATCAGGCCGCGCTTGCGCCGGCGGCGCTTCTCGGCGGCGCAGGTCTGGTCGTAGACGATGGCGCTGACGCCCGGCACCTCGCGCAGCTCGCGCTGGATGCGGTCGAGGCGGTCGCGATGCTCGACCGCCACCTCGGGCGGGAAGGCGCCGGGGGTGGGGTACTTCTCCGGCTCGTCGCTGACGACGACGATGCGCGCGACACCCTCGGCCGCGAGCTGGCGCACCACCATGGGCACGTCGAGCGGCCCGTCCATGGGCTGGCCGCCGGTCATGGCGACGGCGTCGTTGTAGAGCAACTTAAAGGTGATGTTGACGCCGGCGGCGACCGCCGCGCGCACCGCCAGGATGCCGGAATGGTAGTAGGTGCCGTCGCCGAGGTTCTGGAAGACGTGGCGGGTCGTGCTGAATGGCGCCTGGCCGATCCAGGTGGCGCCCTCGCCGCCCATCTGGGTGAAGGTGTCGGTGCGCCGGTCCATCCATTGCGCCATGTAGTGGCAGCCGATGCCGGCGAGCGCCCGGCTGCCGTCCGGCACCTTGGTCGAGGTGTTGTGTGGGCAGCCGGGGCAGAAATAAGGGATGCGCTGAATGGGCGCGGTATACTCCGTGAGCGCCTGCTCCTTCGCGGCGAGGAAGGCGAGGCGCCGCTCGATCCGCTCGCTGGTGTGGAAGCGGGCGATGCGCCTAGCGATCACGCGGGCGATGCGGGCCGGGGTCAGCTCGTCGGCCGAGGGCAGGATCCACTCGCCGCGCTCGTCGAACTTGCCGAGCACGCGCGGGCGGACGTTCTCGCTCCAATTATAGAGCTGCTCCTTGAGCTGGTTCTCGACGAGCGCGCGTTTCTCCTCCACCACGAGGATTTCCTCGAGACCCTCGGCGAAGCGGCGCACGCCGTCGCGCTCCAAGGGCCAGGTCATGCCCACCTTGTAGACGCTAAGGCCGATGTCCCTGGCGTAGGCCTCGTCGATGCCGAGGTCCTCCAGCGCCTGGCGCACGTCGAGGTAGGACTTGCCGCAGGTGACGATGCCGAAGCGCCGCTTCGGCCCGTCGATCACCGCCCGGTTGAGGCTGTTGGCGCGCGCGAAGGCGAGCGCGGCGTAAAGCTTGTGCTTGTGCAACCGCATTTCCTGCTGGAGCGGGGCGTCGGGCCAACGGATGTTGAGGCCGTCATCGGGCATGGCGAAATCGTCGGGCAAACGAATCTCGACCCGGTGCGGATCGACGTGGACCGAAGCCGAGCTGTCGACCGTCTCGGCCACCACCTTGAAGGCGACCCAGCAGCCCGAGTAGCGCGACATCGCCCAGCCGTAGAGGCCGAGGTCGAGGAACTCCTGCACGCCCGACGGGTTGAGCACCGGGATGCCGAGGTCCATGAAGGCGTACTCGGACTGATGCGCCGTGGTCGAGGACTTGCAGGTGTGGTCGTCGCCGGCCAAGAGCAGCACGCCGCCGTGGCGCGCGGAGCCGGCGAGGTTGCCGTGGCGCAGCGCGTCGCCGGAGCGGTCCACGCCGGGGCCCTTGGCGTACCACATGGCGTAGACGCCGTCGTACTTGGCGTCGCCGAAGAGGTGCGATTGCTGCGTGCCCCAGACGGCCGTCGCCGCCAGGTCCTCGTTGACGCCGGGCTGGAAGTGGATGCGGTTCTGGCCGAGGAACCGCTTGCCCCGCCACATGGCCTGGTCGAGGCCGCCCAAGGGCGAGCCGCGGTAGCCGGTGACGTAACAGGCGGTGTCGAGGCCGGCGGCGGCGTCGCGCTGGCGCTGCATCATGGGCAGGCGCACGAGCGCCTGCGTGCCGGCGAGGAACACGCGGCCCGATTCGAGCGCGTATTTGTCGTCGAGGCTCACCGCCGCGAGCGCCATGCGGGTCTCCTCGATGGAGGGGCGGGAGGCCGCCCGGTCGTGTTAACTTAGTGGAGCGGGGGTAGGGGCGCAATCGGCCTTGTCCGCTCACGCGGTCGCGCCGTGGCTCTTTCCCGCGCCGGACGGTATACCTCTTGCATGACCGTGCTCGTGACGGGCGCCGCCGGGTTCATCGGATACCACGTCGCCGCCGCGCTGTTGGCGCGCGGCGAGAAGGTGATCGGCGCCGACAACCTCAACGAGTACTACGACCCCGCCCTCAAGGAGGCGCGGTTGCTCGCGCTCGAGGACCGGCCCGGCTTCACGTTCAATTACGTCGATATCGGCGACGCGGCGGCGACCGCCGCGATGATGGAGCGCCACCCCGACATCGATCGAGTCGTGCACCTGGCGGCCCAGGCGGGCGTGCGCCACTCCCTGGAGAACCCGCACCTCTACGTCCATTCGAACGTCGAGGGCCAACTCGTCGTGCTCGAAACCTGTCGGCGGATCGCGCGCCTGAAGCATCTGGTCTACGCCAGCTCGTCGTCGGTCTACGGCGGCAACGAGAAGCTGCCCTTCGCGACGGAGGACTGCATTGCGCGGCCAATGTCGCTCTACGGCGCCACCAAGGCGGCGGCCGAGGCGATGGCGGCGGCCTATAGCCACGTGTTCGGGCTGCCGACGACGGGCCTGCGCTTCTTCAGCGTCTACGGGCCCTGGGGCCGGCCCGACATGGCGGCCTATGTCTTCACCAAGGCGATCCTCGAAGGCCGGCCGATCCGCGTCTTCAACGCCGGCGACATGCGGCGCGATTTCACTTACATCGACGACATCGTGGAGGGCGTGCTGGCCGCCCTCGACCGGCCGCCGGCGGCCGCGGGATACGCGCCCTATCGCCTGTACAACCTCGGCAACCACCGCAGCGAGCCGTTACTGCGCTTCATCGGCCTCATCGAGCGGGCCTGCGGGCGCAAAGCCGAAATCGAGTTCGCGCCCATGCAGCCGGGCGACGTCAAGGAAACCTACGCCGACATCGAGGCCTCGACGCGTGAATTGGGGTTCCTGCCGCGCACGATCATCGACGAAGGGATCCCCCGGTTTGTCGCCTGGTTGCGCCAATACCACGGGCTGTGAGGAAGGATCAGCCCCCGGGCCGGACCGGGGGCGCGCGCTGGGTCATGGCTCCGAGCCAGGCTTCGAGCAGCGCCAGGTGTCCGGGCAGGCGCGCGGCCAGGGCCTTCGCCAGATCTTCGTTATAGGTATGAGCGGCGAGATTACGGTCGTCGGCCATGGCGAGCGCGCGGGCGGCGTCGGTGTCCGAGAGCAGCCCGGCCTCGCGGGCGGCGCGGATCGCGGCCTTGGGCGAACCCACCTCGCGCCCTTCGACGGTCCGCAAGTATTGTTGCGCCGCCTTCCATGTCGCTTCGACGCTGTACTCGAACCGCTTGATCGCGGCGTCGCGTTCCACGAGGCGAGCAGTCGCGCGCGGCACGACCTCGCGCAAAGTCGCCACGGCACGAGCGGCGATCTCTAGGCGTTGCGCGAGCCGGTCCATGCAATGCCCTCGCGGCGCACGCGTTCGCGGAAATCGGCCGATGTCTCGACGAGCTCGACCACATCGACCCGATAGGGCACGGTGCTCTCCTCCAGCGCCTCGCGCAACCGGGCCATGACGCCGGGGGGCAGCGGCGCCGGCGCGTCCACCGCGATGTCGATGTCGCTGCCGCGCCGCCGCCGGCCGGTCGCCCAAGAGCCGAACAGATAGACCGACGCGCGCTGGCCGGCGAGCGCCTCCTCGACGATTGCCTTCACCTGAGCCAGGATGGCGCTATCCGATCCGGCCGTGGCCGATCCCATCGGTTCCTCCGCATCGGCAGGATAGCAGCCGCCGCCGCCCCGCGGCCAGCGCCGCCTACAGCACCGACTTGTCGTACAGGCGCTCGAGCTCGGCGCCGTACGCCTCCTTGATCTTGTGCCGCCTGATCTTGAGCGAGGGCGTAAGCATCGCGTTCTCGATGGAGAACGGCGCGGGCGCGACGATGTACCGGCGCACGCGCTCGACCTGCGACAGCCGCGCGTTCACGCGCTCGACCGCGGCGCCGAGCGCGCGGTGGAACTCCTGGTCGAGGGCCAGCTCGGCAAGCTCCGGCCGCCCACCGTGCCGCTCAGCCCATGCGGCGACGAAATCCGGGTCGGGCACCAGCGCCGCCACCAGGTGCGGGTGGCGGTCGCCATAGACCATCGCCTGGGTGATCTCGGGCTGCAGGACGAGGAATCCCTCGATGCGCGCCGGCGACACATTGTCGCCGCCCGAGAACACGATGATGTCCTTCTTGCGGTCGGTGATCTCGAGATAGCCGTCGGCGTCGAGCCGCCCGATGTCGCCGGTATGGAGCCAACCGTCGCGGATGACCTCGGCGGTCGCGGCGGCGTCGCGCCAATAGCCCTGCATCACCAGCTCGCCCTGCACCAGGATCTCGCCGTCGTCGGCGATCCGGAGCGCCACTCCCCGCATCGGCGGGCCGACGGTGCTGAGCTTCACCCGCCGCGGCGGGTTGACGCTGATCACCGGCGATGCCTCGGTCTGCCCATAGCCTTGCAGGATGGGCACGCCCAGCGCCGCGAAGAACAGCCCGATGTCGTGATTGAGGGCGGCGCCCCCGGACACCAGCGCCTTCAGCCTGCCGCCGAAGCGCCGGCGCACCTTCGCGCGAACCAGCCGCTCGGCAAGGACATCGAGCAGCCGCTCGCTGAAGGAGAGACTGCCCGGCTCTTCGTGCTTGCGCCGGCCGAGGGCGACGGCGGCGCCGAACAGCTTGCGGCGCCAGGGGGCCGCCCGCTCGACCCCGCGCGTGATGCGCTGATGCATGATCTCGTACAGCCTGGGCACCGCGGTCATGATGGTCGGGCGCGTCTCGGCCATGTTGTCGAACAGCCTTTCCACGCTCTCGGCGTAGTAGATCTGGGCGCCGATCGACACGGGCAGGAACTGGCCGGCGGTGTGCTCGTAGGAGTGGGACAGCGGCAGGAAGGAGAGGAACACCTCGTCGGCCAGCCCGAAGTCGGCCAGCACGTGATAGGCGCCCATGCAGTTGCACAGGATCGACCCGTGCGTGAGCATGACGCCCTTGGGCGTGCCGCCGGTGCCCGAGGTGTAGATGAAGCAGCAGACCCGGTCGCGGGCGAGCTCGCCCGCCCGCGCCGGGTCGAACGCGCTCGCCGGCGCCAGCACCTCGGACCAGCGCCGCACGTCGATGCCCGGGTTCTGCGCCAATCCCAGGTCGTCCATGGCGACGATGACCGACAAGTCGGGCGCCTCCAGCGCCGCCGGCAGGAAGTTCCTGGCGATCGCCGGGCCGGAGACGATCGCCGCCTTCGCCTGGCTATGGGTCAGGATGTGGCGGTGGTCGGCCACCGTGTTGGTGGTGAAGGTCGGCACGGTGATGGCGCCCGCGCTCATGATCGCCATGTCGGCGATCAGCCATTCGGGCCGGTTCTCGGAGACGAGGGCCACGCGATCGCCCGGCGCCAAGCCCTGTTGGGCGAGACCGGCCGCCAGCCGGCGCACGCCGAGCGCCGCCTCCGCCCAGGTGAGCGGGCGCCACCGGCCGTCCGCCTTGCGCCACAGGAACGGGCGCTTGGCGTGGCGCTCGGCCTGCGCGAAGAACATTGCCGGCAGGCTCTGCCAAGTCTCGTAGTCGCTCTCCATCGCCCCCTCGCCTAGAGCATGATCCGGAAAAGTGGCTATCACTTTTTCGATAAGATCATGCTCAAGCTGTTGAATTAGAGCAAGATTCACGGATCAGATTGATTCAATCCGATCCGATCTTGCTCTAGCGCCGCGCTTGGCGGCGCCCGAGCGATACCTTATATCGCTCGGCGGAGCGGCATGTCATCGGGTCGGGAGCGGAGGAAGCCATGACCTCGGAAAGCGCTGCGGCGGCGTTGCCCACCTGGGACTTGCGCGACCTCTACCCCGGGCAGGACAGCCCGCAGTTCGACGCCGACCTCGCCCGCTCGGCGGCGGAGGCCGCGGCATTCGAAGCTCGCCATAAGGGGCGGCTCACGGCGCTCGACGGCGCCGCGTTCGGCCAGGCGATCGCGGCCTATGAGCGCATGCAAGAGACGCTCGCCCGCGTGCTGAGCTATGCCCAGCTCGTCCACGCCGGAGACATGGAGAACCCCGAGGTCGGACGTTTTTACCAGACCGCGCAGGAGCGGGTGAACGACGTTTCGCGCAAGCTGCTGTTCTTCGCGCTCGAGATCAATCGCCTCGACGATGCGGCGCTCGAGGCCAAACTGACGGCGCCGGAGGCCGCGCGTTATCGGCCCTGGCTCAGGGACCTGCGCGCCTTTCGGGCGCACCAGCTCTCCGACGACGCGGAGCGGCTGCTGCACGACAAAGAGGTGGCGGGGCGCCTCGCCTGGGTGCGCCTGTTCGACGAGACCATAGCGGCGCTGCGCTTCCCCGTGGCCGGCCGAAGGCTCGCCGCGTCGGAGGCGTTCGACCTGTTGAGCGACCGCGACGCCGCCTTGCGGCACCAGGCCGCCAAGGCGATCGGGCGCGTGCTGAAGGAACGCGAGCGCGAGTTCGCGCTCATCACCAACACGCTCGCCAAGGACAAGGAGATCGAGGACAGGTGGCGCGGCTTCGCGCGGCCGGTGTCCTCGCGCAACCTTGCCAATCAGGTCGAGGACGCGGTGGTGGAGGCGCTCGTGGCGGCGGTGAAGGGCGCCTATGGGGAATTGGCGCACCGCTATTATCGCATCAAGGCCCACTGGTTCGGTCAGGACCGGCTCGACTACTGGGACCGCAACGCGCCGCTGCCGGAGGACGAAGGCCGGGCCATCCCGTGGGACGAGGCCAAGGCGACCGTGCTCGACGCCTACGCCGCGTTCTCGCCCGACATGGCGGCGCTGGGCCGGCGCTTCTTCGAGCGGCCCTGGATCGACGCGGGCCCCCGCCCCGGCAAAGCGCCGGGGGCGTTCGCTCATCCGACGGTGCCGAGCGCGCATCCCTACTTGCTGCTCAACTACTACGGCAAGCCGCGCGACGTGATGACGCTGGCGCACGAGCTCGGCCACGGGGTGCATCAGCTCCTGGCGGCGCCGCAGGGGCACCTGATGGCCGATACGCCGCTGACGCTGGCCGAGACCGCCTCGGTGTTCGGCGAGATGCTGACGTTCCAGGCCCTGCTCAGCCGCGAGACCGACGGGCGCCGCCGGCGCGTTCTCGTCGCCGGGAAAGTCGAGGAGATGCTGAATACCGTGGTGCGCCAGGTCGCCTTCCACGAGTTCGAGACGCGGCTGCACGACGAGCGGCGCAGCGGCGAAATCGCGCCCGAGCGGATCGGCGCCATCTGGCTCGACACCCAGCGCGACAGCCTGGGACCGGCGCTGCGCTTCGACGAGGATTACCGGGTATTCTGGAGCTACGTCCCGCATTTCCTGCACGCGCCGTTCTACGTCTATGCCTACGCCTTCGGCGACTGCCTGGTGAACTCGCTGTACGCGGTCTACCGCGAGGCCGAGCGGGGCTTCGCCCAGCGCTATCTCGACATGCTTGCCGCTGGCGGCACGCTCCGGCACAAGGAACTGCTGGCGCCGTTCGGGCTCGATGCCTCCGACCCCTCGTTCTGGCGCCAGGGCCTACAGGTGATCGCCGGCCTGATCGACGAGTTGGAAGCGGCGTGAGGCTGGCGATGAGCGAGGATGCGGAAGACAATCGCCTTTCCGGTCGCCTGATCCGCTACGCCCGCGTCGGCACGGCGGTCGGCGGGCTCGCCGCGCGTCTCGCCGGCCAGCGCTACCTGGGGGTCAAGCTCGACCGCGGCCGGCACGCGGCCGAGCTGCGCCTAGCGCTGGGCGGCCTCAAGGGGCCGCTCATGAAGGTGGCGCAGCTCATGGCGACGATCCCCGACGCGCTCCCGCGCGAGTACGCGGGCGAACTTGCGCAACTGCAGGCGAACGCCCCCGCCATGGGCTGGCCGTTCGTCAAGCGGCGCATGGCGGCCGAGCTCGGCCCCGACTGGCGGCGCCGGTTCACCTCGTTCGAGCGCGAGGCGGCGCACGCCGCCTCGCTCGGTCAAGTCCACCGCGCCACCGCCGGCGGCCGGCGGCTCGCCTGCAAGCTGCAATACCCGGACATGCAGTCGGCGGTAGAGGCCGATTTGCGCCAGCTCAATCTCGCGCTCGCGATCTACGAGCGCTACGACCGCGCCGTCGCGACCGGCGAGATCCACGCCGAGATCGCGGCGCGGCTGCGCGAGGAGCTCGACTACGAGCTCGAGGCGCGCCACATGCGGCTCTATCGCGCCATGCTGGCCCGCGAGAAGGGCGTGCACGTGCCCGAGGCGGTCGACGAGCTTTCGACGCGCCGGCTGCTGACCATGACCTGGCTCGACGGCGTGCCGCTGCTATCGTTCATTGCCGGCGAGCGGGACATCGCGGCGCGCAACCGGGTGGCGCTCGGCATGTTCCGCGCCTGGTACGTGCCGTTCTACGAGTACGGCGTCATTCACGGCGACCCGCATCTGGGCAACTACACGGTGCGTCCCGACGCCTCGCTCAACCTGCTCGACTTCGGCTGCATCCGCGTCTTCCACGGCAGGTTCGTTGCGGGCGTGATCGACCTCTACAACGCGCTCGTTCACGAGGACGAGGCGCTCGCCGTGCACGCCTACGAGAGCTGGGGGTTCAAGGGCCTCACCCGCGACACCATCGCGGTGCTGAACCGCTGGGCGCGCTACGTCTACGGCCCGCTGATGGAGGATCGGGCGCGCCGCATCCAGGAGGCGGGTTCGGGCGTGTACGGCCGCGAGGTGGCAGAGGGCGTGCACGCCGACTTGCGCCGGCTGGGCCCGGTCACGCCGCCGCGCGAGTTCGTCTTTATGGATCGGGCCGCCATCGGATTGGGCTCGGTCTTCATGCACTTGAAGGCGGAAGTGAATTGGTACCGGCTGTTCCACGACCTCGTCGACGGCTTCGATTTGCAGGTCCTCATGAAGCGCCAGGCGAAGGCGCTAAAGGCCGCCGGGATGCCGCCGGTCGAGCCTTGAGAAACCCCCGCCGGTTGTGCATTGTGGCGCTCTCTCGAGGGGGAGCCTGTCGGAATCGATGAAGATCGGCATTGCGAGAGAGCGCCGAGCGGGCGAGGCGCGCGTCGCGGTCTCGCCCGATACCGTGAAGAAGCTGGTCGGCCTGGGCGCGCGGGTGAGCGTGGAAGGGGGCGCCGGGGCCGGCGCCAACTTTACCGACGAGGCGTTCAGCGCGGCCGGCGCCGAAATCGCGCCCGACGAGAGGGCGGCGTTCATGGACGCCGACATCGTGCTCAAGGTGCAGCGCCCGCTTGCGCCCGCCGAGGGCGGGCCGGACGAGCTAGCGCTCATGAAGCGCGGGGCGGCGCTCATAGGCATGCTGGCGCCCTACGCAGCGAAAGCCGACGCGGCCCGCTATGCCGAGCGCGGCATCATCGCCTTCGCCATGGAGTTCATGCCGCGCATCAGCCGCGCCCAGGCCATGGATGTACTGTCCTCGCAGTCCAATCTTGCCGGCTACAAGGCGGTGCTCGACGGCGCGGCCGAGTTCGGGCGCGCCTTCCCGATGATGATGACGGCGGCCGGCACCATCGCGCCGGCCCGCGTCCTGGTAATGGGCGCCGGCGTCGCCGGCCTGCAAGCCATCGCCACCGCCCGGCGCCTCGGCGCCATCGTGTCGGCGACCGACGTGCGGCCCGCCGCCAAGGAGCAGGTGCGCAGCCTCGGCGCCACCTTCGTCGCGGTCGAGGACGAGGAATTCCGCGCCGCCGAGACCGCCGGCGGCTACGCCAAGGAGATGAGTGCCACCTACCGGGCGAAGCAGGCGGCGCTCATCGCCGAGACCATCAAGAAGCAGGACGTGGTCATCGCCACCGCGCTCATCCCCGGCCGGCCCGCGCCGATACTGATCACCGAGGACATGGTGAAGTCGATGAAGCCGGGATCGGTCATCGTCGATCTCGCGGTCGAGCAGGGCGGCAACTGCCCGCTCAGCGAGCCGGGCAAGGTGGCGGTGAAGCACGGCGTCAAGCTGGTCGGGCATCTCAACGTGCCGAGCCGGCTCGCCACCGACGCCAGCGCGCTCTACGCGCGCAACCTGCTGGCTTTCGTCGGCCTGCTGATCGACAAGGAGAGCAAGGAATTGCGGATCGACTGGAACGACGAGATCATCGCCGGCACGGTGCTCACCCGCGACGGCAGGATCGTGCATCCGGCGCTGGTGGGCGGAGGGAGCTGACGACATGCCGGAAACATCGATCGCGCACGCCCCCTTCATCGAGGGCTTCACGGTCTTCGTGCTGGCCTGCTTCGTCGGCTACTACGTGGTGTGGCGGGTGACGCCGGCCCTCCATTCCCCGCTGATGTCAGTCACCAACGCGATCTCCAGCGTGATCATCGTCGGCGCGCTGATCGCCGCCGGGCCGGCCGATTTCGGCTTCTCCGAGGCGATGGGCTTCCTCGCCGTCGCGCTCGCCTCGGTCAATATCTTCGGCGGCTTCATCGTGACCCAGCGCATGATTTCAATGTTCAAGAAGAAGGCGAAGAAGTAGGGCATGGAATCGTTCGCGCCCTACGCCTATCTCGCCGCCGCCGTGTGCTTCATCATGGCGCTGCGCGGGCTCTCGTCGCCTGTGTCGGCTGGCGCCGGCAACCGCTTCGGCATTGCCGGCATGGCCATCGCCGTCGCCACCACGGCGCTGGCGCCGGGGGTGGTGAGCTACGCCACCATCCTCGCCGGCATCCTCGCCGGCGGCGCCATCGGCAGCTTCATCGCCATGCGCATCAAGATGACGGCGCTGCCGCAGCTCGTCGCCGCCTTCCACAGCCTGGTCGGGCTGGCCGCGGTGCTGGTCGCCGCGGCCGCCTACTATTCGCCCGCGGAGTACGGCATCGGGGTGGCGGGCGACATCGAGACGGCGAGCCTCATCGAGATGGGCTTGGGCGTCGCCATCGGCGCCGTCACCTTCACCGGCTCGATCGTCGCCTTCGCCAAATTGCAGGGTCTCGTCAGCGGTGCCCCGCTCGTGTTCAGGGGCCAGCACCCGCTCAACGCGGCGATCGGCCTTGCCATCGTGGGGCTCATCGTCGGCCTGGCGGCGGTCGAATCCGAGCCCCTGTTCTGGCTCTTGGTCGCGCTGTCGCTGTCGGTGGGATTCCTTCTCATCCTGCCGATCGGCGGCGCCGACATGCCGGTCGTGGTCTCGATGCTGAACTCCTACTCGGGCTGGGCCGCCTGCGGCATCGGCTTCACGCTCGGAAACAACCTGCTGATCGTCACCGGCGCGCTCGTCGGCTCCTCGGGCGCCATCCTCAGCTACATCATGTGCAAGGGGATGAACCGCTCGATCATCAACGTGATCCTGGGCGGCTTCGGTACCGACGCGGGAGCTGTGCCGGCGGCGGGCGCGAGCGGCGACCGGCAGGTCAAGTCGGGCAGCGCCGAGGATGCCGCCTTCATTCTCAGGAACGCGAGCTCGGTCATCGTCGTGCCGGGCTACGGCATGGCGGTGGCGCAGGCCCAGCACGCGCTGCGCGAAATGGCGGACCTGCTCAAGAACGAGGGGGTGAGGGTGTCCTACGCCGTGCACCCGGTGGCGGGCCGCATGCCGGGCCACATGAACGTGCTGCTGGCCGAGGCCAACGTGCCTTATGACGAGGTGTTCGAGCTCGACGACATCAACCGGGACTTTCCCGCGACCGACGTGGCCTTCGTGATCGGCGCCAACGACGTGACCAATCCGGCTGCCAAGAACGATCCCAAGAGCCCGATCTACGGCATGCCGATCCTCGACGTCGAGGCGGCGAAGACGGTGCTGTTCGTCAAGCGCACGATGGCCTCGGGCTACGCCGGGGTCGAGAACGAATTGTTCTTCCGCGACAACACCATGATGCTGTTCGGCGACGCCAAGAAGGTGTGCGAGGGGATCGTGAAGGCGCTCTGAGCCCGGGCGGACTCCGCCGCCCGCCAAGCGTAAAGCAAGGCGTCTACCTAAAAGGGGCAGGTCTTTCATTTTGCCCTATCTTACCCGGGCCGACGGTCGTGCGGCCGGCATCGCCCTGGCGTAGTTGGAGGGTGGCCATACCCAGACCGCGATCGCTGAAGCCGCCGGGCTGTCGGTGTCGCGCGTCAGCCGGCTGGTAAAGGCGTACCAGGCAAAAGGCAAGACCTGACCCCTTTTGTACGGACCTCTGGCGCAGCCAGTCGGCGTATCGCATGAGGGAAGCTAGTAGCCCTCGCGGTCCATGCGCTTGCGCAGGAGCTTGCGATGGCGGCGCACCGCCTCGGCCTTCTCGCGCGCCCGGCGCTCGGAGGGTTTTTCGTAACTGCGGCGCAGTTTCATTTCCCGGAAGACGCCCTCGCGCTGCATCTTCTTCTTCAGCGCGCGCAGGGCCTGATCGACGTTGTTGTCGCGGACGACGACTTGCACGGTTTCCGGCTCTCCTTCCCGACTTCCGATTGAAACATGCCCCGCTGCCGGCGCGACGCCACTAGACGCGGCCGACCCTCGGGGCGCGCCTTGGTAGCACGGCGACCCGGACTTGTGAAGCCCGCCGGGCGCTTGCAATCGATCGTCGATGGCCCATAGTTGGCCACATGGCCATCCTCAAGATCGCGCGCATGGGCCATCCCATCCTGCGCCGCCGGGCGGACCCGTTAGCGGACCCGCGGGCGCCGGAAATCCGCCGGCTCGTCAATGACATGCTGGACACGCTCGCCGACGCGGGCGGCATCGGGCTGGCGGCGCCGCAGGTGCACGTGCCGTGGCGGGTCGTGATCTTCGAGGTGCCGCCGGGGCGCGCCGGCGGGGACGCGGTGCCGATGACGGTGCTGGTGAATCCGGAAATCGAGGCGGCGGGGCCAGAATCCGACCTCGGCTGGGAAGCCTGCCTGTCGGTGCCTGGGTTGACCGGCGTGGTGGCGCGCTTGCGGTGCATCCGCTATCGCGGCCTGACGCCTGCCGGCGAGCGCATCGAGCGCGAGGCGGAGGGCTACCACGCGCGCGTCGTGCAGCACGAATGCGACCACCTGGATGGCGTCCTCTACCCCATGCGCATGACCGACCTGTCGCTGCTGGCCTTCGTCGAGGAACTGCGCCATGGCGCGCCGCAGCCGCTGGACGGCGAGAGCGTGCCGGCCCCTGCCGAGTTGGACGCGGAGTAGCGCATGGCCGCCGACGCCCGCGAGAGCGCGCGCGAAAGGCTGCTGTTCGCCACCCTGTCGCACGTGGCCTTCGACGGCTGGACGCGCACCGCGCTGCTGGCGGGGGCCAAGGACGCAGGCGCGTCGCCTGCCACGGTGCTCGACCTCTTTCCCGGCGGCATGGCCGAGCTGATCGAATACTACAACCGCCTCGCTGACCTCGGCATGGCGGAGGCGCTAGCAACCCTCGACCTCTCCGCCATGAAGGTGCGCGAGCGCGTCGCTACGGCGGTGCGCCTGCGCCTCGAGCAGAACGCCTCGCACCGGGAGGCGGTCCGCCAGGGACTTTCGTTCCTGGCACTGCCGCAGAACATGGCGCTCGGCGCGCGCTGCCTTTACCGCACCGTCGATGCCATCTGGTACGCCGCAGGCGACCGCTCGACCGACCACAATTTCTATACGAAGCGCGGATTGCTCGCCGGCGTCTATGGCGCGACGGTGCTGTACTGGCTCAACGACAAGTCGCCTGAGTTCGGGGCGACCTGGGCCTTCCTCGGCCGGCGCATCGCCGACCTCATGCGGGTACCGCCGGCGCTAGGCCGCCTCGCCGAGCTGGCCCGGAAGCTGCCCGACCCGTTCCGCATCCTGGCCCGCCGCAGGGCGGGACGCTGATCACTACCGGCGCGGCGAGAGCCGCGTCACGTGGCCCATCTTGCGCCCCGGGCGCGTTTCGCGCTTGCCATAGAGGTGCAGCCTGGCGCCCGGCTCGGCCAGAATGTCGCGCCAGGCGTTCGCCTCCTCGCCGATCAGGTTCTTCATCACCGCGTCCGCGTGGCGCTCCACCGAGCCCAAGGGCAGGCCGCAGATGGCGCGCACGAACTGCTCGAACTGGCTGGTCGCGCAGGCGTCGATGGTCCAGTGGCCCGAGTTGTGCGGGCGCGGCGCCAGCTCGTTCACCAGCACCTCGCCCGCCGGCGTCACGAACATCTCGACGGCCAGCAGCCCCACCACCTTGAGCTCTTCCGCGACGTGGCGGCTGATCGCCTCCGCTTTCATGGCGAGCGCTGGCGAGATGCGCGCCGGCACGACGGTGGTGTCGAGGATGTGGCTGCGGTGGTGGTTCTCGACCGGTGGATAGACGGCGGTCTGGCCGTCGTGTCCACGCGCGAGGATGACGGAGACTTCCTGCGAGAATTCGACGTAGGCCTCGAGGATGCCGAGCTCGGCCCCCATCTTGGCCCAGGCCTCGTCCGGCTTGGTGCCGGCCTCGATGCGGACCTGGCCCTTGCCGTCATAGCCGAGTTGCGCCGTCTTTAAGACGCATGGGTAGCCCAGCGTGCGCGCCGCCCGCCCCAGCGCCTGCGGCCCGCCCACCTCCATGTAGCGGGCGGTCGCCACCTTGATCGAGGCGAGGAAATCCTTCTCGCGCAGCCGCTGCTGGCAGATGTGCAGGACTTTCGGCGACGGCCGGGTCGGCTTCAGGCGGGCGAGGAACTCGGCGGTGGCGTCGGGCACGTTCTCGAACTCGAAGGTGACCACGTCCACCGCCGCCGCGAACGAGGCGAGCGCCGTCTCGTCGCCGTAGGCGGCCACCGTCTCGGCCGCCGCGACCTGCGCCGCCGGCCCGCCCGGCTCGGGGCTGTAGACGTGGACGCGAAAGCCGAGCCGGGCCGCGGCCAGCGCAGTCATGCGGCCGAGCTGGCCGCCGCCCAGCATTCCGATGCAGGCGCCGGGCGCGAAGCTCTGGCCGCCCTCGGCGCCCACGTCTCACTCCTTCGCCGGCGTCGCGTCCAGCGGGCGTTCGCCGACCGCCGCGGTCTGCCGCTCGCGCCAGCCGTCGAGGGCCTTGGCCACCGCCGCGTCACCCAGCGCCAACACGGCCGCCGCCAGGAGCGCCGCGTTGATCGCCCCGGCCTTGCCGATGGCGAGCGTGCCGACCGGCACGCCGGCCGGCATCTGCACGATCGACAGCAGGCTGTCCACGCCCTTGAGGGCGCGGCTTTCGATGGGGACGCCGAACACCGGCAACGGCGTCAGCGAGGCAAGCATGCCCGGCAGATGCGCCGCCCCGCCGGCCGCGGCGACGATCACCTTGAGGCCGCGCCCGCGCGCCTTTTCCGCGTAGGCGAAGAGCCGGCGCGGCGTGCGATGGGCGGATACGATGCGCGCCTCGAAGGCAACGCCGAGGCTCTCCAGAGTCGCCGCCGCGTGCCGCAGGGTGTGCCAGTCGGACTGGCTGCCCATGACGATGCCGACGGCCGGAGCGGCATTGGGCATGAGGCAATAATCCCTTCTAAGTCAGTATTTTAGCGGGCATTCTGGCGGCGCGCGCGGGTCATTATTGGGGTTCGGCCGCGGCAAAGCAAGGATAGCCGCGATGGCGCGCGCTCACCAATCGTTAACCGATAACCATGACAAGTATCGGTTTGTTAACGTCGATTGCGATTGCCAAGGTTTCCGCCCGTCCACATATTCCCGGTTGCAAGATGCGGATCGTCGACAACAACACCGCCGCCGGCGTGGGCCCGGCCGGACCGCTGCAGTCGCCGGCCAAGGCCGCGAGGCCTGCCGCGGCGCCGGCGCAACTACCGCGCCGCGCCGATTCCCTGACCGTTCTCGGCATTCCGGAGAGCGAATTGTCGCCTGCCGTCCGCGCGGCGCTGCAAACGCTGATGGCGGAGGTGGATCGGATGCGCCGGGAGCTCGACCAGTCGCGCCAGCGCATCGATCATCTGGAGCGCCTGGCCGACGAGGACACCCTGCTGCCGCTCGCCAACCGCCGCGCCTTCGTGCGCGAGCTTTCGCGCATGATGTCGTTCGCCGAGCGTTACGGGTCCACCGGCGGCGTCGTCTACTTCGACGTCAACCATCTGAAGCGAGTCAACGACGCGCACGGTCACGCCGCCGGCGACGCGGCGCTGCGTCGGATTACGGAGATCCTGCGCGCCAAGGTGCGCGAATCCGACTTGATCGGGCGGCTGGGCGGCGACGAGTTCGGCGTGGCGCTTGCCCAGCTCGAGCCGTCGGCGGTCGTCGAGAAGGCCCAGATGCTCGCCGCGGCCATCGACGCCGCGCCGTTCGAGTGGAACGGCGCCAAGATCGCGTTGTCGGTGGCGTGGGGCGCCTATCCCTTCAAAGGCTCGGAGCTGGCCGACGACGCGCTCGAGGCGGCCGACCGCGCCATGTACGACCGCAAGCGCGAGGAGGTCGCCCGCTAGTGTCCCGTCCCCGAAATTCCTTAGCTTGAATTTCGGGGTGAACGGGCCACTAAGTAATTGAATCTAGTGGCCTGCTTATCCCAGAAATTCGTTAGGGAATTTCTGGGGCAGGACACTAGGCGATAATGTCCGGCAGCAGCTTGCTTTCCAGCCTGGCGATCTGATCCTTCAGCAGCAGCTTGCGCTTCTTCAGCCGCCGCAACTGGAGCTGGCTGAACGGCGCCTGGTCGGACAGCCGCGCGATCACGTCGTCCAGGTCGCGATGTTCGATGCGCAGTTCCTCCAGTCGGCGACGAAGCTCTTCCGGTCCCTCGCTCATGGCCGCCTAAACCGGGTTGTCCGCTATGGTGTAATCATACGCCAATCAGGCGGCCGCGTCATCGCCGCCGGCATCGGCGCCTTGCGGGGCGGGCGGGAATCATTGCACCCTCGCTTCCCGTATTGCCATTAGGGGACTTCCCGGAAAGAACGTTGCATGCGGTCGGCGAAGCGAATCGGCATCCTGACCAGTGGCGGCGACTGCGCCGGCCTCAACGCCGTCATCAGGGCGGTCGCGAGCCGGGCCCATGAGCGCGGCTGGCGGGTGATCGGGGTGCGCAACGGCACCGCGGGGCTGCTGGCCCGGCCGGTGCAGTTTCAGGAGCTCGACGCCTCGGCCGCCGACAGCGCCATGCTGCGGCTGGGCGGCACCATTCTCGGCACCACCAACAAGGGCGATCCCTTCGCCTTTCCGATGCCCGACGGCCGCCTGGCCGACCGCTCGGCCGAGGTCATCGACGGCATCCGTCGGCTCGATCTCGACGCGCTCATCGGTATCGGAGGCGACGGGTCCTTGCGCATTCTTCAGAAGCTCGCGCGGCTCGGTCGCGTCAATCTCGTGGCCATCCCGAAGACCATCGACAATGATCTGGGCCTGACCGAGGCGGCGATCGGCCACGACACGGCGGTGCAGGCCGCCACCACGGCGCTCGACCACCTGCAGCCGACCGCGGCCAGCCACAGCCGGGTCATGGTGTTGGAGGTGATGGGCCGCGACGCCGGTCACATCGCGCTTGCCGCCGGCATCGCGGGCGGGGCGGACGTGATCCTGATTCCCGAAATTCCGTACCGGCTGGAGCGGGTGGCCGCCAAGATCGAAGCCCTGAAGCGAGGCGGGCGCAACTTCGCCCTGGTGACGGTGGCCGAGGCGGTGGTGACCGAGGCGGGCGAGCAGCTGATGACCGCCCACGCCGGCGGCCGGCCGACTTACGGCGGCATCGGCCAGTACATCGGCCAGCGAGTAGGCGAGCTCACGGGCGCGGAAACGCGCGTCACGGTGCTGGGCCACGTGCAGCGCGGCGGCACGCCGGAACCGCGCGATCGGCTGCTGGGCTCCGTCTTCGGCGTCTATGCCGTGGACCTGATCGCCGCCGGCAAGTTCGATCGCATGGTCGCCTGGCAGAATCGGCAGGTCGTGGACGTGGCGATCGCGGATGCCATCGCCCACTACCAGGCCGTCGATCCCGACGGGCCGCTGGTGCGCACCGCGCGCGGTCTCGGGATTTGCCTCGGCGACTAAGAGCCTGTTTCGGAACTCCTCATGAGCCGCGCTGTTGGTCGAAAATCGCCGGATGCCAGGAGAAGCCCGAGGAGCGTATCGCGGCATACGGTCGAGGGCTTCGACGCCGCAGTCGGCGATTTTCGCCGCAGCCCGCAGGGACGCGGCCATGACGAGTTCCGAAACAGGCTCTAACGTTGGCTTTTCCGCCGCACCCGTTCTGGGACTATTCGCTCGCCGCCTTCGGCCGCAGGGAGGTGGCGCGCGCCTGCATCACGTTGCAGGACCGTCACGGTCTCGATGTCAACATGTTGCTCCTGTGCTGCTGGGCCGGCGCCGCGGGACGGCCGCTCGCAAACGAACAGCTTGGCGCGGTCGATGGCGCGGCGCGGCCCTGGCGGGACAACGTGCTCGGCCCCTTGCGCGCGGCGCGGCGCTGGCTCAAGGACCCGCCGGCGGCGCCGGCCGAGGCGGCGGCGCTGCACGAGGCGGTGCTGGCGGTCGAGCTCGACGGCGAGCGCATCGCGCAGCTCGCCATGGCGGCGGCTCTGCCTCCGGCCCCGGCCGCGAACGGGGCGCTGGAGCCGGCGGCGCTGGCGGCGCGGAGCCTGCGGGACTACTTGCGCTTGGCCGGCGTCGTGCCGGGCGCGGCGGACCGGGCGGACGCGGCGGCGATCCTGTCGGGCTGCTTTCGCGGCCCCGACGGCGCGGCTCTCACCGGCGCCTGGACTTGAGCGCCCGTCGCCGGCCGCCGCGGTCGGACGGCTCGCCCCAACGCCGCACCAGCCCGGCGTCGAGGCCGAACAGGTCGAGCACACGCCCGACGCTCTGGTCCACCACGTCGTCGAGCGTGCGCGGGCCGGCGTAGAAGGCGGGCACCGGCGGCGCGATCACCGCGCCCATCTCGGACAGCGCGAGCAGGCTGCGCAGGTGTCCGGTGTGCAGCGGCGTCTCGCGCAGCATGAGCACCAGCGGGCGCCGTTCCTTGAGCGTCACGTCGGCGGCGCGCGTCAGCAGGTTGGAGGTAACGCCGGTGGCAATCTCCGACATGCTGCGCACCGAGCATGGCGCGACCGCCATGCCCATGGTGCGAAACGAGCCGCTGGCGATCGCCGCGCCCACGTCCTCGACCTTGTAGCGGACGTCGGCCATCGCCATCACCTCCGCCGGCTTGTACGGGGTCTCGTAGGCGATGGTGAGCTCGGCCGAGCGGGTGACGACCAGGTGGGTCTCGACCAGTCCCTTGAGCGACTGGAGGAGCCGGATTCCGTAGATCGCGCCCGAGGCGCCGCTGATCCCGACCACCAGCCGGGGCAAGGCAGCGGCGCGGGCCCGAGTGCCCCCGGTCACGGTCGTCCCGCCGGCCAAGACGGATCTAGCCGCATTTGCAAACGCCCTTGCGGCGGTCTAACATTTGCCGACTGGACGCTCTCGGCCAGTATTGGAGGCTGCGGCATGTCGGTTATCGAGCATCTCGACACATTGAAGGCCAAGCACGCCGACCTCGACCATCTCATAAACGAAGAAGAACACCGCCCGCTCCCCGATCAGACCCTCATATCCGAACTTAAGCGCCAGAAGCTGCGAATCAAAGACGAAATCGCCCAACTGGCGCGAAACTAGTGGATGCAATCCGACAGATTGAGTCCCTGTCCGAAGGAGGTGTCATCGCCGGGCGTGACCCGGCGATCCATGGTGCAGCGGCACGATGGATGCCCGCGTCAGGCGCGGGCATGACAATTGGGGGGGAGCCAAACGTTGGATTCGATCCACTAGCCGACCCGGAGCGGGCATAGGGCCGCTCGGGACAGGCTCGAGCGCGGGAGCGTTGACGCGCCGGGCGTCGTTCGCGTTCGATAGCGACCCTAGAGCAAGATCGTTTCAGATTGAATCGGAATGATCC